>CAYXBG010000033.1:0-16686 GCA_964463145.1 uncultured Acidobacteriota bacterium
AAGATCACAGAGACGGAGGTTGTGACAACGAGCGGGGATCATCTCCAGCAGACCATCATCGGACTGCATTCTTGTTTGGATGGATCCCAACAATTGCCTTAGGAAAAAAGTAGTCTGAGGGTCGTATTTGGCCCAGATTCAGGGTTTCATTACCGGATGATCGATGGGAATATGAAGGAGAAAATAAAAGGGGTGTGTGCCAGGCTGATCTCCTCAAATGTAAGAGTCCGGGTGGAGTTAACGGATTCAGGAGACCAGGTTGAGACTCCTTCGCCTACCGAGGAACCGGCTGTCCAAGATTTCCTACGTGCATTTCCGGGAAAGTATGTAGTTGAGGTCGAAAACTGATTATGAAGATGAAGAAATTACAGCAGATGATGCAGAGAGCTCAGGCACTTCAGCAGCAACTGGACGGAGAGATGGACGACCTGCTGTTTGAAGGTGTCGCTGGGGGTAGTACAGTCCGCATTGTAATGAACGGCAAGAAGTATGTGGACTCTGTGACAATTGACCCCCAAGCATTGGATCCTGAGGACAGCCTGCTATTACAGGATCTGATTGCTAGAGCTTTCAATGATGCCTTGAAAAAAGTCGATGACAAATTGGCTGAGCACGCGGATCGTCTAGGCGGGAGCCTATTCTAATCGGAATTACAATGACTGAATCAAAAGACCCTTTGCAGAGCGTTATCAACGAGTTTAAAAAACTTCCTGGTATTGGGGCCAAATCTGCCCAAAGAATTGCCTTCTACCTCACTCGGTGTTCTAGCGAGGAGTGCGATGAGTTAGCGAGCTCGATAACTGAACTGAAGGGTGGGGTAATTCTGTGCTCCAAATGTAACGATATTAGTGGGATAGATCCTTGCCGCATCTGTTCAGATACCACACGGGAGCATAGTCAGATTTGTGTAGTGGAAAAGCCCTTTAACGTACATACCATCGAAAAAGGTGGGCACTATCGCGGCACTTACCATGTTCTGCATGGGTCCATTTCACCTCTGAACGGTATTGGTCCTGAGGATCTAAAAATCAAAAATCTTTTTGATCGTTTACGGGAAGACGAGGACGCTGAGGTGATTCTTGCCACTAATCCCACGATTGACGGAGAAGCTACAGCACACTACTTGACGAACTTGATCAAATCTTTAGGCAGGCGAGTGTCGCGCATTGCTTTTGGAATACCAGTGGGTAGTGACCTGGAATATGCTGATGAAGTGACTCTTTCTAGGGCCATCTCTGGAAGGACCGTTCTGTAAACTATTTGGGCTCCTCCGGGTTGATGGTTACTTCCCGAACCGATACGCCAAGACTCAGTTCTTAAAAAATCAATTTTCCTTTTCCCCTCAATCATTTATCAATTAAAATTAACTCGGTATCATCTTGTTACTACTGCGAAGAACTTTCGAGAGTTTTTCGGCCTCAGATTTGGGGTATCGCTCCCTGGTGAGAACAGACACGAGCAGAAAGATGAGTCGCCAGACGTGTTGTAACTGTTAGTGGGTAGTTACGAGATAGCCCGCAGAGAAGGCCTGCACAGAAAGCGTCGCCCGCCCCAACGGTATCAATCACCGGACACTGAATGGCAGGTTGGTAAATGGTTTCCTTAGGAGCCGCCAGAATACTACCGTCGACACCCAGCGTGATCCAAAGAATCTGTAAGTCAAATGCCTGTCGTATGGATTGGGCCCGCACATCAAGGGGCAGTTCAGATACTATCCCGGTAATTTTACAGACAATTTCGAACTCGGGTTTGTTGAGTTTAGCCATGTTGCAAAGAGCTAGGGATTCAGTGATGACACATTCCTGGGGATGAGTGCCACGCAAGTTCAAGTCTAGTAGCCGGATGCGTGCATCACTACAGGAGGACAAAAAGCGTTGTATTGTTTTCCGGGAGGCTGAGTGACGTTGGGCGAGGGTGCCAAAGCAGACAACTTGAGCATTATTTGTGAGCCGCTCCAAATTCTCTGACCAGGGGATATGATCCCAAGCTACCTTATTGGGAATTCTATAACTGGGGGTTCCTTCATCATCTAGTTCGACAACAGCCTTCCCCGTGGGTAGATTTTGATCCGGGTGAACCCAGTTTGTAGCTAGACCTAATTGTTGCAGTTTCCGGAGAATAGCATCCCCTTCCTGATCATTCCCAACTGCCGACACGAGTGCAGTGGGGTGTCCCAAGGTCAGGCAGTGAAAACAGGTATTGGTGGGCGCTCCTCCTAAGGATCGACTGTTTTCTGGGAATATATCCCACAGAACTTCTCCTAGGCATATGATTGACCCGAGAGGAGAAGTCATCTGGTCTGGAATAGCCATTAGTGGTTTACTTTGCAGGAAATTAAGGAGACATGCTATCAGGAAAAATCTAATCTGGTACTGCAATGAGGTATGTAGAAATCACTTGTCGGTTTTGGGCCTAATTGTTAGACATACTTACAAGCAAGGGTAATGACAAGAAATACTGAGGCCTCCGTTAGGACCACTTAGATCTGAGGTTCGGATATTTTAAGGGCAGTCCCTTTTGGAATTCGAATGAGGACTGGTGTAAGCTGCGTTTTTCATGTCAGGGGAAATTGGGAACTAAGTAATGCGACATAATGTGATAGTGATCGGTTCCGGGTGTGCTGGATCGACAGCCGCGATCTATACGGCGAGGGCCAATTTGCAACCTCTTGTTTTTGAGGGGCACGAACCAGGTGGACAATTATCATTGACCACAGATGTGGAAAATTATCCAGGCTTCCCAGAAGGTGTTCAAGGGCCTGAGCTTGTAGAACGGATGAAAAAACAGGCTGAGAGATTTGGAGCCATCTACAAGTTGGAAGAAGTCGCATCTATTGATCTCTCGCAAAACCCTTTTACACTCAGGACGAATGAGGACAGCTATCAGGCCGCCTCTGTCATTGTTGCAGCTGGGGCATCAGCTAAGTTAATGGGATTGGAATCAGAAAGAAAACTCATAGGGCATGGGGTGTCAACCTGCGCAACTTGTGATGGATTCTTTTTCCGAGACCAAAATGTAATTGTTGTGGGGGGAGGAGATACGGCGATGGAGGAAGCTACTTTTCTGACTAAGTTCGCCTCTAAAGTAACCGTCATTCACCGTCGCGATAAGCTAAGAGCTTCTAAGATCATGGCCGAACGAGCGATGGAAAACCCTAAGATAGATTTCCTGTGGGACACGATAGTCCTAGAAGTTCTGGATCCAGCCAAGAAGGCTGTCGAGGCAGTCCGTATAAAAAACCTGAAAACCAACCTAGAGACAGTGATGCCAGTAGACGGAGTTTTTATTGGGATTGGGCACCAGCCGAACAGTGAATTTTTTAACGGTCAATTGGAGCTGAACAGGCACGGATACATCATAGTAAAAGATGGCTCTAGAACCAGTCAGGAGGGAGTATTTGCTGCTGGAGATATCCATGATCATGTCTATCGACAGGCCATTACCGCTGCCGCTGCCGGTTGTCGAGCGGCGATCGATGCCGAACGTTGGCTAGAAAGTAGGAACAGCTGACGGAGCCGCTTGTAACTTGTCGTGGCCTTTTGATCGATTTGGTTTGGCTATTTATAAATACTCAGAGAACGAAGATGTTTTCCAATTAACGGACGTCTTATAATCTCATTGTCATGACAGATAAAACCTTTAATAAAAGTACTCTGTACCGGAAAGTAATCTTGGTCCCTGGAGGCTCCGGAGGTCTGGGTTCGGCATTAGTAACTCTACTGGCTAGAGAAGGTGCTACGTTGGTGG
Source organism: uncultured Acidobacteriota bacterium (assembly GCA_964463145.1). Taxonomy (GTDB): domain Bacteria; phylum Acidobacteriota; class UBA6911; order RPQK01; family CBDAPI01; genus CAYXBG01. The sequence goes on from CAYXBG010000033.1 coordinate 3,748, forward strand.
TTGGATATAGATCTAACCGACAAAGAGCTAAAGAACTGGCCAGTTCCTTGCAGGATGAGTGTGATTGTAATGTCACTTTGATCGGAGGTGATTTAACGGATCCAGATGTACGTCGTCAGTATTTGGAGGCCAGTACAAAGAATGGAGGAGCTCTGTATGGGTTGGCCTGCTTTACTGGTGATCCAGGCCGTGTTGAATTTTCTTCTGTTAGTAGACAAGAAATGCTGCCTTCCCTAACCTCAAACTACATTGGTCCACTCTTGATGGCCAGGGACTGCGCAAGCGCGATGAAATCGGAAAGAGTCTCTGGAGCCATTGTTTTTCTGTCTTCGATGCAAGCGGTGGGACTGTTTCCTGGAAGTTATAATTATTCAGGGCCAAAGGCGGCTTTGATTCACACTGCCCAGATAATGGCAAAAGAGATGGGAGGAGGTAGTGAAGGGATACGGGTAAATGTGGTTGCTCCTGGAGTCAACCGGGCAGGAATGGCCCTTAAATCAATTGAATCTGGAAAATATGACTACTTTGTAGAGCAAGGTATCATCCCACGTTTCGGTAGAGCTGAAGATGTCGCCAGAGTAGTCCGGTTGCTTTTGGAACCTGATAACTATCTGACCGGACAGGTTATTACTGTCGACGGTGGGCTAACACTCCGATCCTAGAACAGTGAAAATATTTTCTCAGGTAAAAGCTGTTGGGGAGTTTTCCGGAGTTTTGACAGAACTCCGACCCGTTCAAAAAGTACGGAGGGTTCTTTCCTAGTCAGATATCCAACGACGTAGGACTAAGGATGCATTATGTCCCCCCATCCCAAAAGAATTTTTTAGAATGGTATCTAGATGAGATTCGCGTGAACCTTCCACGACGTAGTCAAGATCACAATCTGGATCAGTTTTAGAATGATTGATTGTAGGGTGGACACATTGTCTCTGCATTGAGACTAGGGTAGCGATGATCTCGATTGCTGCACCTGCACTAAGTAGATGGCCTGTCATAGATTTGGTCGCACTGACTGGAATTCTATAGGCTCGATCTCCGAATACTTCTCGAATAGCACGTGTTTCAGCAACGTCGTTCATGGGAGTGGAACTACCATGGGCGTTAATGTAGTCGATGTCGTTTTTTTCTATAGATGCCATCTCAAGAGCCTGGCTCATAGCCCTTATATATTCGGCGACATCTGCACGCATTCCGGTAGCGTGAAAGGCGTCCGAAGTAGCAGAATATCCAAGGATTTCAGCATATATTTTAGCCCCTCTTTTCTTGGCCGACTGTAGACTCTCCAAAACTAGAAGGCCAGCCCCCTCACCCATCACGAACCCATCCCTCTGTGCATCAAAGGGGCGACTTGCTCTAGAGGGCAATCTATTATCCCGGGAAAGAACACGCATCGCACCGAAAGCGCCGATGGTGAGAGGTGTTATAGCAGCTTCAGCTCCTCCGGAAAGGATTATGTCTGCATCACCTCTTCGTATTACCCAATAGGATTCACCAATAGCATGTGTGCTGCTTGCACAAGCGGTAGAGATACCCATTGTGACGCCTCGGGAACCGAGTCTGATAGCAATATTACCGGGCAGGGAGCTTGGGAGCACTTTTGGTAAAGCGGTTGGTCTAATCCGTCTGACGGCTCCTTTTGCGAGACTCTTGAAGCCTGTTTCTACGGTGTTCATGTCCCCCATACCGGTACCTACAATTACTCCTGTTCGTTCTGGCACGATAGAAGAAGTCGTCAATCCAGCATCCGATAAAGCCATGTCGGATGCGCTGAACGCAAACTGGGTTGCACGATCCAAACGTTGAGGACGATCCGAGATGGTGTTTGGATCGAAGTCCTTGACTTCTCCAGAGATCCGAGTTGTGAACTGATGACGTTCCGAATTAGGCTCGCGGACATCAGCATCGAATAAAGTAATTGGGCCGATTCCAGATTGCCCACTGAACAGCGCGTCTTGGAAAGTATCCAGATCAGAGCCAATTGGGCTGACAACGCCCAGCCCGGTGATTACAACCCGAGTGCCATCCATACTTTGTCTCCAAGAAGAACCGAAACGGCCCGAAGTATAACATCTGGTTGCTATTAGTCTCGAGGTGCAGTCGCCTTTTATGAAACCCAAGTATTTGACCACAGTACTGTAGTCTTTTTCCTAGTACTGTTTGATACCTCTACGGGGATCGGTTGATTTTTGGGAGAAGTGTACTAATACTCGCAATGTGATAAATTACCGCACTATTTTTCGGGGACTGCTATTTCTCGCGACTATTTTTTCAGGGGCCGAGCGACTCTGTGATGACCTGAAAGCCCTGCAAGTCTTGACTCCTGCTAAAAAACAAGTGGTTCTAGACACTGATCTAGGAGTTCTGGTTATAGAGGTCTATCCTCAAGACGCCCCCAATCATGTGAAAATTTTTCAGCAAAGAATCCGGGAAAAATTCTACGTTGGCACCACTTTTCACATGGCAATTCCCTGGGCCATCGTACAGGGTGGTGATCCTCTGACTCGAGATTCCACTAACCGTGAGAGCTACGGTATGGGAGGGTTGGGAGAACTGGATCGGGAGGTCAATACTATTAGGCATCGAGCCGGAACTGTCTCGGCAGTTCTTGTTCCAGGTAAGCCTAACAGCGCTGGAGCACAGTTCTTTATTTGTGTTACTGATCAAGTCCAGTTGGATGGAAAATATACGCCATTTGGTCGAGTAGTCGAGGGCATGGAGACGCTCGAGAAGATTTCAAATATTCCGACTGACACCGAACAGATGCTCATCCAACGCATCGAAATCACTCGCACTTATGAGCGAGACCGCCCTCCCCCCCCTCAGATTCCTTTCCTCGATACGCCTGTCGAGGAACTAAAAAAGAAGAGCGTCACAATCGCAACGAAATTAGGGGAGATCGAGATTAGATTTTTTCCCGAAGAGGCTCCTGAGCATGTCCGTCAGTTCCTGAGGTTTTCCGAAATGGGTCTTTACAAAGGGACAGAAATTCATCGTGTCGTTCCAGGATTTGTTATACAAGGAGGCTCTATTGCAACGCGTAACCCCAGGCCTACTCGTACCGACATGGTGTATGTTCAACCGCTCAAAGGAGAATTCAGCAATAGGAAACATATTCGTGGCATTGTCTCTATGGCCCGCGGTGATGATCCGGATTCTGGGTTGGATTCGTTCTTTATCGTGCTTTCTCCATCCTCTGGGCTTGATGGTAACTATTCAGTGTTTGGAGAGGTTGTCCGGGGTATTGAAACTGTAGACGGTATTTCACAGGTACCTACTCGGGGGGAAACCCCGATTTTCCCCATCTATATCCAAGATGTTCGAGTGAACACTTTTCCTTAACCGATGATTAGGTGAAAGTAGTCTCAGGGGTCTAGAGAAAGGCGTTGTGCGCCAGAGTAGACATTGAAACGTTCTCCTCGCAGGAACCCAACCAAGGTCAACCCGAATTCCGCTGCGAGTGTGATAGCGAGTGTCGAAGGAGCACTGACAGCAGCTAGAAAAGGGACACCAGCTCTCAATGCCTTTTGCACGATTTCGAAACTTGTCCGGCCACTGACCATCAAAATGTCTCTGACTGGAAGAGTCTCTTTCAGAAGTCTATTCCCAATGATTTTATCTACTGCGTTATGCCTGCCGACATCTTCTTGGATGTCGAGAAGTGAGCCTTGGGAGTCGAAAAAGGCTGCTGCATGTAGGCCACCTGTTTTGGAAAAAACCGACTGAGCTGCACCCAGTTTTTCGGGTAACTTCTCCAGAATGGGGGGAGAGACCTTCAGGTGATCTTCAGTCAGCAATTGGACTCCTGCAACGCGGATAGCTTCCAGTGAACTTTTGGAACAAACACCGCAGCTGGAGGTTGTATAAAAATTACGTTGTAGTTTTTCTAGTTCGAGCTTAACTTCGGATTGCAAAGATACTCTGACAACATTGCAATTCGATCTTATCCCTTGATCTGTTGATTCTGAAGTAGGTTTTGCAAGTCTCTTGCCTTCATCGCCCCCCCCACCTTCTACCGATCGTATCTGATCATAGGAATCGATAATCGATTCGGAAAAAAGAAATCCTAGAGCTAGGTTAATATCATTTCCGGGTGTTCTCATGGTGACCGAAATGCTTTGTTCGCGCAGAGAGCCAGTATCGTCATGGTAACGCAGTCGGATTTCCAGAGGTTCCTCAACGGCAATTAGGTCGGGAACTAATTTGGATTTCCCTTTGTTAAAGACTGTAACTGACTTTTGTTGCGAGGAATTCATTTCAGTAATCAAATTATTCAGTTTCCGTGGTCGAAAATTAAATCGCGACTATTCAAACCATTCATCCTGAGGGTCAAATTTGGGGAAGACGACGATCAGAACCCGCATTTCCCCTATGGCCCGGTGCCGGACACCTGGCCGAATAAAAATACACATGTTGTCGTGCACTGGGATTATTTCATCGTCGAGTTGAATAGCAGCTTCAGGATCACACTGGAGGATGAAATAAGTCTCCGTAAGGGATTTGTGATAGTGGAGCCGAGCTTCTCTGGAGATGTTGGTCACATGAATCGTCCCCGGAAAGTCGACTACATCTTCCAGAGCCCGCTTTGCAGTCCCACAGGGGCACGCCACTCCTGGAATTTTTGTGAAGTCGCGAATCTCATAGCCTGGCCTGTTTTTCAAAGTGTAGATCCCACGTTGGCCTTGCCATATAACGGAAAGGGTGACTAATGTTGCTTTAATTGTCCTATCCGACATTGTACCAAGTCAAATCACTGCTTGGTCAGGGACGTTCCAGGGGTCTTTCGAGGGTTGCAGCTAAAATCAAAGGGGCACTATCGTCTTGGCCTTTGATGAATTCAATACTACGTAGTTCACCGTCTAGATGGGGGTGAACTACATCAACCCAAGGCTTTATACAATTTGTTCCGGAAAGTCCCTATTACAGTCAAACCGTTTTTGGAAGTTTCCAAGGATCTCTCTGGTTTTGTCTGCGCAGAAATTTACTGGCCTCTGGATTTCCCACGAACTCTACTTTTTCCGGATCGTAATCGAGTTTTATTCCACCAGAGCGGTAAGAAGCATTAGCCAGGTGGCATAGTAGTGTTGAGCGGTGGCCTTCTTCGATATCTGCGTTTGGGCGCTTCCTAGTCCGGATACAGTCGATGAAATTAGCAATGTGTTCTGCGGTTGCTTGGCGTCCATATTCCGAGGAAATAAGGTTGCGATCCAAATCATGTACCTGCCATCCACCACCTTGGCGTCCAAAGGTCATCATAGCTTCTGTCCCTAATAGTTCTACCTTGGTCGAGTTGAAACGCCAGTCTGGAAATCTATCTCCGTCTCGGATCGGACCGGGTGTTTTGTACATGTACTGTGCCCATTGGGTTCCCTCGATCACAAATGTCAAATTGTCGAACTCGAAGGTCGCTAATTGAGTGTCGGGGATGTCTCGACCGTCTTTGACTGCAAATACACCACCACCACAGGTGACGGTTTTAGGGTAATCTTGCCCAATCAGGGCGCGAGCGACATCAATTTGATGACAACCGTCTGAAAAAATTCCTCCGGTGCCATAGTCGAAAAGATGAGCCCACCAACGGCCAGGACTATATTCTGTGTATGGCGCCGGGCCGCAGAAGAGATCCCAATCTAGATGACTGGGCGGTACCTCGGAAGGCCCTTTGGCGGGCATGATTTTTCCCGAAGGGTCTCGCCTAACACGAGTTCGGACCATTTCCGATACTCTGACTAGATGGATATCTCCTAAATTCCCTGAATGCACACAATCTATGGCTTTATCGACATACGGAGCACTACGGTTTTGAAACCCGACCTGGACTACTCGATTATATTTCCGAGCGGCTTCTGCTGCCATCTTAGCCTCTAGAGCATATTGAGAGGCGGGTTTTTCTACATAGACATCCTTTCCTGCCTGGCAGCTCATGATTGTCGCTAGAGCTTGCCAATGTAGATTAGTAGCTATCACTACCGCATCGATATCATGACGGTCTAAAACATTTCTGAAGTCTTGCTCAAGGGAGGGCTCGGGTCTTCCTACGTCGTCGATGTGTTCCAAGGCTTGTTCGAATTTTGAGGAGTCAACATCGCACAGGCAAGCGATATCAACATCCGATCGACTTGTGAATCTTCGGAGTAGACTTCGACCTCTACCCCCTACTCCCACCATTGCCACAGTGACCTTATCATTGGCTGAGGTTTTTTTACTGTCTACTGCTAAAGAAGATGAGATAGATGTAGCAGCGGCAGAGCCCATCAAAAAGTGTCTACGCTTAATTTTACCCATTAGTGTTACTCCTCATGACAGCTTTCTGACTAATTTCCACAGGATACGGGCTGGCTCCTACCCTGATTCGCGTGAGGGGTAATAACCCCTTGTTGGAAGGAAACGTTCCTTTCACAGCTGTCTCTAAATTCTACACTAACATGCTGAAACTTCCCATTTTGCAGCAATCCTCGACACAATGAAGATGCAGATCCAGGAGATTAAGGTGTTAGATTTGGCGACTATTTGCCTTTTATTACCTTAATTTTTGGACTGGCAAACACCGAATTCTAAAAGAAGGTAGTGGATCACGATGCTTGTTGACGTTAGGATTCAAGGTATCGATTACGTAATTACCGAGAGGGAGCTATGGCCGAACAATCTGAATTGGAATCTATGATAGAGGGTGGAGAAGGTATTTCGGTTCTTCCTGGGAGCACCACATTTCGAAATTGGAATGGGATAGCCTACAAGGCTGGGTTATCTGAAAGTAATGTCAACGCTAAGAAACTGTCCATGAATGTCGCTACTATTCCACCTGGAGGAGTGGCGAAAGCACACATTCACGTGGGGTTTGAGGTCATGCTTTACCTCCTGGAGGGTAGAGTCCGGCACGATTATGGTCCGGGACTAAAAAAAACAGTTGAGAATAAAGCAGGAGATTTCATATTTATTGAACCCGGAGTCCCTCACGAAGTCTTCAATCTATCAAATGAAGAACCTGTTAGAGCAGTGGTGGCGCGTTCGGATCCATCAGAATGGGAAAATATTGTTTTCTACGATCCTGACTCAGACTGATCCGGTGGTAGTAGCTTGCCGGCTTTTTGGATTGTTTTGGCTACGGCATTGATAAGAGTCTTTTCCAATTGTCCTTCTTCTAGTTCCTTCAATCCTTCTATGGTGCAACCACCGGGAGTGGCCACTCGATCCTTTAGAGTGGCAGGGTGTTCACCACTTTTCAGTACTATCTCTGCAGCGCCTCTGACTGTTTGAGCAGCAAGCAAGGAGGCAACATCTCGTTTTAGTCCGGCCTGTAAACCTGCCTCGATCAACGATTCGATGATGACGTAGATGAAGGCGGGTCCACTGCCGGAAAGGCCTGTAACAGCGTCCATATCTTTCTCTTCTACGATTGCCGTACGGCCGACGCTACTAAACAGGTATTCGACAAGGCCGGTATGTTCGGCGTTCGCAAATTGTCCGGCACAAATACCAGTCATTCCCGACCCTACCTGACAAGGCGTATTGGGCATAGCCCTAACGACGGGAACTTCAATCTTGAGAATATTCTCTATCAGTGAAGTTGGAACGGAAGCAGCGACAGAAACGATTAGGTGTCCGGAGTGGAGACTGGGCCGGATCTCCTCACAGACTTTTAAAACGGTCTGTGGTTTGACACACAGAAATAAAATCTGCGCTTCCGCCGCAGCAGAATAGTTGTCTGTTGATACTGGGATCCCGAATTTGGCCGATAACTCGACTGTCTTGGATGAATGGGCCACGGTCGCCTGAATTTGGTTGCAAGAAATAAGCTTCCTATCAAGAAAGCCTTGCAAAATAATGCTTCCAAGTTTACCCAAGCCTAGAATGGCGAGTTTTTGCGAAATTTTCTTAGCCATGCCTAACAGGATAAGAGAAATCCGTTGCTTTAATCTATTTTTCATTAAATTTCACGTAAGGAAATAAATTCTCACTTAGGAGTTGTCAGAGGTTGTTGGGCAAGTAATCAGGGCCGGGTAATAGTTTTAAAAGGGGGAACCGGAACATTGACCATCGTCAACTTGGGCCATATAGTTCCCCAATTAAGGGGCTATGACTAGGGACATGGAGAAGGAAAAATTTATTGTTACGCGACTTGACGAATTAGACCGTAAGTTATCAGAGATATCGCAAAGGTTGCGTAGCATGGAGAGTGGGGCCTCAATAAGGACAGCTGAGGAAATTTTTGGAAAAAGTGGGAATGTTGCGGCACTCGTCGATAGGTCAATTCTTCGGATGACAGCGGCAACAACTCAGAGGGAGATACTCGAGGCCTACCTGCAGCTTGCTAGGAATTGGGTATCCCGCGCAGCCCTTTTCCTGCGCAAGGGAGATCTCCTGGCTGCTTGGAATACGAGTGGTTTTGGAAAAAGAAATTTGGAGGATATACCTCTCAATGGGAAGAGCGAAGAGACATCGTTATTGGTAAGAGCAGCCCAAGAAAGGACCGTTTTTTACGCTGAAGATAGCGCCGTACAAGATTTCAGTTGGAATGGAGAACAAACTCCCGAGGCGGTTGTGTGTATCCCTTTAGTATTTGGTCAAGAAGTCCCTATCGTCCTTTACGGTGACGCCCAAAAGAGTTTTTCTACGGCAGAGCTTGAGGTGCTGTCGCTCATTACTACCCTCATTATTCAGAATAATGGACTACGGACGGCTAATAATAGATTGCGTTCCGTTGAGGACTCTCTTGAGGGAGGGAGCGATTTGGATGAGACAGAGATTCAATCGCGGGATGAGAACCTCGGAGGTTTGAGCATTGAGGCGGATCCCGCAAAGCTAGATTCTGATAGCCAGCGGAAAGATATGAAGCAGGCTGAAGAGGTTTCCCGTGGGATTTATGAAGGACACCGGAAAGATGGAAGTCGCTTTGCCCGGTTATTGGTATCTGAGATCAGGCTTCATAATATTGAGCTCGTTAGGCAAGGCCGGGTAAGAGGTGATATCTATAGGAGACTCCATGAGAAAATTGAACGTGGTCGTGAAATTTACGAGAGGCGAGTACATCCGGATGTCCGAGCCGAGAAGGACTATTTTGACGCCGAAGTAATCCGCATTCTCGCCGGGGGTGAACAATCTCTTTTGGGTGAGGAATATCCCGGGCCTCGCATCAGTTAGGAGTCAGTTTAAGAAAGGTTCATAGTCAGGGTTTCTGATCTCATAGAGTGATTGGCTAGTGAATTGTTGGGAGAGAAATTTGAAATGACCCATGCTTGGAGGACTCGATAATGAGGAAGATCAGCCACAAGGCAGGGCAGTTTACTGAGTCTGTGATTCGTGAGATGACTCGATTGGCTACTCAACACGGAGCCATCAACCTGGCACAGGGATTCCCTAATTTTAGCGCACCGGACTTTATTAAGGAGGCTGCCTGTCGGGCAATTAGGAGCGATATCAACCAGTATGCAGTGACTTGGGGCTCTGCAGCTCTTAGGGAAGCCATTGCCCGTAATTATCAACGATTCTACGATTTAGAGATTGATCCCGAGATGGAAGTAACCGTTTGTTGTGGGGCCACAGAATGCATGATTGCATCTCTGCTGGCCGTGCTCGATCCCGGGGAACATGTCATCGTATTTGAACCGTTCTATGAAAATTATGGTCCTGATGCAATTATCGCTGGGGCAATCCCTCACTTCGTTGCTCTCGATCCAGAAAACGATTTTTCATTTTCACAGGAGGAGTTGCGTACACTTTGTGAATCTCTGATCCACAAGGGCGGAGTTCGAGCATTGATTCTCAACAGCCCTAATAACCCCTCAGGTAAAGTCTTCTCCACAGAAGAATTGCAATGGCTAGCTGAATTAGCAGAAGAGTTTGATTTCTACTTGATCACAGATGAAATCTACGAACACATTATTTATGAAGGTCTGCACGTGCCGATTGCTACAATAGGTGATGCCCGGGCTCGGACGATTACAATCAGCGGTTTGTCTAAGACCTTTTCGGTGACCGGATGGAGGCTTGGGTACATAATTGCTCCTCCAGAAGTAGCATCCGCAATTCGTAAGATGCATGATTTCCTTACAGTGGGCGCGCCGGCTCCGTTGCAGGATGCAGCAGCTGTTGCCCTTGATGCTCCTTTAGAGTATTACGAAGGCTTATCTGAGGAGTATAGGGCTAGGCGGGATATTATGTTGGACGCTCTTAGCAAGGTGGGGTTCAGAGTCTGGGAACCTAAAGGGGCATACTATATTATGGCGGATATAACTCCTCTCACACAAAAGACCGATGTGGAATTTGTTAGGGATATGATACGTCATGTCGGTGTGGCGACTGTGCCCGGAAGCAGTTTTTTCCATCGTCCAGAGCGAGGGGGGAATCTTATCCGCTTCGCCTTTTGTAAAACAGTCGAACTTTTGGAGAAAGCATCGCAGCGTTTGGAGAAACTCTGATAAGAGGAAAAGCATGCCAAGTCAGAAGAAACTCAGAATCGAGGTCGCCCGTTTAGAGGAGAGACTTGCTGAACTGGATGCCGATTTACTCCGGCTTGTAGGGAGAAGGCAGGAAGTCTCAGTCCGAATGGGCGAAATAAAACGGGATATGGGAGAGGAGACCCAAGACTTCCAGCAAGAGAAAGATGTTTTAGAGAGAGCCCGGGAATTAGGTTGCGAACTACTGCTTCCTGGAGCACTTTGCGACCAGCTCTTTTCGTTGCTGATAAAGAACTCACTCGCCACTCAGGAACGGAAGTCGATAGCAGTACAGGGCGAGGGAGGCGGGAAGCGAGTTTTAGTTATTGGTGGTGCCGGTAAGATGGGGAGATGGTTCGCCCGGTTTTTGGACTCGCAGGGTTTTGAAATCGAAATCTCTGATCCAATGGATGGTATGGACGGTTATAGGAATGTGGGTAGATGGCAGGAGATAGATCTGGATCATGACGTGATCGTTGTGGCTGCACAAATTAGAGAGTCTACGAAGATTCTAGAAGACTTGTTGGATTTTCGGCCGTCGGGCCTGGTTATAGATATCAGCTCCCTCAAGAGTCCAATGCGCGGGCCTTTGCAGGCGTTAGTAAAGGCGGGGGTCAAGATCAGTTCTATACACCCCATGTTTGGTCCCGATACTGAATTACTGTCTGGTCGCCACGTAATCTTCATTGATCTTGGTGTAGAAGAAGCCCATAAGGCAGCGCGAGGTCTCTTTACTTCAACCACAGCCGAACTAGTTGATATGGATCTTGAGGAGCATGATCGCCTGATCGCATACGTACTTGGTCTCTCGCACGCTCTGAATATTGCATTTGTGGCTGCCTTAGCGAAAAGCGGAGAAGATGCTCCTCGTCTCGCTCAACTTTCCAGTACAACATTCGATGCCCAACTAAAGGTTGCCTCTCAGGTTGCTCATGATAACCCACATCTGTATTTTGAGATTCAATCTCTGAATGACTACGGGAGTGAATCTCTGGTGGCCCTCCAAAAGGCAGTATCCGAGCTTGAATCGATAGTAGAATCTCGTGATGAACGTGGGTTTGTCGACCTAATGGATGAAAGTCTCCGATACCTCGAGAGACGACTTCGAGAAGGAGCAGGTTGAGTCCTGATATTAGCGGTGTAGATAGTCTGCCGTTTTGAAAGCTAGAGGATTACCATAATGCATTCTCGAAGAAAGAGATTTCCTGAGAGATGGTCTTTTGGTTAACATGTGGGTGGGTGAATTAGCTTTTTTCAGTCTGGAGCGTTAGTTTTGATTAAGGATCTTATTGAGAAGCAAGTGGTTTGCAGTCAGCGTAACGAAAAGGGCAAGGCATGCCATGGTGGACTCAAGCGGTATCACCCATTCGCCGATTATTACAATGAAGCGGATTCAGACATCCTGAGACTTCTCGAGAAGGAATTCGGTCGCGAGGAAACACTGATACTTCTCAAATGTGAAGAATGTTTGACTGTTTATCGACTTCCGGAAATTTTAGAAAAAAGATATCAGTCCTGACGGGTAGATTGTGGTTGTATTTGCCTATCGTCTTTACTTCTCCGCTCACTTGGAGGACAACGAGGTGTGATCCGATTAGATCCGCACTCTGGACACCCTCTAGCTTTCAAAGTACGTAGCCCAGACCCGTTCCAACTGCAGTGCTGACATTCGACCTTTTTGTTTCGGAGTTTTGCCTTCTGAATTATAGTAAGAATTTTACCGGAAATGATTAGAACCATTCCAAGGATGAGAAGCCCGTATCCTGAAATGCGGAGTAGATTCCATTCGAATACAGGAGTGTAAAAGACCAAGATCAGAATGGAGAGAGCTATCGTAATGAGGGTGTAAGCGAGACGCCTCAAATTGGAGTGGTCTTTACATAACATGAACAGACTTAAGCAACTAAAGAGGATATTGGAGAAAAATCCGAGTAATGTTTTCGCTCACTATGGTATCGCAATGGAATATAAGGGTTCAAAGGAGCTGGAGAAGTCTGTAGGTTGGTTCCAGAAGTTATTAGATCTTCAGCCAGATTATAGAGCTGCTTTCTTCCAGTATGGTGTAACCCTAATCGATCTGGGGAAAACAGAGGAAGCCCAAAATGTTTTAGAGAAGGGGCTCACTATTTGTAAGGATGCTGGCGACGAGCATGCCGCCCAGGAGATACAGGAGCTTCTCAGTGCCCATTTCTCTGACGCCTAGTGCTCTGCCCACTTTAATTTTTTTCTCAGGACATCAAAAAAGCTTCTCGAAGTAGATTCGATCAGCTCGATGAAGTAGTCCGATGTCCGGCAAATCACCTCATCACCCGGCAGAACCTTTTTCCCTACCTGTCCGTCGATCGTTAACATTACATCTTCGCCGTCCTGCAATCTAATCTTCACTTCGGACTCCGCTGGAACAATAATCGAACGGCTTGTAAGTGTATGTGGGCAGATTGGTGTCAGGACTATCAATTCTTGTGTTGGCAACAAGATAGGTCCACCAGCAGATAAGGAATATCCA
>CAYXBG010000034.1:0-16345 GCA_964463145.1 uncultured Acidobacteriota bacterium
CAGAAATAACCGGACCGCCTCACGTCCTTCTTCACCGTAGTCCAGGGTTCTATCGTTTACATACATCCCAACGAACCGATCAGCTTGCCTAGTATCAAGGCCTCCTCCGAACTGGAGCGCATAATTAAGAGCCTCTTCACGATGCTGCAATGAAAAGTGAATACTCTGGTAAATAAGTTCAGAAATCTGACGGATCTTCGAGATTCCCAGATCTCTCCTGATTACGTTTCCTCCTAGAGGCAGAGGAAGTCCGGTTTCGCCAAACCACCAGCGCCCAAGATCTAATACCTCTAGCAACCCTTGGTCTCGATATACGAGCTGACCCTCATGGATGATAACCCCAGCATCCACTTCGCCCTTACTTACAATATCCATAATCTGATCGAATGGCACGACAACACATTCGCACTCCGGCTGGAAAAGCTTGAGTGCGAGATAAGCAGATGTTCGAATACCTGGGATTGCCACCTTGGAGCCGGCTAAATCGTCAAAGCTCAATCGATTTTTGCTGACTATCTTGGGCCCGTAATTCTCGCCCATGCTAGCTCCACTATTAAGGATTGCATATCGATCAGCTATATAAGCATACCCGTGAATACTCACTGCAGAAACCTCATAGCATCCCTGCAGTGCTGCCTGGTTCAGTGTTTCTATATCCTTGAGGATATGCTCGAATTCAAAGGGACCAGGATCAATCTTGTCTGTAGCCAGACCGTAAAACATAAAAGCATCGTCGCTATCTGGACTGTGGGCAATTCGAATTTTTTCGCGTCTCATATTTTCCTCACATCTCCCACTCTCAAAAGTCTTAACCTAATCCGAAAGATCTTCAAGACTCTCTTCTAGCTACCACCCCTCCCATAGCCCTACATCACAATCTCTTCCCGACTCCGGGAACAGATCGACACCACTCGATTATAAGGTGGTTTACTAGATTAGCCAAAATAGCCACCTCGGATATCTCTAGCTACTCAGTCATTTTGTAATATAAATGGATTCGTCATCCGCTCATGCCCGATAGTTGTCTTGGGGCCATGACCTGGATACAAAATCTTTGAATCCCCTAGTGGGAGGATCTTATCCTGGATACTCCTCATCAGAGTTTCGTGAGAGCCCCCGGGCAAATCAGTCCTACCAACAGAACCCTGAAAGATCGTGTCTCCGCAGAAAAGATGCTGTCCTATTTCTAAACAGACATGGCCTGGAGAATGTCCGGGAGTAAAATGTACCTTAATAGATAAGTCCGCCAAAATCAGTTCCTGACCATCTTTGAGTTCTTCATCAACAGGAGGAGCTGGGTCATATTCAAGCCCAAACATCTGTGCCTGTTCGGGCAAGGAATCGTATAAAAGACGATCTTTAGGATGAAGGTATATAGGGACATCCCAGACCTTAAGAACAGAAGAGATCCCGCAGATATGATCGATATGAGCATGGGTATTAACTACAGCAATAAGATCGATTCCTCGAGTCTGGATCAACTCAAGAATTAAGGCCACCTCATCACCAGGATCTAAGTAAATACACTCCGACAACAACTCATTAATTATTAGGTAACCGTTCTTGTAGAATGGCGGAACCATCTTGGTTTCGACCTTAATATCGTCCATATTTCACATCGCTGGCTTATCTAGATTGGAGCACGCAAGCTGCGACTTCTCCTGCTAATCCGACCAGATAATTAGACTTTTACCGTCCATTTCCTCTGGTTTAGGAATCTCCATTAATTCAAGTATCGTAGGGGCAACATCCGCCAGACGGCCATCACGAAGGAAAACCCCTTCAAGGTTCGAAACCAAAATAAACGGGACAGGGTTAGTCGTGTGAGCCGTATGTGGAATTCGGTTCTCTTCATCCCACATTTGCTCACAGTTTCCATGATCGGCTGTTATCAATACTGCACCATCCATCTCTAAAGTCTGCTCAACTACCTCCCCTATCATCTCATCTACCGTCTCCACAGCCTCAACAGCAGCCTCCAAAACCCCACTGTGACCTACCATGTCACCATTAGCATAGTTCACGATAAGAAGATCAGTATGTCCCTCCTGAATAGTGCTAACCAATCGATCCGTCACTTCCCTAGCGCTCATCTCGGGTTTTTGATCATAGGTCGCGACCCTTGGTGATTGGGCCATATAGCGGCGTTCCCCAACAAAAGGCTCCTCATATCCCCCATTAAAAAAGAAAGTGACGTGAGGATACTTCTCTGTTTCAGCGATGTGAAACTGTCTCCGCCCTGCAAGACTTACTATTTCCGACAAAGTCGACGCTAACGGATCAGATTTAAACGCCACCGGACAACAAAGACCGACTCCATAGTCGGTCATCGTGATGAGATCGATGCTCGCACGGTTATCGGGAAATTCACAGTGATCAGAATCAGATGCGATCCTCTTGTTGAAATCACCTTCACTTAATGCTCTTACGATCTGACGAGGCCTATCAGCACGATGATTGAAACTAATCACTACGTCTTGTTCCTGTATTCGGCCAACCGGTAGACCATCAGCATCCACAATGACCGTTGGCCGAATAAATTCATCTGTTTCAGCTGGGAATGGCAGCTCAGAATCATGAGTTTCAGCCCGCTTATATGCTTTTTTTACGGCATTAACTCCCGATAATGCGCTGAAAGGAGCCAGACCTGAAACCATTGCTTCATAAGTCATTCTGGTCCGGGTCCAGCGCTTATCACGGTCCATCCCATAATATCTGCCAATAACTGTTCCCAATAAAGCACCGACCTCCTCAAGTCGCTTCTCCAATCTAGAAACAACCCTCAATCCAGAGTCTGGGGCACTATCTCTCCCGTCAGTAAAAGCATGAAAAACAAGCTTTCCATCTGCAAGCCCTTCTTCCTCC
Organism: uncultured Acidobacteriota bacterium; assembly: GCA_964463145.1. Classification (GTDB taxonomy): domain Bacteria; phylum Acidobacteriota; class UBA6911; order RPQK01; family CBDAPI01; genus CAYXBG01. Next base: position 2,866 of record CAYXBG010000034.1, read on the forward strand.
AGCAAGTTAATGAGTTCCATGTAATGCCGCTCAGAGGAGTGGACTGAGGACTCACTTACAAGACCAAAAAGGTGAATTCTTGTCTTCCGAGTTCTAGCTAAGTCTACCGCCTCCATAAAGGATTTATTACGGCGGAATTCCCCGGATTCAATGCTCTGATTAATCTGAATCAACTGTTGCCAAACAATCCGCCCAGCCCCCAGATTTAAATGCCCCACTTCCGAGTTCCCCATCAACCCCGGAGGGAGCCCTACATCTTCCCCACTCGTTAGCAGTCGGCAACTCGGAAAATTCGACATCAGTTCGTCGTACCTAGGCGTTGCGGCAAGTGCCACAGCATTATGGGCTACTTCCTCGCGTAGCCCCCAACCATCCATAACTATAAGAACGATCGGCCGGACTGGATCTCTTCTTTCTGCCAAAAACAGACTCCTTTCATATTTCTTAAATTCGATCTCGCCGGTTCTCTGTCAGATGTTCAAGCATTCGTTCTTCGAAAAATATCGGGTCCGCCGTAAAACTGGCAATCTCTTTCGATGGGAATCTCATCTCAAAAGGATGGATACGCTCGTGTTCTATGAACACCTCTAGTCCATCACCAGAAGATTCTATCCGCAACGACGCATCTGAGCCTAGATGGAAAAATACGAACTGCTGGAGTAAATCTAGGAATGCTTCCTCGGTCGTGCTGTGAATCAATCTACCGCCTACGGAGATTAACAGAATTCGGCATCCAGACAGCCTTGTACTTCTCAGCCGAGCTTGATATCCAACACCCCTACCCTATCATGCTCGGACTCTAGATCATTTACTCATTCAAAGTGCTTTATTTTGATCCGTTCAGCTAAACGATCTGTCTGATCTACAACCGAGGCCGCCGCCACGCCCATGGCTATGGCAATACTCTCACTGATCTCGCCCTTACTAGCTCCATACTGAAGAGCCTTCTCGATATGACCTTCTAGGCACCCATCACAACTGAAACCCAATGATGCCGCAATGGCAATAAGTTCCTTGTTTTTGCGATCAATTCCACTTTTCCGATAGGTCTCCTTATAAAAGCGGAAATAGATGCGGCGCATCCGTTCTTCCAGCATCGTATAAGAGGGCCACTTCTCTTGATCTTCCTCGGTTTCAGCCATGCACTCAGAAGATTAGCATTTAAGGAAAACTTAAGTCCAGTTGTCCTGAAGGTACGAGTTATCCCTACCGAAGTCTATCTCAGGAAAAACAAGGTAGTCATCTCGCACTTCTTTACATGAGCTGCTGTTGGTATCTTAGTCCAATGTCGCAAGCAGTATACAGCTGGTGGATCCTGTTTTTTCTCGGGACCGGACTGGCACATGCTCAGGAACGTGCACGACTAGAAATCCCTTATGGATCAGAAACGGTCGTGATAAAAGCCAATCGGATCTTTTCTGGGGGAGCAACAACAGCTGAGGGAGACGTCGTCGTCCAATACGAGAAGATGACTCTTAAAACACCCCTTCTTGAATATGATAGGGATCGGCAGATATTAATTGCAGAGCAGGGCGTGGAAGTCACAGAAGGCATTCAGTGGCTGAAAGGGAGTCGAGCTGAATTTAATCTGGCCAACAAAACTGGATTCATTGAAGATGCCGAAGGTTTTACAGACGATGAATTGTTTATCAGTGCCAAAAAGCTTTTAAAGACTGGGCCCAACACCTTCAAAGCAGAGGATGGATGGATCACGGCCTGCAACGAAGCCATCCCTAAATGGCGATTTTCTGCCGGTTCGACTAAAGTGGGAGTAAACCGAACAGCAACTATCCGAAATGCCGTTTTCCGCATAAAACAAGTTCCTGTCCTCTATTTCCCGTATATCAAAATCTCGACTAAGAAAAAACGTAGGTCAACTGGGTTCCTTGTTCCATCTACTGGTAACTCCAACACCAAAGGTCGACGCATAAGCCAATCTTTCTTTCTCGTTCTGGGACGGAGCGCCGATATCTTAATCCGAGAGGACTATTTCTCTAAACGCGGCTTTGGTCATGCCTTTACATTTCGAGCTCGACCTAACAATGTGACTTCACTGGAACTTGATGCTTATGCTGTAAACGACAGGCAAAACCAGGGAGGTACAAGTATCAGTGGAACAGGAGAGACGGTTTTCGGAGATAATTATCGGCTTGTAGCCGACTTTAATCTCGTCAGCAGCTTCGTCTTTCGACGAGTCTTTTCCGACAGTTTCTACGACGCAACTCGTCCCAGCGAAACCTCGCAAGTCTTTTTAACCCGCAACAAAGGGCCCTTATCATTCAATCTCAGGTCAGCCAGAGACGAGACAGTCTTCCCAGAACGGAATGTGGTTACTACACAGGCACCAGCTTTTTCACTTAACTTAAACGGCCTCCGCGTCGGTCAGACTTCTGCGTACTTTGATCTAAATGCCGGCATTGAAGGAGTCAGTCGAGCTGACCGTACAATCAAGACTTCCAGGCTTAGCCAACGTATGGATTTTCATCCTCAGATCTATTTCCCCATAAGCCTAGCTCAAGGACTAAAACTTACACCGCATCTTGGAGTGAGGAACACATTCTACAGCGACAGTATGAGCCATGGAGGAGAGAGCTCAAGAAGCATTTCAAGAGAGAATCTAACCCGCAATTACTTTGAATTCTCCTTGAGTGCGGATGGTTGGGGACTCTCCAAAATAAATCGTCGTGCCAATGGAACAAGTTGGAAACATCTCATCGAGCCTCTGGCACGTTACACATACAGAACCGGCATTGACAACTTCTCGGAAACCATCCTTTTTGATGAGAATGACGCCATAACCAATACCAATGAAGTGGAATATGGAATGGTTCATAGGTTTTTCGTTCGTCGCAACAATAGAAACGGGAGAACTAACCACGAGTTACTTTCCATCAAAGTGGCTCAAAAACATTTCTTTGACTCTGACTTTGGAGGAGCCTTTGAACAGGGGTCCATAAATCAGCTTTCACCCTTTTTCTCACTCACAGGTTTTCACTACGGTTCCCTGCTCCGCAATCGATCACCGCTAACCGCAGTTGCTCGCATAAGCCCCAATCGCCGGTTTAGTGTTGATGTCCACAGCGACTACGACTTTGAATTCCGAAAGGTCCGCAACTTAGCGGTAACAGGCTTTTACAATAAAGGCCTTTTGGGCCTGGCCACCACTTATTTCCTGACTCGGGAATTAGAGGCCTTGACATCTGTAAACAATCAATTGCAAGGTTCCATTCGTTGGGGGAATTTGCGGAAAGGATTTTCCCTCTCGAGTATTTTCAGTTACGACACACACTCTAGAACCCTCCTGAACTCACGCAGTCAACTGAATTATTTTTGGGATTGTTGTGGAGTATCCGTACAGTATCAACGCATTAACCTAGGACTCCGAGAAGAACAACAACTGCGATTCTCTTTCTCTCTCAAAGGGATAGGAGCTTTCGGAACACTCCGACCAGCGGACTCTATTTTTTAAGGAATTTAAATGCCCATCTACTTGGGACTAGGATCCAATTTGGGGAATCGTCGACGCTACTTGAGTATGGCGATCCAAGACTTGAAAACCCAGGGTATTAGACCAATACAAAGCTCATCCATCTACGAAACAGAACCGGTTGGAGTCCCTGGACAGAGGAATTTCTTGAATATGGTTTGCCAGATCGAAACAGTAGATCACCCCTTATGCTTACTCAAGCGTTGTCAGCAGACAGAACTCAAATTCGGTCGGAACCGCCAGGAAATTGCCAGAACTATTGACATCGACCTTCTATTTTTCAGGGATCTCCTCTTTTCCGATCACAGGTTGAAAATCCCTCATCCTAGACTCTATGGCAGGCGATTCGTACTGCTACCGATGGCCGAGATTGCTCCAAATTTCCGTGATCCCCAGAGCAAACTTTCTATTTCAGAGCTTCTTGAAAAATGCCCAGATTCTTCCTTTGTCAAGCCTGTTAGAAACTTTATGCGAACATACTCCAAAAGAGCACTGTTATAATATCTTGGCAATGAAAAAGCCCGAAAGTCACCTCCAACCGATTGAACAAAGTACCCTGAGAGAGTACTTCTTGACCATCGTCGTGTGTACGATTTTCGCTCTATTTGTGACGACTTATGTTGTCCACCCGATGACAGTTCCGACACCCTCAATGGTCCCAACAATCCTTGTTGGGGACCGTCTACTGATCGATAAATTCACAATTCGAAATGGTTTCAATACCAGTCTCCCACTCGTTCCTACTCGTGAACTCCGACGTGGTGACGTCTTGGTATTTAAGTTTCCGGAAGACCCTGAGATTTTATATGTGAAACGCCTCATCGGTTTGCCTGGGGATCTAGTAGAAATCCGTGACAAGAACGTCTTTATCAACCACCAAGTTCTTAAAGAGCCCTACAAACATCATCAGGATGGAATGATCTACCAGAACCGATCTGGCTCCAATGGGTTTTTCTCTAATCTCCCTCGTGACAATTTCGGCCCGGAAAGAATACCTCAGGGGCATCTCTTCATGATGGGAGACAATCGAGACAACAGTCAGGATAGTCGCTACTGGGGATTCCTACCCATAACTCACGTGGTCGGCAGGCCTCTGTTCGTTTTCTGGTCCTATCAAGATGATCCTTCTGCGCATACAACAGAAGGACTGTGGGAAAATGCCAAGTTGTACGGTGGCCGCATCCTCAATTTTGTCACCAAAACTCGTTGGCTCCGGACATTTCACGTCATTCGATAATAACCACTAGAATTGTGCTAAAGCACTCTTGTAACGTCGTTCACTCACCGTTCGTCCGTAGGGATTCTTCTTGAAGGCAAACCACCACCCCACACAGGCTCTTCTTCCCGTGAATCCACTCTAAGATACCTCGAAAGGATCCTAACGGCCCCATATGCAGGAATAGTATCCAAAAGTGCGACGACCATTTTGAAAACGTATCCGGAGGCGATAAAAACAAGTAACTGAGAGAAGAGCGGCTCATCAATTTTGATCGGCAGCGCTCCCGCGAAATAGTGAGTGATAAGAATAACGGCCACCGTATCAACCATCTGACTGGTCATCGTTGAAACATTGTTGCGAAGCCAAAGGTGCCTCCCCGATGTTATTTTTTTTAGCCAGTGGAATATCTTGACGTCACATAACTGCGCCGTCAGATAAGCAATCATAGAAGCCGCAACAGATCCAAATGTGAGTTGGCGGACTTCGAAAAACACAGGAAGTCTACCAGCAGCATCCCTGACCAATTCTCCAGTAGCGGGTTCAATCTCTTCAAACCCGGGTAAAACACCTCCTATCCACAGAACAAAAACTACCCAAATATTAAGTATGAGTCCGATCCAAACCACCCAGTTAGCTCTTCTCTGCCCATATAGTTCGCTGATCAGGTCCGTACATAAAAAGGTGACTGGGTATGGCAAGACACCAACAGCAACAGCAAATGGTATCTTCAAACCGAACAGTTCGAAGGAGAAATCAATGAAACGGGAAATACCGAGGATGTTCAACATCGTCAGCGTTCCCAGGAAAATAGCAGTAAGAAATAAAAAAACCCGCTCTCTACGAGCCTGAAGAGTGGCTTCGGAGATAGTATGCAAAGGAGTCATCGACGATCAAAGAACTGCACAGTTAGCTGGACGGGTAAATCGGCAGGCATATGTACTGATGATTCAAGAAGGACTCTGTCTATGCAACTTTGCATCAGCCTTTTCCCTCTCTTCGTCCATTAGAACACGCTTTAATATTTTCCCTATGCTGCTCTTTGGTAATTCCGAGCGAAATTCAAATTGCTTGGGAATCTTGTGTTTAGCGAGCTTCCCAATGCAGAACTCCACCACATCGATTTTACTTAGCTCGGCATCCTCGAGAGTAACGATGAAAGCCTTTACAACCTCTTCCCGTACACGGCTGGGAACACCTAGCACTGCAACCTCTGAAATAGATGGGTGGGTCATAAGTACTTCTTCGATTTCCCTGGGATAAATATTCATTCCTGCGCTTATGATGATGTCCTTAGCTCTATCCACAATAGAAACAAATCCGTCTCCATCCTGAGTAGCCAGATCACCGGTCAGAAACCACCCATTTGCAAAGACCTGCTCGGTCTCTTCGGGCATGTTCCAATATTCCCGCATTACCTGTGGTCCACGTAAAGCCAGTTCGCCCACCTCCCCAGTGTCCAGCTCTGTTCGAGTGTCAGGATCAACTATTCTCGCTTCCGTGTCAGAGATTGGGATTCCGATGGATCCCAATTTCCTCTTACCGCAAAGGGGATTGACAATGGCTACAGGAGAAGTTTCTGAAAGCCCATAACCCTCTACTAATCTTCCTCCTGTCATTTTTTCAAATCGAATCTGGACATCTTCCGGCAGTGCTGCTCCTCCACTAACACACATCCTTATAGAATTAATGTCCTCAGGAACGATTCCAGGAAAACGGGTTACCGAGTTGTACATAGATGGTACCCCACAGAAGATAGTGGGGCGGTGCTTCTTAATCCTCTTGACAACATCCGCAAGGTCAAAACGAGGAAGAAGAACAAGGGTCGCTCTGGACAGAATACCCAAATGCAAAGAAGTAGTCATGCCATAGCTGTGGAAAAAAGGCAGCACAGAAAGGATAGTTTCACGAGATTCCCCACTAACACCCATCCAACGACCAGTCTGAAGAACATTGGCAACCAGATTCCGGTGAGTTAGGACCGCTCCTTTGGAGATGCCCGTTGTGCCCCCCGTGTACAACAGAATAGCTATATCATCAGGAGTAGTGGGGTGAGTACGGATAACCGGAAAACGTTTTTTCAGAAGGTCCCTATAGAAGTATATGTTCTCTCCCGGTTCAATAGGAGCTTTTCCGCGATTTTTAATCCGATACCCAACCTTTAGAGGGAGTGGCAGGAAGTCCTGAATGCCCATATAGATAACACGTTTTACTGAAGTCTCCGGGATTACTGAACTAAGACGGGGATGTAGAAGATCTAGACACACCACAGTCTCAACACTTGAATCGTTGAGCTGCAGCTTAAGCTCTCTCTCTACGTATAGAGGATTGGTAGGAACGAGAATCGCCCCAAGTTTCATCGCAGCAAAGTGAGCAACCGCATACCCGGGTAAATTGGGTAATATGAGAGCGACTCGATCCCCACTAGAAACACCAAGGGAAGCTAGTGCAGAGGCAAATTTCTCTGCTTGTTTACCCAACTGCCCGTAGGTAGTTCTCTTGCCGAAAAAGAAGGTAGCAGGACGATTAAGACTAGCCGTTACTGCCTCTTCAAAAAACTCGTAAATCGTCTTCTCCGGGTATTCCAGATGAAGAGGCACACCCTCGTCATAGAATTCCTGCCATTTTTTACTCAAAAACTCTCCCTTCGCTCTCTTACCTTTCCAGACTCTACCAAAAAGTAACAGGCTTGGCAGTCAGAGACCCCGTCAGACTAGGATCTATGCAATAGAATAACACCTCTGATCGATCGAATAGACTCGGCAAAAAGCTGAAAAGAATCCTTGCTGTTATCTGTCATGTTCTACAACCCACCGGGTTCGTTTGGGGATCGAGTTATTCAGACTTTAAGAAAAATTCGGCGACGATAAAATATCCTCATTAGCCAATACCACAAAATTACGTAAGAGAGTGCAAAAGCTAGGGAAGCATTCATCGGATCCAACCAACTCATGAATACATTCTGGACAACCCAGTTTTTCAAGGAAAGCTCTGGGCCCACTCGAACGGTAGTCATTAGACTTGCCACCATACCCGACAACACGTAGACCGTTATTGAGTTAACCCCGAAAACAATAGCTGGCTGGAAAAACTTCCTGTACCCCTTGACGTCCACCAACCATTGACATGCACCCATGAACTGAAGGGCAGCGCCAGAAGTTAGCAGGACATAGGAACTCGTCCAAATTGCTTTATTGATGGGGAAAATGCTTCCCCAGAAAATTCCTAGAATGCACAAGGCCCATCCGGATACAAACAACCAGGCAGCCACTTCCCTTCTGGGAACTGAGGATAAGAGGAATAAGCCACACAACACACCTATAAGAGTGGAAGCTATGGCAGGCAAAGTACTTAGAATACCCTCCGGATCCCAAGTTGTCTGGTACATCTGACCAGGGAGAAGAAGGGAATCTACCCAGGCTGCCAGGTTCGCTTCTGGTGTCAGTACACCAGGTCCATGACCGGGTACAGACACCAAAGTCATCAGACCCCAATATCCAAGAAGGATCAACACTACAGCCCACTTAACATTCCTCCTGTTGACGTAAAGAAAGATTATAGAGGCGAACAAATAGACAATGGCTATGCGCTGCAAAACACCCGCAATACGTAAACTTTCGAAGTCGAATCTCGGGAACAGGTGAAGAAATATCCCAAGCAAGAAAATGACACTACTACGCCGCAGAACTTTGATTAAAAGGCCATTCTTCTGATTCGAATACTCATACTTACTAAAAGAAAAGGGCATTGCCACCCCGATGATAAAAAGAAAAAATGGATATATCAGATCTGTTGGGGTCCAGCCGTTCCACTTTGCGTGCAAAAGGGGTGCGTATACAGCATTCCAGGTCCCGGGGTTATTAACCAGAATCATTGCGGCAATTGTAATACCCCTAAACGCATCCAGAGAAAGCAACCTCTCAGATCTACTCATTGTTATTTAACCTTTCTCCGATTGTCGGAACACTCGTCTCAAATATCCCTAAAAATCCTAATTAACGAAAAAGTTCGATGTCTAATTTCTTTGATCCGACATCAGGCAATACACTACTGGCAAATCCTATACCCCCCAGACTCCGGAGGTCTAGAAGACCTTTTCGAATCTTCAAGCGAACAGGACCCTCTAGATCAGTGTATAGGCTAGGGTGATTCTTTAAAAAGTTTTCCTGCTCCTCTCGCGTAGTATCAGCAAACCCGCAGACATAGTGATGTCCGTTTCGCTCGACATGATTGATACCTAGGATCGCAACTAAAGCCAAATCTTGCTGAATTGCTAAACCTGGCTGCGTAGTCAAATCTTCACCAGACATAAAAAAAGTTTCAGCACCAGCTTTTTCGTTCCAGGCTTGACAGCGAGCAAGGTTGATCAAGGACTTGTAAAAACCTTTACAAGATTTACTAGAAACTCCCGAATAACCCACTTCTCGAGCTTCGCAAAAAGACGAAAGCTCTTGGTCTGACTCATCAATTATCACAGACCGCCCCAACCGATTTCTATCTATCGGATTATCAAAAGCTCTGTCCCGGTGTAAAGGTTGTTCAAGAAAATCCACTGCCTCCCAGAACCGTCGAAGACTACTTCTCTTCTGAATCTCTTCCGAAAATTTCAAGACCTGTTCTATTTCCTGATATTGCTCGTTCCCATCCAGAGTAATACGACATCCGGAACACCTATCCAAAATGCGAGAAATTTTTTCTAGCCTGACTAAGTCCTTATCGAGATCACCACATACCTTGATCTTGAAATACCGATTTCCATAGGTAGCAATTACCTCCTCCAAGGTTTCCGGAAGGCCATCGTTCTGTCGATTTCTAGTATGCAAATCCGACTCAGTAATAGGGTCTTCAAGGCCCACGGTATGGCGCGCATGTATCTCGTCCAAAGGATGGAGACGACTCAAGAAATCATCCCAATCCCATCCCTCCAAATCCGCAAATACGGGATGGAAGCAGAATCCTGGCAGATTACCTCTGATGGCCTTCCAAAACGAAACCCCCTCTATTCGACATACCCCATCCAGAACAGCTCGATCCAAAAGTGCCGGTCCGAAAGAAGCGACCAGTGGGTTCATTCCAGCCAAAGCACCTGATCTGATTTGTTTTTGATAGTTCTCTATCGATAGTTCGAATGTAGTTTTAAAATCACTCTGGGACAAATATTGCTCCGAGACCATTCGGAGAGACTGTCGCAAATCATCGAAGTTTTCTTCGTTGGAAAGTTCTGGATCTTTGTCGAACCACTTTGGGACTAACATCTCTGCAGACATACCCAGCCCTTCACTACCATCCTCTCTAAGGACCCGGGCTTCAACAAAAATCTGAGGAGCTTGTTCTAAAGAGACTACTCCGAAGCGAAATGGGAATCTCAATTGAACCTTACGTTCATGAGTTCTAACACTAAGCAATTTAACTTTCACGCACACACACTACTTTCAAGACCATCAAAATTACTTGATAGAGACGAGATTTAGTAATAAAAATATCCTCATGCAATTGTCAATCTGTAATGAGGTTATACAAGATCTATCCTTCGAGGAGCAGTGTCGATTCGCTGCCTCTTTGGGTTACGACGGTATCGAGATCGCACCTTTTACCCTTTCTGAAAACCCTCATCTTATCGATTCTAAAACAATATCCCGCATCCGTGCTGTAGCAGAAACTGAAGGGATAGCCCTAACCAGTCTCCACTGGTTGCTTATAACTCCTCCGGGATTATCCATCACTAGTCAAGATGTAGGTATTCTCTCAAAAACAGAACATATTCTGAAAAGTCTTGTTACGCTCTGTAGTGACCTCGGAGGGACCTCTATGGTTCACGGTTCTCCGGCGCAACGGATAGTAAAGCCCGGCCAGAACCGACATGAAGTCTTCCAAAGAGTTGCCGAGATGTTTCAGAGGGTTTCTGAACAGGCAAAGCTCAATAACATAGTATATTGTATTGAGCCTCTGGATTCCTCAGAAACAAATTTCATAAACAATATACAAGAAGCTGTTGAGCTTGTGCGGGCTGTTGATTCCCCATTTTTCAAAACGATGCTTGACTGCAAAGCAGCAAGACCATCTGAAACTGTCCCAGTGGAAGAACTCCTCGATACTTGGCTACCTACAGGAGACATTGCACACGTCCACCTCAATGACTGTAACCGAAAAGGTCCTGGGCAGGGGCTAGATACTTTCGCAGAGGTGATAGACGCTCTCCACCGACATAACTATCAGGGAGTTGTCGCAGTCGAACCCTTCGACTACTTACCCGATGGACCTTCAAGTGCTGCTAGAGCAGCTGGCTTCATTCAGGGCCTCCGAGAAGGACTCGCATTTGGGAAACTCTAAGAACATCAGCGAATGTAGTTCTGATAATCCTCGTCGATCTGAGTCTTATCTATAACTCCCGAATAAATCAAGAAGCGATATCTGAACTCAATGGATTCCCCCGGCATCCGCGTAACACCCTTCGGATTCGCGTTATCCACAAAGTCCTTTCTACCTAAAGGATTAGCCGAGAAGAGCCCATAAGCTCGTACATGCCAATAAGAAGGATGATTAAACGTAGTCGGATGATCAAAAATAGCCAAGGTAAGCATCTCTTTTTCAAGGCTTCCTTTCAATGCCACCCAGGATGAGCGTCGTCCCCAAATCTTGTCGGCTCCTTCCCGGCCTGAGGCGCTGAGATAACTTGCTTTCCCTCGATCCTCTCTTAATCGAGGATCTACCCGAATCGCAAAAAAACCCTCTTTGGTTTCCCCAAAATGAACTCGACTCCTAGCAACCAATCTGGAATGGACATCTATCCATCTCAATTTTGGAGTGGCTCCAAAGGAAAAACGTCTAAACTCTCTCAAGATAGCCATCCCAGAACCATCGATCCAGTCCAGTACGACCTCCAGCTCTGCAGGCGATCCATTCTCAAGACTCTTAATTTCTCGGTGGACAATCTTGCCATCGCCCCGATGACGCCAAAAATCTGTTCCATTCACATCTCCATACGAAATATATAGAGATTCTTGGTGTAAATGGTCTTCTGCTTCATCTGGACCGGCTGGCTCTAATGGGAAACGTCGATTGACAACATTTCCCCCTGCCGATAAAACTGGGAACAGAATAGGCTTCCGTCTCATCTCACCAAACAAATAACTGGTGAATATTTCCCCACCTACCCAGACATCAACGCGAGAATCGGCTTCGCGGTAATTTAGCTTGACCGGCTGTCCCAGTAGAGCGTCCCCAAAAAAGAAGAGCCCTATCAGAGTCAACCTCAAAAGTAGTGCAGATTGTCCTGAGTTCAACATTTCAGCCGTGAAGTCCGGAAACTACCCCATGATTTCAAGCTTTGGGAAGAGCTTCATAATTGAGAACGCTGAGATTAAAGAAACCAACAACAGTAAAAGCCCAGGAATCACATTACCATAGAGCAAATATCCTACTCCAAACAACACTGAGTAAGTGCCCGCTACTCCCAAAAACCAGCAAAGAATACCAGGAAGAAAACTTTCTTCTTCGGCTAAGGCATCAGTTTCAACCACTCTCCCCCATGATTTACCTGCCGGATGTATCTTATCGTAATATTTCTGCAAAGTTGCCTGGTCCGTTGGGGGCGTCAAATAAGTAACTAGGAGCCAGACCGAACTTGTGATCAGAACTCCTGACACTAATTGCGAGGAACTACTGATGCGATCAAATCCTAACGCGGAGTGAAAAAATTGGAAGTAGATTGCTATCCCAAATGAGACGACCATAGCAGAGATTTCACTCCAAGCATTGATACGCCACCAAAACCAACGTAATAGAAAAATTAGACCTGTGCCCGCCCCAATCTGAAGAAGTATCTGAAAACCCTGTAACGAACTGGATAGCCAGAGTGAAAGAACCGATGCTAAAACAATTAGCCCAATCGTTATAAGCCGTGCAACGGCAACATAATGTTGATCTATTGCTCCCACTCGTATAAAGCGCCGGTACACATCGTCAACAACATAGGAGGCTCCCCAATTCAAGTGCGTGCTGATCGTTGACATGTAGGCAGCAGCTAAAGATGCCACCACCAGTCCCAGTAAACCCTTCGGCAAGAACACTAGCATGGCTGGATATGCTAAATCATTTCTGACAATCGACGGGTCTACTCCGGGGAATGCCTTGCGGATCGAGTCGAGGTCAGGATAAACAATCAACGAACATAATGCGACTATAATCCAAGGCCACGGACGTAGACCATAATGAGCTACATTAAACCAGAGAGCAGCAATCAACGAATGCTTCTCGTTTTTGGCCGCCAGCATTCTTTGGGCCACATACCCTCCTCCTCCTGGTTCAGCTCCAGGGTACCAGGTACTCCACCACTGTACCGCCAATGGAATGACTAGTACTGTCAAAGCCACATCCCAGTCCGTGAAATCAGGCAAGAAATCCAACCTCCCTTGTAAGGCTTCATGGCCGATAAGCCCAGCCATCCCTCCCACCTCCGGATGGTTAAGGGCATAGTAAGCAGCAGCAACAGATCCCCCCATGGCGATACCGAAAAGCAGTAGATCGGTTACTACGACGCCCCAGAATCCAGATAGGACAGAGTATGCAGTTGTAACAGCCGCACAGACAATTATGGTTGTGTACTTATCCAATCCCAGGATTAATCCACCTATCTTAATAGCAGCCAAGTTCACGGTGGCCATAATTACGACATTAAAAAACACGCCGAGGTAAATTGCCCTAAATCCCCTTAAAAATGCCGCGGGTCTTCCAGAGTAGCGCAATTCGTAGAATGCAATGTCCGTGAGAGCTTCAGA
>CAYXBG010000035.1:0-12663 GCA_964463145.1 uncultured Acidobacteriota bacterium
ATTCATACTCGACCAATTTCGCTTCCGCCATCGCTGGCAAAACAGTCAAAAGGGCTAAAAGCATGACAAGTTTATATTGTTTCATGTTCAATACTCAGTTAGTGATAGGACGCCGTATTTTTTTTTAACCTATAAATTATAAACTAGTTAGGAATTGCCACAAGCTTGATTGGCAGGCACTGCAATATCCATTAGCTTTGGGTTGGGCAGTTGCAGATTCATCATAAAGTCTGCGTAGGATTTTTTATTCGCGAATTGAAGTCGGGGGTTGTGTTGTTTTTCTTCTTTTAAGGTGCTGCTCGTCCAGCCTTTGTAGTCATGACCTGGGTACAGAGTCGTGTCTTCTTCAAGGAAATTTCCGTTTCCATCGCCAGGAATTACAGTGATTGAATTGCCATAGGATGCAACGATTAAATCTATTTTGTCATCGCCATTCATCTCAGTCAGTTCGACAGCAAATGGAGACTCATATGGTGTAAGCGTTTTCAAAGTAAACGACAGAATATTTGAGCTAGTGTTAATAGCTACTCCAATACCATCTTGATTAGGTGTAACTATGTCCAATAGCTCGTCAGCGTTTACATGGCCAATGGCAAATCCTCTGTATGGATCTCCACCTGTGTCAATAAGTATACTTGATGATTCGAACCGACCATTAGACTGCCCTTTATAAAAAAGTAAGCCATTGTAAGTGCGGCTATCTACAATAAGGTCAACTTTTTATCACCATTAAGATCTTCTAATCGAACCAGATGTGGATGGGGTGATGAATCAGTTTTAAATATTGAATGAGGCTTTGTTTTAAAACCACCATTTCCATCACCGAAAAGCAAGGTAATATATGATGTTTCGTGATTAGCTATGGCGATATCGATGTTTCCGTCCTCATCAATGTCAGATGCAGTAATACCTGTAGGGTTTTCACCAGCAGGGAAACGGCCCAACTCTGATAAATCACCGTTGCCGTTGCCTTTAAAAGTAATAATATTATTATCAGAGTAATTTGCGATGATCACATCTAAATTACCGTCTGAATTAAAATCACACACTGATATAGAAGATTGGCCTGCTCCAACATTTAGTATTGAGTGTGAATAATCGTTAATGTCTATTTCGTTCCCAATTGCTTGGTAAGAAAGACTCAATGAATTAATAAGGAGCAGTATTCTAACCTTAGATTTATTCATATCATTCCCACTCAATAGTGCTTGGGGGTTTAGAACTTATATCGTAAACAACACGGTTGATACCCTTGACCTCATTAACAATCCGACTGGATATTTTACCGAGGATTTCAGGTGGTATGGGGAACCAGTCAGCTGTCATCCCGTCAATGCTGTGGACAGCCCTGACGGCGACGACATTTTCATATGTTCTTTCGTCGCCCATTACACCAACACTTTGAACTGGCAGAAGCACCGCGAACGCTTGCCAGATGCTATTGTAGAGGTCAGCTTCCCGCAGTTCTGCTATGACAATTGCATCCGCTTGACGCAACATGGCAAGACGACCTTCTGTTACTTCTCCGATGATCCTAACGGCGAGTCCTGGGCCAGGGAAGGGGTGTCTCTCGATAATTCTTTTGGGGATCCCAAGTTCAAGTCCAACTTGACGCACTTCATCTTTGAATAGTTCCTTGAGAGGTTCTACGAGTTTAAGATCCATTCGTTCTGGTAATCCACCGACATTGTGGTGGCTTTTGATGACCACGGAAGGACCTTTAACTGAAACCGATTCGATGATGTCAGGATAGAGGGTTCCCTGGACAAGGTGCTCATAATTAATTTCTCCCTTGGCCTGTTCTTCGAAGACTCGAATGAATTCACTACCGATGATTTTACGTTTTTCTTCTGGGTCGAGGATGTTCTCAAGAGCAGAAATAAATCTTTCCCGTGCATCGACCCCGGATAAATTTAATCCTAGATGTTCCTTGAAAGTTTCCATGACTCTCTGAAATTCGGATTTACGAAGGAGTCCATTATCTACAAATACACACAGTAACCGGTCCCCAATAGCTCGTTGCACGAGCACCGCAGCTACTGTGGAATCGACTCCACCAGACAAACCACAAATAGCAGATCTATCGCCTATCTGTTCTTTGATTTCCCTGACAGAATCCTCAATAAATGAGCTAACAGTCCAATCTCCTTTGCACTTGCATATCTTGAAAAGAAAGTTTTCAATTATGGATTGCCCTGCGCTGGTGTGGACTACCTCAGGGTGAAACTGTACTCCATATCGATGGCTCTGGTTGTCCTCCATAGCAGCGATGATTTCGCCACTGGTAGCAGAGACTTGGAATCCCTCAGGAATTTCCTTTATGTCATCGCCGTGACTCATCCAAGCTGTGGTTGGACTCTCGACCCCCTTCAGGAGCAATGAGGAAGGATCAATTACAAGATTAGCCCGGCCATACTCACGGGCTTCGGCAGAGCGGACACAGCCCCCGAGTTTGTGGGCCAGGAGTTGCATCCCGTAGCAAATCCCTAAGACAGGTACCTGCGCATTGAAAATTGAAGTATGAGGCCTAGGGGAATCAGAGGCCAAGACTGAGTCAGGTCCACCAGAAAGAATAACTCCCGCGAGATTCTTGCGATAGATGCTTTCGGGGCTGTGGTCGAAAGGTAGTATTTCGCAGTAAACACCAGCTTCGCGGATCCTACGGGCTATCAACTGAGTATACTGGGACCCGAAGTCGAGAATGATTATGGACTGACGTACTTCACCCATCTCGATATTGTAATGGAAGCTGTCTATTCTGAAAGCATAGAATATGCATGAATTTGTAAAAGAGTTTCAAAAGAGGATTAGATTGGGCTCGCTTGTAAAGAGAATTTCATAAGGTGCGGTCTGTGTGCTCTAAGGTTCACTCTCAATCCTTAACTGTGAAAGTATGGACAAAACAATTTCACCAATCTAGAGAATAGAAGTTAGAAAGTTTATCTATTATGTTTGGATTCGAATGGGTGCAAGCTCTTGTTTTGGGGGTAATCCAGGGATTAACGGAGTTTTTGCCAATAAGTAGCTCCGCACATTTAATCATTTTGCCATGGTTCCTGCAGTGGGAGCCATTTGGATTGACATTTGATCTTGCCTTGCATCTGGGGACTCTTCTCTCTCTATTGGTTTATTTCCGTCGAGATATCCAGGAACTGTCCAGTGAAATTAGAGTTGGGAGGGAAGGGGATTTTCTCAATTCGAACACGATACGTTTAGCGATAGGATCGATGCCAATTGCGATCTTTGGCTTTATAGCCTTTCAGTTGGGAGTGGAAGGATTACGATCTCCAATGGTTACGGCAGGGAATCTCTTTCTTTTTGGATTTTTTCTGTGGATTGCTGATCACTTCGGGAATAAAAAGAAAAGCCTGGGTAGTCTAGGGCGATGGGATGCTCTTTTGATTGGATTGGGACAGGCGCTTGCCATCATGCCTGGTGTCAGTCGATCGGGTGTCACGATAACAATCGCCTTACTGCTTGGCTTTCGTCGTCCAGATTCAGCTCGATTTGCTTTCCTCTTAGGAATTCCTGCTATTTCGATGGCTGTTATGGCAAAGATTCCAGAATTCCTCGCAGGCGATGCTAGTTCTTCTATCGGAATCTCAATCTTGTTGTTGGGTATTTTGACCTCGTTTATAACAGGCTTGATTTGCATCCGGTCGTTATTGCGTTTTCTCCAGAATAAGTCGATGACAGTCTTCTTTCTTTATAGGTCTCTCGTAGCCATGGCTATTTTCTTCTCTATTTTTGGTGGAGGTGGGGATAGCTAGGGAGTGAGGGTGAGAGATCATGTTGAAGTACTTAGTGAATATTGGGGTCTTCTCGATGGTCCTGATATCAGTTGTGGCGGATGGAAGACAAGACTCCTCAGAAGAGGAAGCAACCCCAAAGTATTTGAATGCACTCCAAAACCCATTATTGAGATCGTATTTCCGTAAGCTGTACATATCGGCCCGAATGACCAGCGAGCCTCGTCTCAGATCGAGTCCATTTGCTGAAACGGTTATTGATTATCAGATTTCTCACTTTATAGCCGGCGTTGAATTGGATCTCAAGGTACTTTCAGAATCGGTAGGTCAACTTGTCCAGACCAGAAAAAAAGTGTCGAAGTCAGGAAGCGAGGAATCTCAATTCACCGCACGTGCCAATATCCGTAAATTGGCTTCAGTTATATCCAGGCGCAGTAATAAATTACAGCGCAGCCTCCGAAGGATCCTCATCCATCTGAGGTCTAAAGCCAAGATTTCCCCTACGGTGACTCCAAATTCGAGGGCAAATTTCTACGCTGCGGAGACTTTTTATATTGAGCGTCAGGCATCCAATGCCGAACGTCTTATCCGTAATTACTTTTTTTCATCGAAGCCTACCGTCGATGTACGCGACCTCAAGCAGTACAACATGTTGATGCTGCTTCACCTTGTTCAACAGATGGCGAAGTCCTTAGAGCGTGACATCTCTTTAAATCCTTGAACGCCATTTTAGACTTCCCGGGGAGTAGAGGTCTTGGCGCAGCCCAACGCCTCCCACCTGGATAGGGGGCAGCAGCGATGTTACTTCAAGGGAAAACCCTCTCTAGGATTAGATATCGTAGTAGAGGGCAAATTCATAGGGGTGAGGTCGGAGGCGGATGGCGTCGACTTCTGCCTCGCGCTTGTATGCTAACCACTTGTCAATTAGATCCTGGGTGAAAACACCGCCCTTGAGCAGGAATTCATGATCATTTTCCAGGTGGTTTAAAACGTCCTCCAAGCTACCTGGAAGAAGAGCTACATTTGCCGCTTCTTCTGGTTTCAGATCATAAAGATCTTTGTCGATAGGATCAGGTGGGACAATTTTATTTTGGACCCCATCAAGGCCTGCCATCAGCATAGCTGCGAATGCCAAGTAGCCGTTAGCCGTAGGATCCGGAGAGCGGAATTCTATTCGTTTTGCTTTTTCGCTTTTGGAATAAGCTGGGATTCTAACGCAAGCACTTCGGTTGCGTTGTGAGTAGATCAGATTTATAGGGGCCTCATAACCTGGCACTAGCCTCCGGAAAGAGTTCGTGGAGCAAGCACAGAATGCTAGAAGCGCAGGGGCATGTTTGAGTATTCCTCCTATGTAATGAATAGCGGTCTCACTCAAATCGGCGTATGTCCCATCTTTTTCATAGAAAGTGTTGACACCTTTACTCCAGAGGCTTTGATGGCAGTGCATGCCAGACCCGTTGTCCATAAATATAGGCTTAGGCATAAAGGTAACGCTTTTGCCGTACTGCCATGCGACATTCTTCACAATATACTTGAACTTGAGGAACTTATCTGCCATTGAAAGAAGGGAATCGAAGCGTAAGTCAATCTCGCATTGACCTCCGCTGGCTACCTCGTGATGGTGTATCTCTACATCAACCCCGGCTTCTTTCAGAGTTAGCATTATATCGGTTCGAAGGTCTTGCAGTGAGTCCATTGGAGGAACGGGGAAGTAACCCTCTTTATGCCGTGGTTTGTAGCCAAGGTTCGGGTTCTCGTCACGCCCTGTATTCCACTGGCCTTCGCTTGAGTCGACGGAATAAAAGGCGCTATTCTGGTTTTGGTTGAATCGAACATCGTCAAAGACAAAGAATTCAGGTTCTGGTCCAAAATATGCAGTATCGGCTATTCCGGTCGAGATGAGATAATTTTCTGCTTTTTTGGCTACGTAACGAGGGTCTCGAGAGTAGGGCTTCCCAGTAATAGGATCGCTAATATCGCAAAGAATCACGAGGGTCGGGACTTTCATGAAGGGGTCTTCGAAAGCAGTAGAGGCGTCGGGGAAGAGCAGCATATCGCTCTCTTGGATTTGTTGGAATCCCCGGATACTCGACCCATCGAATCCAAATCCTTCGGCAAAGCTATCCGCCGTCACATCTTCAGCGGCGACAGTGAAATGCTGCCAAAGACCTGGCAGATCACAGAATCGTAAATCTACGGCTTGAATACCCTTTTCTTTTATTGTGGCAACGATACCCTTGGCGTCCATTCTGACCTCATTTACAAAGAAACAGTGCTTGTTTAAATCCTAGGCAAAAATCTTAGAGACGTCCGAGGTGAACAAAACAGCTTCGCCAGTCCGGACTGGCGAAAATTAACATGCCTGGAACTAAAATGATAGATGCAGGATCGAGGTTTTGGGGCATTTTCGGTTCTTTTCGATAGGCGTCCCCTCATCAAGTGCTTCAGGGTAATTTTGAAAAGTAATTGGACGTAGGGGTTACAGGCAAACGTCGTTGGCCTTCAGTTAGGGGGGGAGGCCCTAACTCTGCTAGGCTAAGCGACAAGATGCCTAATTTCGAACACCATATTTTTGTATGCGGTAACCAGCGATCCTCTGGTCACCCTAGAGGGTGCTGTGATCCGGAAGGTGGTGAGGCTCTGCGAGGTGCCTTTAAGTCGGCTTTGAAGGTAAAGGGGCTCAGGGCGACAGCTCGAGCTAACCGTAGTGGATGCCTTGATCAATGCGAGCATGGCCCATGTGTAGTCGTTTACCCAGAAGGAATCTGGTATGGGGCTGTTGGGTTGGAAGATGTTGAAGAGATAATCCAGAGCCACATAACCGAAGGCGTTCCCGTAAAAAGACTGCTTTTGTCGGAAGACTGCATCAATAATCGAGATTGTCCGCACAGAAGGAAAGGCTAGAGGGCAGGACCACTCTCTTAGGAACCCCCAACTCCCCGACAACATAATCAAGGTCGCATAATATATATTATGTTAAGTAATGGGGCGTTGACTGAGGTTGGGGATTCATTTGATCCCCGTCAAGGTGGTGATTTTCTCACATTTTGTATTCGCCCAAGTCCTCTGGGTTGAGGTTCTCTAGCCAGTCCCTGACATTTTCCGGGTCGAGCTTTCCTTGGTCCAAGGTTAAGCTTCTACTGCCGGCAATAACTTCTTCGGTCACAAAGATTGGAGCGTCTGTTCGGAGGGCTAGCGCAATAGCGTCACTGGGGCGACTGTCAAGCAGAGTGGGATTACCATCCACATGGAGATGAATGACAGCAAAAAAGGTACTCTTTCTTAGCTCAGTGAGAACAATTTTTTCAATTTGCCCCCCAAGATGAAAGATTGCGTTTTTCAGGAGATCATGAGTCATGGGTCTAGGAGGGTCTATTCTTTCGATTTGAAGAGCGATGGCATTAGCTTGAAAAATGTCAACCCAGATAGGCAGTAGCGTCGTTTCCTCCATATCCTGGAGGATAACAATGGGAGAGTTTGTGACAGGATCCATCATGAGTCCCTTGATCTTAAATTCTCGGAGCACGTTTTTATCCTCCACGTTTCTATTGCTTTCCTGGTTCAGTTAAAGGAGTCCCTTTGAGGCTGTAGGGGCCTGCTTGGTTGACTTGAACGCTAACGAATTCTCCCGGTGAATAAGCACCTGGGAAGTTAATAACTCTGTTACTCGTTGTTCTTCCGAATTGGTGAATGCCATCACGAGATAAACCCTCGACCAGTACTTCGAAAGTGCGCCCGACATATAATTCCAGATTGATATTGAGTTGTATTTTGGCCTGGAGTTCCTGAAGTGTCATGAGGCGAGACCTTTTTACCTGAGAAGGAACATCGTCTTCCCATTCATAGGCTTCGGTGTATGGTCTAGGCGAATATTTAAAGGAATATATGGATTCGAATTGTACTTTTTCGATTAGGGAAATAGTGTTTTCAAAATCCTGTTCACTTTCTCCTGGGCTCCCAACAATTACATCTGTCGATAAGGATATGCGGCGACCACAGTCCAGAAATTCTTTCACAATCTCTAGGAAACGTTCCCTTGTGTATTGCCTGCGCATTCGTTTCAAGACTGAATTGGATCCAGATTGGACCGGAAGGTGCACCTGATTACAGATGTTTCTGTTTTGAGCGATAACGCGAATAGTAGAGGAATCGAAATCTTTAGGATGTGGTGATGTGAAACGGATGCGACGCAAGTCGTTGACGGATGAGAGTTCCTCTAATAGATCAGAAAAACGATACTTCTTTGAGGCAGGATCTCTGTAGCTGTTAACAGTTTGCCCGAGAAGTAAAATTTCAGAGTATCCTTCGGAGACTGCAATCTTGGCCTCCTCAACGATCTGATCGGACGCCCTATTCCTCTCCTTCCCTCTGGTGAAAGGCACTATGCAGAAACTGCAATGTTTGTTGCAGCCTTCCATGATCGTTATGTTTGCTCGAAACGGATTCCCTCTTAGTGTGTGTGGCATCTCAACAGGTGCTAGATTGTCTAGGAAGCTAGTCTCTACCAGCTGGGCCCCTTGCCTAGGGTGTCGAGCTTTATGATCAATCTCGTCAAGTAAATCAGGGATGGTGTGATACATGTGAGTGCCGACCACCAGGTCCACGAAAGGGACTCGTTTAGCCATTTCCTCACTTTCTTGCTGAGCCACGCAGCCGACTACACCGATGAGGAAGTTTGGATTTTGTTCTTTGCGGCTTTTGAGTTCACCCAATCGGCTGTAAATTTTCTGGGAAGCCTTTTCTCGGACGCTACAGGTATTAAGGATGAAAAGATCAGCCTGTTGAGGGGTAGTGGTTGGAACCATTCCCCTGTGCGCCAATAATCCTGAGATCTTCTCAGAATCATGTTCATTCATCTGGCATCCGAATGTTTCTATATAAAAATGCCGGGAACTCTGCATCAGGACATGAAGTCTACCTTATTTTTCAAGTTTTTGGCCGAAGAATGAGGTATGAGTCTGATACGAATCGCAGTTTATTAAGGAATTACAATGTGTTTAATTGCCCTGCTTTAAAAAACTTAAGTTAGCATGATTTTTTTTCAAAGAGATCTGAGGTGTGGATAATCCAGTACTTGGCAGTCCCTGGCGCTATCATAGAGGAGGTGGCTGGGATGGGTGTCTTTAGATTTTGTATTGGATCAGGAGAAAGTAATAAACGATGATGGTGTTGCAAGGGTTTGGTAACTTCGTATCGTTGCTTTCCGGCACCGGATTTGTGGGGCAATTAGTTTTACTTAGCCTCGTGGCCTTTTCTGTATTCTCCTGGGCGATAATTTATCGGAAGTACAAGCTCTATCAGGAATCAAGATCTCAATCTATAGCATTTCATCGCAAGTTTCGAGAGAGTTCCAGCTTGTCTGAAATTCAAGAGAGTTGCGAGCAGTTCCCTCTCTCTCCCTTGGCAGGGATATTCGAAGCAGCCTACTATGAGTTGCAGCAGGATCTAGGGGGGGGAGAATCTGATCCTACTTTGCAGGGCAGAACTAATTGGAAAGGATTAGAACGTTCTATCAGGAGAAGTGCGCAGACCGAAATGACCGCTCTGGAATCTTCCCTGGGTTGGCTTGCTACCACTGCAGCTGTGACACCTTTCATAGGTCTTTTTGGTACAGTTGTTGGAATAATTAATGCTTTCCAGGGACTGGGGCAAGGAGGGGCAAGTACCATCCAGGCTGTAGCCCCCGGTATCAGCGAAGCTCTAGTTGCGACTGCCGCAGGACTCTTCGCGGCAATTCCTGCCGTTATAGCCTATAACCATTTCATAAATGACCTGAAAGTTTTTGGCGTTGAACTTGATGACTTTTCGGTCGAACTGCTAAATCTCTTGGAACGGAGTTTCCAGCGCTCCTGAAAGTATGGCGTTTCAATCCCCACACCGCACAGAGTCCTCCCTTTCCGAGATAAATGTAACTCCATTGGTCGATGTGATGTTGGTTCTACTGGTCATATTCATGGTCACTGCACCTATTTTGCAGACAGGTATTGACGTCAATCTGCCTAAGACGAGAGTATTGAAAACTGTTGATCCCGAAGAGCGTGCAGTAGTTACGATCGGACGTGAGGAGGTTCTTTATTACCGTTCAGAGCCAATCAATTTTCATCGGCTTGGGGAAAAACTACGCCAGGACGTAGTTGATGACAGCAGTGTTATTTATGTCCGAACTGATGAGGATGTGCGCATCAAGACGCTTTTTCAGGTTTTAGATGAGATTCGTATTTCAGGCTTTGAGAATATTTCTCTAGTGACTAAACCTCTCCCCTCTCAGGCAACTCGGAGGCCTTGATATGCGCCAATCGACCCTGAAGAGTCATCTCCCAGGTGAAGTCACTTTACCTTCCGTATTGATTTCACTTTTGGGGCATATTGCAGCGGTGTTCGTTTTGATTGTTGGAATTACTTTTCTTGGCCCCAATATAGTTCTCGTTGCGGGGGGCGGAGATGGAGAGATTGGAACTGCAATACCGGTTAGCTTGTCTGGTGAAATTAGCGGTGGGGCAGGAGCTGTCCGGCCAACCCTTATTCCCGCTCCAGAGGCAGCTAAACCTCCTCCACGAAAGCCTGAGGTTCAGTTGCCGGAACAGGCCACCCAGCTCAAGCAATTTGAAGATCCAAAGAAGGAAAAAAGGGTATCTAGAGTTAGTCGATCAGCTCCTCGTCCTCCGGATCTAGAATATTCAGAGACTCCCTCTCAAGGTGCTATCCCATCGGATCCACTTCCCGGAACAGGCGGGGTTTTCAGTGAGGGTGTCGGATTTGGCAAGGCTGGATTAAGAATAGGATCAGGGCAGGCTGGAGCGGGGGTAGCCTCATGGTATATACGCCAGCTTGAACAGCGAATTTCCCGGAATTGGTTGAGAACATCAATGGGTTCTTTGGAACGTCAAGTTATGGCGAAGATTAGTTTCGTCATCAAAGCAAATGGGCAAATCGACTCAGTGAAATTGGTCGGTTCTAGTGGGGTGGGTGCGGTCGACTTGGCTGCTCAGCGTGCAATTTTCGCTAGTCAGCCTCTCCCTCCTCTACCGCCAGAGTTAAGGGGGCGTACAGTAGAGTTCGTCGCCCACTTCGAGTATCCTCCCGAGAGATAAGATGAGTTATGAATTTTAAGTACTGGGTCTTCTTATACATTTTTGCGGCTGGGGCCTTTTTCAGTGATTTAGATGCGCAAGATGATCAGGTCGTTTTGCATCTGGATACTCCTACTGATACCAGGCTAGCTGTGGCGGATTTCTACCCTCGTTCAGTTGCAACTCCTGAAACGACTCAAGCTCTTTTGGAGTTCAATGAAGTACTTTGGGAAGACCTGAAATTTGCAGGTTATTTCGATTTGCCTTCAAAAAGTTTTTATCCAGAAAATCAAACGAGGCTACCTCAGGAGGTTGATTTCGAGGCTTGGAGTGAAGAGTTGTTGGACATTGATTATATGGCATTTGGGAATCTCCAAGTTTATGAGAGTGGTGCTGTTGTCGAGGCGTTTGTCTATGACGTTAAGACGCGAGAACAGCTTTTGGGGCGTCGTTATACGGTGAGTGAGGCGAGCTCAATTCGTCGGGTGGTCCACCAGGTAAGTGATCAGATTGTCTTCCTGCTTTCTTCGGGAGGCAGCAAGGGGGTTTCCCAAACGCAGATTGCGTTTTCTTCCTTAAAAGGAAGCAGCAAGGAAGTTTATGTTATGGATTATGATGGAGCTAATATTAGGACCATCACTGCCAATGGAGGAATTAACAAGTTCGCTGACTGGTCACGAGATAATAGTAAGTTGCTTTTTGTAACTAAACTTGACCGGCGCAATTTTTGGGAATTGTGGATTCAAGATTTGGCTGGAGGAAGAACTGTAGTGCCGACAGTTAGCTCCTACGTCTCATCTCCGGAGCTGGGCCCTAAAGGTGAGCAGGTACTGTATTCTGGGAGAGGCCGAGGAAAGACGGATCCAGATATTTTTATTTCAGACCCCCTTGGGAAAAGACGTCGCAATCTGACCAATCATCCAGGCATTGATAGTTCTCCTGCATGGAGTCTTACCGGGCAACAAATTGCTTTCATATCTGATCGGACGGGAACTCCTCAAGTCTGGCTTATGGATTCTGATGGTTCAAATCTCAGGCGTGTAGTGAAATCTGGTGGTCATTGCGATTCTCCTGAATGGTCTCCAGACGGTAGGCTGCTCGCTTTTTCCTGGCAAGCTCCCAGGCAATGGAAGCATGATATCTTCGTAGTGGAAGTGTCTACAGGGGCGATACGACAGGTTACAACCGGGTGGGGTAGTAATGAACATCCTGGTTGGGCTCCAGACGGTAGGCACCTCACATTTCAGAGCGACCGGACCGGTAGTAAGCAGATCTTTATTACCAACATCACTGGTGAGAATTTAAAACAGATAACAGCATATGGTATAAACGAGAGTCCGTCTTGGTCGAGTTATGTTGTCGCCCAAGACAGAGAATGAGTTTTAAAACGAGAGTTTTGTTAAGAAGGAGAGGGTTTTCGAATGCGGAAATATCTTGATTACAGGCTTATTTTAATTTTTTCCCTACTGGTCTTTGTGGGATCCTGCAAGACTCCGCCACCCGTAGAGCCACCACCACCACCGGTAGTGGAAGAGCCACCACCACCACCACCACCATCCCCAACGGTTGCCATAACTGCCTCGAGCAGTAGCATTGTGAGGGGAGAGCAAACAACTCTTTCATGGAGTTCTACTAATGGGACTTCCCTCTCGATCGACAATGAGGTTGGTAATGTTGCTCTGTCAGGACAATTAATAGTGACTCCTAACCAGTCAACTACCTACACAGCCACTGTTAGTGGTAAGGGTGGTGAGGCGAGAGCTAGCAGCCGGGTTACAGTTACGGAACCTGTAGTTGAAGCACCGATTGTTCGGTCTGATATCGAGTTGTTGGAGGGAAGTATC
>CAYXBG010000035.1:12673-16340 GCA_964463145.1 uncultured Acidobacteriota bacterium
CTCCGAAGAATCCCAGGCGGTTTTGCGAAAGAATGCTGCAGTGTTCCAGCGTTACCCTAGTGCTCGCTTCGTAATAGAAGGTCACTGTGACGAACGTGGATCTGATGAGTACAACTTGGCTTTGGGTGATAAGAGGAGTGCTACAGTACAGAGTTTTCTGGCCGGGCTTGGCGTAAGTGCGAGCAGGATGGAGTCTGTTTCGTTTGGTGAAGAAAGACCAGCTAGTACTGAAAAAACTGAAGCTGGTTATGCGAAAAATAGGCGAGCAGCATTCACTGTTAGTCGTTAGTAGCTCTGTCTGATTCGAAGACTAAACTCTCAAAGGGCCCTTTTCCTCAAAGGGCCCTTTCCCTTCCTCGTTAACGTGCTGTTCATGGAGATGCCTCTATCGGCACTGTTTTAGTTGTTTTCTTCCAGTGTTGACAGGCTCTACCGTTCTGGATTCTAGATACTATCTACCCGAATAGATCGAGAATTCTGTCATTGCTCTCACTAGATTTGGAAGATGTCTGATTTATTGGATAGACTAGGCAATGGAGGTTATATGAGAGTTAAGCTTGCCATAGTTGTTTTCACTTTAAGTTTGATCCCTGGAAACCTTTTCTCCGGAACTAAGGAGGAAGTCATAAGGCTCCAGAGCGATGTATTGCAGTTGCAGAACCTAGTCAGAACTCTCCAGAAAGATCTCGACAGAAGCAGTGGCATGAATCAAAGTCTTTTGGAACAGTTAAATGACCAGATAGCTAATAGTAATAGTCTGCTGAAAGAGCTGGTTGGTGCCTTCCGATCTCAGAGGAATTCGGATCAAGAGGTCGCCTCTGGTTTGCGCAACGATATACAGGAGGTGGTCATTAAGCTAGATGACACAAACAACAGAGTGGCCGCTTTACACCGGAAATTTGAAGAGAGCCAGGTACAGCGTGACAGTTTGAGGTTGACCACACCAGTTATAGGAACTGATCCAAAGCCGGACCAAATTTACCACCTTTCTTATAACGATTATCTCACCGGGAACTATGAATTAGCTATAACTGCTTTCCGGGAATTCCTCACTAGATATCCTGAAAGCGAATTCTCTGATAACGCAGCCTTTTATCTTGCGATTTGTCACCAAATGCAGGGTAGGTATGAACAATCGATTGATGTCTTAGATGAAGTGATCAACATGTACCCCAATTCCGATAAAGCCCCTAGCGCGTATTACAAGAAAGCTATGGCCCAACTCGATCTCCAGAAAAATGAGGATGCCATTGATACCTTCTCAAAACTGATTAGTATCCACTCGGATTCTCCAGAATCACAACTGGCCCTCCAAGAACTGGAGAAACTCGGAATAGAGTTGACAGAAATCGACAGTAGATGAAGTTCGTAAGATCTTGCCTGATTTCTCGAATCTTTACAGTCTCTCTAGGTGTTATCAGTTGCACTTTGGCATCAAGAGAAAGTATCTCTAAGTAAATTAAAGTTAATTTATCAAACATGGCCCAACACCCTTTTGTCCATCTTCATCTTCACAGCCATTACAGTCTTTTGGATGGGGCTAACCGCATTGGAGATGTCGTTTCGAAGGCAGCTGAATTGGGCATGTCAGCTCTAGCGCTAACAGATCACGGAAATCTTTTTGGTGCAGTTCAATTTCACGATGAGGCCAGAGCTGCAGGAATAAAGCCGATAATAGGTTGCGAAGTTTATGTGGCTAGAGATGGACGTCATACTAAGAGTGGTCGATCAGACCGGAGTAATCATTTAGTACTCCTAGCAAAAGACGACGTAGGTTATAGGAATCTAATTCGACTAGTTTCCCTGGGTTACCAGGAGGGGTTTTATTATAGGCCCAGAATAGATCTCGATCTTCTTTCTGCCCATTCGGAAGGTCTTTTAGGTCTTTCTGCCTGTCTCAAGGGAATTGTGGCCTGGAACTTATCCCAAGAAAAATTCGATGAAGCTACTGAAGCTGCTGGGCAGCTTTCCGAAATTCTAGGACCGGGAAATTTCTATCTAGAACTTCAAGACCATGGCATTGAGGAGCAACGTTTCGTTAATGACCATATTTTAAAGATGAGCAGTGCTCTGGAGCTACCCCTTGTAGCAACCAATGATTGCCATTACCTGGAACAGGATGATTCTTTTGCCCACGATGTATTGTTATGTGTACAGACAGGAAAGACAATTCATGATACGAATCGTCTTTCTTACAAGACTGATCAATTCTTTTTCAAAACTGCAGATGAAATGCAGAAATTGTTCGGACATGTGCCGCGCGCTTTACTGAACACGTTAGAGGTTGCCGAGAAGTGTAACTACCAGTTTAGTGAAACAGAGAATATCTTTCCTGATTTCGAGGTTCCGGACGACTTTACGGTAGATTCCTATTTTGAAAAGGTGGTCCGGAAGGGTTTCGAGAAAAGGTTGCCTCGCCTCAAAGAATTAGAGAAAGACGGCCAACTTCGTCATGGAATTACTGATTATCACGCACGGCTAGACGATGAAATAAGAATGATTCAAAAGATGCAATTCCCGGGGTATTTCCTAATAGTATGGGATTTCATCCGGTATGCTCGAAGTGAAGGAATTCCTGTTGGACCGGGCAGAGGATCTGCGGCAGGAAGTCTAGTCGCCTACGCAATGAAGATCACAGATATTTACCCTATCCAATACGATCTTCTTTTTGAGCGATTTCTCAATCCGGAAAGGATCACACCTCCAGATATTGATATAGATTTTTGTACCCATGGTCGTTCAAAAGTAATTGATTACGTCACTCAGAATTATGGCAGAGAGAATGTTTGCCAGATCATAACTTTTGGGACTATGGCCGCTCGTGGTGCTATACGGGATGTAGGGCGTGGACTTAACATTCCGTATGCAGAGGTAGACAGACTCGCTAAATTAGTGCCCTTAGAGCTCAATACCACACTTGCTAAGGCGCTAGATAGTGTTAAGGAACTAAAGGAGCTTACGAGTACTTCCTCTACTTACGAGCAACTTGTGAATGTGGCTCAGCGGTTAGAAGGGCTGTCTAGGCATGCCTCAACCCACGCGGCTGGTGTGGTGATCGCCCCCAAGCCACTGATTGACCTGATCCCTCTTTATAAGACTACTCGTGGTGAGCTCATGACACAGTTTCCGATGTCAGACCTGGAGAGACTCGGACTTTTAAAGATGGATTTTTTGGCCCTCACGACACTTACTGTTATTGACGAGACATTGACACAGGTAAGTGAGCAATTTGGAGTTGAATTAGATCTTGCGAAAGTGGATCTAGACGAAAAGGAGACTTTACAGCTTTTCCGAGATGGTCGCACCTCGGGGATTTTCCAGTTTGAATCAGGTGGGATGCGCGATATTTTGCGCAGACTCCAGCCGGATCGTTTTGAGGATCTGATCGCCCTGAATGCTCTCTACCGACCAGGTCCTATCCAGGGTGGGATGATCGACGATTTTATCAGTCGTCGTCATGGGGATGTTGAGATTACGTATGCTCTTCCCCAGTTGGAAGAGACATTAAAAGAGACCTATGGAGTGATTGTTTATCAGGAGCAAGTGATGAGGATAGCCAGCCTAGTAGGAGGGTTTTCACTAGGGCAAGCGGATCTTCTCCGGCGGGCGATGGGCAAGAAGAAGAAGAAGGAAATGGAGAAACAGCGGAAGCTTTTCTTGTTAGGTG
>CAYXBG010000036.1:0-12482 GCA_964463145.1 uncultured Acidobacteriota bacterium
CTTTCTCCCAGGCTACGACCGGATTCGTTAAAATGCCCACATCTTCTATTTCACATTCCATGACATCACCCGGCTTTAGAAACCAGGCTTCCGGGTCTTCGCTGAAGGCAGCCACTCCCGAAACAGTCCCTGTAGATACTACATCACCAGCACTGTAACCCATGGCTGAATAGTGGGAGAGTATCTCAGGGATCGTCACTGACATCCTACTGGAATGAGATGTTTGCCGAACTTCCCCATTAACTCTCAGCTCCATAGCCAAGTTGTGGGGATCCTTAACCTCATCGACTGTAACAATATGAGGACCCAAAGGGCAAAATGTATCGATGGCCTTACAGTAACTGAAAACACCTGACTCCATTTCACGTCTCTGTATATCTCGGGCTGTGATGTCATTAAAAATGACGAAGCCTCCAATGTAATCCTCGGCTTCCTCAGGCGAAAAATAACTCCCACTTTTCTTTAGAACAACCGCTAACTCTAATTCGTAGTCGAGTTCTCTGGTGAGATGCTGAGGGAATACGACTGGTTCTCCTGGACCGATGATAGCGTCAACGTTTTGGAAGAAAACAATCCAGGGCCGAACAGGATGTGAGAACCCTGACCGCTCGGCCTCCACATGATGCTCCCGAAAATTACCGGCGGTGTGGAAAAACTTCCGCGGCACAATAGGGGCTTTTATCTGAACCTCTTCGACCGGAAAGCAAACTTGCTCTCCGTTAGGCCCAACTACGTCTGTCCCCTGCCCTTTAATCCACTCCAGTGCTTCCTTTGCTGCATTTAGACTGGAGTCGCCTCCTTCAAATAACGACACCATGTCAGCAGGTACTATTGCATCGGCCAATCTATAAAAGGCTGGTTCATTAGATACATCTCTGTGATAGAGGGCCGAGGCTAAATTCAGGTCGAAAACCCGGCCAGAGTCGGTGAGAGCCCCAATTCTTCGCTCAGTTGGGCTAGCTTGATAAGAAACAAGTCGCATAATATCCCGCCTAGTATGGTTACAATTCTAGTTGTATAGGTGGCGCAGTTTATTGACAAAGCGTTCAGGTGTCAACGTTCCCGGGGACATCTACTTACTCAACAACGCAAGATGGTCGTAACCTTGACTGTCTTTTATCCCTCAGGATAATTTGCTATGTTTCGTCTGACATGTCCCAATCCTTCCCAGAGAGACTGTTGCGGTGTTTCATGTACTGTATAACTATCGGGGTAAGGCAAATAG
This sequence comes from uncultured Acidobacteriota bacterium, assembly GCA_964463145.1. Taxonomy (GTDB): domain Bacteria; phylum Acidobacteriota; class UBA6911; order RPQK01; family CBDAPI01; genus CAYXBG01. Next base: position 1,226 of record CAYXBG010000036.1, read on the forward strand.
GAATGTGGTCACGAGGATTGCTAATTCTAAGCCTTGTCCTGGGATTCGGATGTCGTCTTCCGGATCATCCAGACCAGGAGCTAGTTCTCCGGACCGGCACATTTTCGTTCCCCTCACTGGCATCGGTCATGATCTCGATCGTGCGGGAGAAACAATTCGACAAAGCAAATGGGTTCCGTCTGGCAGTCCATGAGTACGGCAATGTAGCGGCTTATTATGCAGGTTTGGTTACCGGTGAAGTAGATACAATTGCCGGAGGAATACACGTGTCCTGGCAGATGCGTCAGCAAGGTGTTCCAATAGAAGCAACCAACACCTTCGCAACGCTGGCTTCACTTGTAGTCATTACTTCTGATCCCACTGTCTCTAATCTTTCTGATCTACGTGGGAAAAGCTTGGCAGCCGATCTAAGTTCCTCCGAATTTCACATACTGCGTTTGGTAGCTGGAGCACAAGGCTTGAATTTGGACGAGGAGGTAAGTGTTGTTCAAGCCTCCCCAACTGTCGCCAGAGCTCACCTGAAAAGCGGAGAAGTTTCTGCCATCTTGATTTTTGAGCCCCTTGCTAGTCTAGCTCTCGCTCAGAACCCTTCCTACCGCCCAATTTTTACTGCGGCTGAAAGTTGGAAGGAAATCGCCGAAGGCACCGGTTGGCTACTCATGTCTCTAGTCCGAGAGGACTGGCTGAAAAAAAATCCGGGAGGAGCAAACCAGTGGATCATTTCCTTAAGGGAGGCCGCAGCCTTCCTCAGAGAACAGCCGGCTGCTAGTGATATAATTGTGAGCAAAGCACTGAATATCCCTCAGGGCGTCTTACTGAAAGCCCTACAGGAGGGACGCATCGAATTCCAAATCCAACCAGCCAGTCAACAACGAGAAAGTTTATTGGAGATGCTTCGAATGACCGCGGACCAATCCAAAACCGAGCTTTCAGACTCAGGACTGATACCAATTGAGTGATCTCGAAGCCGAAACCACGGTACTATCCTCTCGGGTTGCAGAGACCGCTCGGCTAAGCCCCAAAAAAATCAATCTAGAGGCCACCATAGCCCTCGGAAGCCTAGCCCTCGGTTGGCAGATTCTGGCTCTACTAACCCCCGATTTCGTGATACCTGGCTGGGAGGTAATCTTCCGACACATCCTAGAACTAAAACCCTCTTGGATTGCGTTAACCACCCTACGTGTCTTTGTTGCCATTATGTTCTCATTCGTCGTCGGATTTTCTGCCGCGATATTGCTAGACACCTCTCCCCGTCTGCAGCGATACGCAGACCCACTTCTGAACGTGGTAATGGCCGTCCCAGTAATTTGTTGGATCCTTTTTGCGGTCTTATGGTTTAGAGGTGTCGAGTTCCGGATCTTCTTTGTTCTCTTCGTCGTTTGTTGCCCAGTTTTTCTTGTAGATATGCTCAATGGCATGAAGGGCATCCCGACCGATTGGAAAGAGATGGTTCATTCTCTTCGCCCTAAAAAGCTCCAGTACTTTCAGAAACTCACCCTGCCTGCCGTGTTACCGGCAGCCCTAACCAGCTGGAAGGTCAATCTGAGTCTAGCAATTCGTGTCGTGACCATTGCTGAATTAGTCGGAGCCACCTCGGGAATTGGTTATGGACTCGTAGTAGCTCAAGGCCAGTTCTCTATAGCAGATATTTTTGCCTGGACTTTGGTGCTTGTGGCAATTTTATTACTAACCCAGTTTTGCATTTCTTATCTGGAAAATCGATTTCTTAGTTGGCGGGATATTGCATGAACAACCGCAGATCCGGCACCTCAACAATCAGTGCTGACAATTATGCTGCCATTCAGGTTTGCCGTCTTAAAAAAACCTTTGAGCGCCGTAGCGATGGGCAAACCATCGTCTCAATCGACTGTCTCGACCTTGTCGTACCTTCTGGAGAGGTTCTTTTCATCGTAGGGCCGACAGGCTGTGGGAAATCTACCCTACTTAGCTTATTGTCGGGGTTAGAATCACCTACCTCCGGAGAAGTAGTAATAGCGGGCCAAAAGCCCGGCATTCATCATGATCACCTGAATGGCAGCTTAGGCATTATCTTTCAACAAGACAGATTACTGCCCTGGCGAACAGCCTTGCAAAATGTCGAGATTGGACTAGAAATAGCCGGTGTAAACAAAACACGTCGAGTCGAGTTGGCTCAGAACTGGTTATATAAATTGGGCCTAAAGGGTTTCGAAAATTCTTATCCCAGAGAGCTCTCCGGGGGTATGCGTCAACGAGTAGCAATGGCCCGCACCTTTGCCCTTGAACCCAAAATTCTACTTGGAGACGAAGTCTTCAGCCAGCTGGATAAGATAACCAGCCAAAAATTGGGTGCGGACTTTCACCTTTTTGCCAGAGAACAAGAAATGACTGTTATCCTCGTCACACATCAACTCGAAGAAGCGATCCAATTCGGAGACCGTGTAGTCGTCATGGGGAAATACGCTAAGGTACTACTCGATGTTTCTATCCAAGGTGTTAAGGATAAAGAGGAAGCCAGTACCTTATGTGAGAAAATTGAAGATGTCATGCGCCAAGAAGACACTCCGGTTTCCAGGCAAAAAGATAAGTGATGTGGCCTGCCTTCTAACAGCTAGGTCTCATCCATTGAAAAAGCTTCAATTTATGGTAACCTCTGAGTACCTTAAAACTGGAGACTAAATTGTACCCAAGTGCTTTTCACTATCATCGAGCAAGTTCCCTGGCCGAAGCCGTTTCTATCCTCTCTGAGCTTGGGGATGATGCCAAGGTCATCGCCGGTGGCCAAAGTTTAATACCGCTTCTGAAACTGCGCCTGGCAACACCCGAACATCTCATCGACCTGGGATTCATTACCGAACTAAGTTTCATCCAAGCTGAACAAGAACGGGTCAGTATAGGAGCCTTAGCGAAACACGCCCAAATCGAGTCTTCCTCAGTAGCCAAAAGTGTCCCAATAGTCGGGGACTGTTCTTCAGGCATTGCCGACCACCAAGTCAGAAACAGAGGAACCATCGGAGGTTCTCTGGCAGAAGCTGACCCGGCAGGTGATTGGGCCCCGGTCATGCTGGTACTGGACAGCGAAATAACATGCGTATCACCAAAAGGCGAAAGGACTCTAAGATTAACTGACTTCATCGTTGATGCCTATGCAACAGACCTGGAGGAGGACGAGTTAGTCAGTCAGGTTAGTTTTGCGGCTCCATCTTCGAGAAGCGGAGGGGCTTTCTTCGCCTTCAAACGCAGCTCCCAAGTCTATGCATCTGCTAGTGCCGCTGTGCAAATGACACTGGAAGAAGACGGTTCTTGTAAGGATGCTCGAATAGCAATGGGCTGCGTGGGGTTAACCACAATCCAAGCCCTCGAGGCGGCTAATGAGTTGCGAGGCAAGGCACTCAATGAGGATGTGATGGCTCGCGCAGCCGAGGCGGCGGCTAGTGAGGCAGATCCTCAGGGAGACATGCGCGGGTCAGAGGCATACAAACGATTTCTTGTCGGCAACCTTGTGAAACAGGCAATAAAGGTTGCAGTACGCCGCTGCCAGGGAGAGCAAGTGAAAGTGAGCCATTATTATGCCTGAAGACATTCAAAAGGTTGCTATTGAGGTACAGGTCAATGGCACCAAATATAATCGTGAAGTGGAACCACGTTTGCTTCTGGTCGACTTTCTGCGCGATGACCTTCTGTTGACCGGTACGCACATCGGGTGTGAAACGACCTACTGTGGTGCGTGTACAGTGATGCTCAATGGGGCAACTGTCAAATCCTGTACCGTACTTGCTGTGCAGGCTGATCAGGGAGAAATCCTCACCGTCGAAGGACTTATTAAAGGTGACCAACTACATCCCCTTCAGGAGGCATTTAGCGCCTGCCACGGGCTCCAATGTGGCTACTGTACGCCTGGACTTTTGATGTCATCTCTCTTCTTGCTTCAAAACAAGGCCAATCCTAGCGATTCAGAGATCCGTAAGGCAATCGCCGGCAATATATGTAGGTGTACTGGATACCAAAACATATTCAGCTCGATCCGCAATGCTGCTGAAACAATGCGAGAGTCCAAAGACTGAGAAACTGAAATGTCTATACGTTCAAATGGAGAATTCATCGTCCCCGGGCAGCGTCCGGATGTCCATGCCTTCCTCACCGACCCCAATCAGTTCGCTCCTCTCCTCCCCGACTTCAAAAGCCTCGAGATTGAGGATGAGAAAAGCTTCGTTGTAAAGCTTCGTGTCGGTGTATCGAATATCCGTGGTACCGCTCTAATTCGACTCGAGTTATTTGATAATAAACCTCCGGAAAAAGCGGTCTTCAAAGGTGCAGGTAAATTACCTGGTGGAGCGGCAGAACTGACGGCACAGTTCGATCTGGAAGAAACTAGTTCTGGGACTAAAGTCCATTGGCAAGGAGAAGCACAGATCGTTGGCAAAATTGCCTCTATCGCGGGAGGTCTCTTAGAACCTCTAGCCCAGAAAAACCTGCAACGTTTGATCGATGGACTTCAAAGTGCCCTGTCTAATAAACCAACTTCTTGAGGAATGCAGCGACCAAACAGGCTATCGTATGGGTCTGGACACTATTGGAAAGAACATCTATAGCGATGAAAAGACAAGCAGCAGAAGGAGAGGCTTCTCGTGAGTGATACTGGTTCGACCTGGATCGGGAAACCGTTCCCCCGCAAGGAAGATGCTAGATTAATCCGAGGCGAGGGGAGGTTTGTCGATGACTTCCGCATGGCAGGTGCCTGCTATCTACAATTTGTTCGCTCACCCTATGCCCATGCCAAGGTCGTGTCAGTAGATGTATCCAAAGCGGAGAATGCACCGGGAGTGGTTGCTACCCTAACAGGCCAAGAAATCGCAGAGATGGCGCAACCTTTCATGGAGATTGGACCTCCACCAGGAGCCGACATTATTGACTACCCGATGGCAACGGACCGGGTTCGTTACCAGGGAGAACCGGTCGCTGCTGTTATTGCCACTTCCCGCATGCAAGCAGAAGACGCCTCAGAACTTGTAGAAGTTGAGTGTGAGATGCTGGCAGCCGTGATGGATGCAGCTCAAGCTGCTAGCGATTCTGTAATACTCCACGACACCGCCGGCACTAACAAGATTTGGCAAGGCGTTTACGATTGGGGGGAGGTAGACAAAACCTTTGAAGAGGCAGCACATGTTGTGGAAATCGACCACCTGCATTTTCATAGATTCTCCAGCACTCCGCTGGAAAACAATGCCGTCATAGCGACTTGGGGCTATGACAAAATTCATTTTCTCTGCAACAATTCCTTCCCTACTTTTGGCATTCAATTATTGGCCCCAGCTCTGGGTGTCCGTCTGGAGCAAATCCACGTTGAAACACATGACATTGGGGGGAGTTTTGGAATTAAAATTTCAAGTTACCCCCAGATGGCTGCGTGTGCTTACGCTTCTCGTAAGGCTGGAGGAGTCCCAGTCAAATGGATTGAAACACGCTCAGAACATATGCTTGCCAGTGGCCACGGAAACGAACGTACTTACACCGACACACGTATAGCTCTTGATGAACAAGGACTTATATTGGCTGTCGATTCCAAGCACACAGATGACTGCGGTGCCTATCCTCGCTACGAACCTCTGGGATGTGTTATTTGGTCTCAGGTTGTCCCAGCAACCTACCGAGTAAGAAATGTACGTATAGATTTCACACAGGTCTGTACGAACAAATGCCCTTGTGCGCCTAACCGTGGATACTCCCGGTTACAGCACTTATGGTTTATGGAGAGGGTCATTGATCTGTGCGGCCACCAACTGGGTATTCCATCAGATGAAATGCGGTTACGCAATTACATCCAACCTTCAGAATTCCCCTACACAACTCCTAACGGTTGTGTTTACGACTCGGGTAATTACCCCAGCCTAATGGAGAAGGCTAAAGATCTGATCGGATGGGAGGAGTGGAAAGAGCGCCAGCAAGAAGCCAGGGCAGAAGGTCGTCTTCTAGGGATTGGAATTGGTACTACCCTTGATTCTGGGACAAACAATTTCGGGCAATCTCAAATCGTTAATCCTCATGCACCCTTCTCTGGGAACTCGGAGGCGGCTAATATCAAAGTTGACATGGATGGGCAGCTTGTTGTCAGTCTGGGTAGCGTTCCTCAGGGACAAGGACACGAAACCACCACTGCACAATTGGTGGCTGACGAGTTGAATATCCACCCCGATATGGTAGTAGTCCGGACCGGGTTCAATACTGAATGGAACACATATACCGGACACTCTGGAACCTACGCCAGCCAGTTCGCGGTAACCGGTCTTTCAGCAGTCCACGGAGCTGTTCAGAAACTCAAGAAGGAACTGCTGGCTTTGGCAGCCTTGGCTTTGGAAGCAGAAATTTCAGAACTTGAATTCGGCAGTGGAGAACAGGGACCCGAGCTACGCGTCAAAGGATCAGACAAGAAGAATTGCGTGAGATGACCCTGAACTGTAGACATATCTATGTCCCGCCTTTTGAAGTTCCTGATTTGGAGCGGAAATACGGCAATCTAACCCTAACTTATGCCTCACAGCTTCACATTGTTGTTATTGAAATTGATCCGGTTACGAGTACGCCTAAGATTCTAGACTACGCGACGGTAGAAGATTGTGGAACTGTCATCAATCCGACCATCGTAAAAGGTCAAGTGGACGGGGCAACTGCACATGGGATTGGAGCCGCACTCTACGAGACTTGCCAATACGATGAGGCCGGAAACATGCTAACTAGCACCTTTAGCGACTATGTCCCTATTACTGCGATCAACATTCCCGACGTGAAATATGACAGTCAGGAAACACCTTCCCCTTTTACCTTTTCAGGCGCAAAAGGTATGGGAGAAGGCGGAGGTGCTCCTCTGCATGCTATCTCGTCGGCACTGCAGGATGCCTTTCAAGAAATGGGAATAATCATCAAGGACTCTCACCATACCGCCGACTCGATCTTTCAAGCAACTCAGGCGGCAAAGAATGGAACTACGGACAACAGTGTCCGCTTAGAGACACGTATCTGATGCCGGCGGGGTATTCGATTGATATGGTAGCACCTGTAACTACCATATCCTTCCTGAGTGATAGTGACTCTCATGATTAGAAATGTTTGTGTCGTGGGGGCTGGCGCCATCGGTAGCCTTTTCGCAGCCCATTTGGCTAAAGTTACGGAAGTCTTTGCCTTTGTAAGGCGAGGTGAACATGCCGATGCCTTGAACCAACACGGCCTGCGCGTCTCGGGACGACATGTCTTTCAAGTTGATCTCACCGCAACAACCAGACCCGAAGAACTCCCGGACTTTGATCTGGGTATCGTCAGTACTAAGGCCACGCAGACAGAAGCTGCCTTTGCTCCGGTGTGTGATCATTTCGACAATGGCTGTATTATCTCAGCTCAGAATGGATTGGGGAGTGAGGAAATTCTAGCTCACCTCACCCCCGGCCAAATCATTCGGGGTACCACCTTCATGAGTGGCACTAAACACAGCGATACTCATGTGCAGTACGAACTAAACACCGCCACATGGCTTGGCCCATTTGAACCATCAGGAACTCCCTACTCGAAAGTGCAGGAGGCAGCTGATCTGATAAACAAATCCGGTCTAAGAGCAGAAGCACTCGAAGATGCGCGACCAGCCCAGTGGTCTAAACTGATATTTAATGCCTCTGTAAACGCAGTAGCTGCGCTCACAGAATTACCTCACTGCCCGCTTTTTTCTCGTGAGAATACTCCTCATGATTTAGGACACCTTTTGCGTGCCCTCTTGGAAGAAGGAAAATCAGTGGCTAGTGCCGCTGGAGTAGAGCTACACGAAGACCCTGTTGAAATGAACCAACTTGGATCCCAGACTAATCATCCACCGTCGATGCTTTACGACATCAGGAACCAACTTAAAACAGAGGTCGAATTCCTAGGAGGGGCAATCGCCCGTGAAGCTCAACGTCTTGGTGTGTCGGCACCTTTACACACAGCCTTGTGCCAACTCGTAAAAGCTAAGGAAAACTCTTGGGCATGGACGGACGAAAACAAAGACCAGAGGAAATGAAAGAATGGCCTTTCCAGTTGACCACTTAAAACTGCAGCGCATCCAAAAACGAATGCAGGAGCAGCAAATTAGTGCACTCGTAGTCAGAGCGCCAGATAACGTTCTCTATCTGACCAATTACTGGCCTATGAAGGGCTATGCAATGGCGGTTTTTCCAGCCCAGGGGAAACCAACCCTTATAGTAATCGAGCCTCAGCAAGATGAGGCATATCAAACTGCATGGACAGATGATATCCGGATTTTTAGATTCTACGATGAGTCGGATCCGCGACCTCCTACGGCACGCTCATTAGATCTAGCCTTACAGGTTCTGAAAGAAAGAGATCTGACCGATACCGTAGCTATCGAACTTTCTCAAGGGTCTCAGATTTGCGATCGTATGGTCGGAGAACCCACGGTATTCACACAAGATTACTTCCAAGCTTTTGGAGTCATATCGGGGTCAGTAGTAGACGCTGTTCCTCTGCTCGTAGAAGCTCGCATGATCAAAACAGGGCAAGAGATAGAGCGCATGATATTAGCCAACGAACTAGCCGCTATCGGAATGGAACATGCCCGAGATCGTATTAAGCCTGGAAAGACTACGGAAAGTGAGTTAGCAGCTCTGATCGAGGGACACATCCATGCTGTAGGGGTAGGATACCGTGACCAGGTTGAGATGGCTCGCGCCTTTGCTTTGGTTTGGTCCGGTCCTGGAATCGCTACTTTCACGGCAACTGGGAAAAATCTTATCGCCGAAAATGAACCAACCCTAGTCGAATTATGGGTTTGTGCTGATGGCTACTGGACCGATCTGACTAAGAATCTTTGTCCAGGTCAACTCACTGCTCGGTATTCAGATTTACTCGACCTTCTACTTGAATGTATGAAAAATGCCAGCCAGCACTGCCGAGATGGCGCCCCTCTCGGAGAGGTTGACCGCATGATCCGAAATCAAATCGCAGCTGGTGGTTACCCGGGACAACCTTCTCACCCGGTAGCACATGGAGTAGGTGCCCGAGCTCACGAGCCCCCCTACGCCCATCAGGCAGCAAAAACTACTATCCGAAAAGACATGGTGCTAGCCATCGAACCCGGAGCCTATTGGAAGGGCGGAGGAGGACTGCGAGTTGAGGACAATTTTTTAATCACTGACGGTGACAGCAAGGCAATGTGCCCGTATCCAGACGATTTTCGAATAAAAAACTAACTAAAGTCATCTTGCTACCAGTTAAAGGAAAAATCCCATGAACAAATCTGATATAGAACAGCAGATAATAAAAAATGTAGACGAAGAAGGCATCATCGAGATGTCCAAGGACGTCATCAGTATTCCTAGTCCGACAGGGTCTGAATGGGAAATGGCCAAATACATGCGCTCTACTTTCGAAGAAATGGGGCTAGAAGTCAGTTGGCAAAATGTTGAAGAAGGTCGAGCGAACGTCATCGGGCACTGGGAGGGAGCTCGTGGTGGTAAGAGCCTTATGTTCAACGGGCATATGGACACTTCCTACAGCGGAGAAGAGACTCATCTGACGGGAATCGGTTACAAACCTTTCCCCGTAATAAAAGACGGTACTATTTTCGGCCTGGGCATCTACAACATGAAAGGTGCCTTGGTCTGCTACACCCACGCTGTCAAAGCAGTTAGGAAGGCTGGTTTAAAAATTAAGGGCGACCTAATGATTGCAGCTGTCGCCGGTGAAATAGAAAAGGCTCAATGGGGTGAAGAATTCGCAGGCCGTGAATATAGGGGTTATGGAACTGGAACACGGCATATGGTTTGTCATGGAACTGTAGCCGATATGTGCATTCTGGGGGAGCCCACGGACATGAAGATGGTTCTTGGACACTACGGTTCTTTGTGGGTAAGAATCTCGACTATCGGGCCATATATGCATACGGGTTTCAGTACCGGTCGTCAGCATGAGAACTCAATCCGACGGATGAAAAATGTCCTTGACGACGTTGTCGAGTGGGCCGATCAGTGGCAAAAGAAAACCCCTTATGGGAACAAAACGGGTCTGGTTAATTTAGGTGGAATCAAGGGAGGAAATGCCTGGCGTGCGAGCCGTACACCAGAGCGAACTGATCTTTACATGGACGTACGCGTCCCACCCACCATGTCAATGCCGGATGCTCGACGTCAAGTCAAGGAGCTTGTGACAAATCTTCGTCAGAAATATCCAGAGTCAGGAATCCAATTTGAAACATATGTGTCGGCCCCCGGAGCTGAGATTTCTGGCGATCACGAAATGGTTCAAGCCATCGAAGCAAGCCATACAAAGGTTATGGGGGCACCTCCGGATGAGGATACAGTTATCTGGGGATCCGACGCTTCAACTATGACCCGCTATGGAATAGAAACCATCAACTATGGACCTTCCAGCGGTCTCCGAAAGGCCGATGGAGAAAAGGTAACCATCGAAACCATGGTCAATATCACCAAAGTCTATGCTCTGGCTATCGCTAGAATTCTAGGGAATAACCCATGATTGGCCACAGATAGCATCGCTTATCCAAAGCAGTGCTCACGGTAACATTACGGCTGAGTCGTATATGGAATCAACGCCGGGGGGATCTTGAATGCCTAATTCAGCTGCTACAAGGCGGAGACTATTTTGGCTGTAATCTCGAGATGTCTGGCCTTTTGGATTGAAGTGCTCCCGTAATTCCAGATAAATATCTCGACTATATTTCGAGTCACCATCTACCAAGTCACTAATAGCACTTACCGCCTCTTCTGGCTCCTCGTGGAGAGCAATGAGTGCCTTGCGTAGAGCCACCACCATCCTTTCCACCAAACATGGATCATCCTCAATTAGTTTCTGAGTCGTGGCCAAACCTGATGAAACAACTCGAAAGTGGTCTCCAAAAAATATATGGTTTAGTTTCTTTACACTAGCCACTCTCGCAGAGCTTAGGACAATCGAATCCACTTCCCCACGCCTAAGCAGTCCTAAGCGCGCAAAATCATCCCGTACCGGCAGGATCCGAACGTCCTGATCGGGGTCGATTCTGTTTTGACTGAGAATGATTCTGAGAAACGTGTGGGGTGGAGAGGAAAAAGGAAACGAGGCTATGGTCGAACCACCGAGGTCCTCGATTCCCTTAACTTTTTCGGAACAGATCCAGAACATAGGTCGGTCTGTGGCGACGAGCACAACTTTCTGGGGATAGCCTCGAAGTGCACTATGCAAAGCGGCTCCACAAGCTGGAGTAAAAAACCGACCGCTACAATATTCATCATCCCGATAA
>CAYXBG010000036.1:12492-15623 GCA_964463145.1 uncultured Acidobacteriota bacterium
TGTGTCTTCCAAGGACACCTTAAGGTTGGCCTCTCTGTAAAAACCGAGACGCTCTGCCAAGATGTGGGGCAAAAGCTCATGAGAATCAAAGGCTTTGAATCCTAGCCTAACTGAATCCATGACAAAACTAATTGTCCAACTTGGCCAGATTTGGCCGTATTTCTTCGGCTAGAACCTTCATGACGCCGTCTGGATTAGAGCCTGTCAATGGGATAACAATACGATGGATTCCCATTTCTACTATCTTTTTAAACTTGGGTAAGGACTCTTCAGGAGTCCCTGCGATGGCAACTGCATCCAGTATGGTAGAGGTTACCAGCTCTTGATGTCCCGCATCCACACTGGCATGTTTATGGTAATCATATTGTTCCCGGAGGCGGCGCATATCTCGCTCAATTTTATCAGAAATTATCGAAGCAGGAACAGATCGAAAAGTCGTTACGGCTGCTGCCGCTGCATAGGGCCTGAGCTGGCGGCGTGCCTCTTCCCTATTAGAGGAAATATTACAGGCAAGGCGCATGCACAACTGAATTTCTTCAAAAGACCGTCCAGCTTGTTCTGCACCTTTCCGAATCTCATCCAGAGCATACTTAACCAGTACTGGAGTGGCCCCTACCTGGAAAAGGACACCGTCAGCAATGCGCCCAGCTAATTGCAGGGTTTTAGGCCCTGATGCTGCGATATAGATCGGAACACTTCGTGTTGGCCAAGAATTTTTCAAAGTAGCCCCTTGATATTCAGTACTCTCCCCAGCCAACAGGCTCCGAATTGCCAAAATCGCCTCTTCCATTGTCTTGAGTGTGGCAGCTTTTTTGCCAATTGTCTTAACGGCACTTTCCCCCGTACCGATACCCAGAATAGCGCGCCCCCCGGAAATCTCATCTACCGTGGCAATAACCCCTGCTAACACAGCAGGATGGCGTGTTAACGGATTTGTCACACCCGTCGCTAACAACATTCTTTCAGTACGCAACGCGCAGGCAGTTAAGGCAGTATATGCATCTCGAAAAATAGACTGCGAGTCAGCAATCCAGACTCCCTCAAAGCACTTTTCCTCGGCGCTGGCCGCCAGTCTAGCCAATTCGTCAATAGGTCGATCGGGCAAAAGCCCTATATCAAAGGCAACACTCATCGCTAATCAATAATCTCTCCATGAGTAGGGAATGAAATGACGACGACAACCCAATATGCAACATTACATCATATTTAAGTCTTCTGATAAAACTCCCTTACATCCTGAAACCTCTACTTCAATGTCTTATTTCATAACACTTTTCAGCGTACTGAATTCCAATAAAACCTAGATACTTATGAGTTTTTATTTTGGGATCAATAGAGTTTCAATAAAAACTGAAACCCATCAGAGACAGTCACTCTCGAGTCCAGTATAATTCGTGTACTCTTTTCAGAAATTTACCTGGGAAAAACGAGGATAATACATGACTAAATCCGATAAACAAGGGAAAAGCCTGGCAACCCTACTGCGTAGTAAAGAGTTATGCCTGGGGTCGTTCCAATTATTTTCTTCTTCTGGAGTGGCCGAACTACATGGTATGTGTGGTTTCGACTTTATAGTAATAGACTCTGAGCACGGTGCCCTAGGACCCGGAACCATCCGTAATTTAATACGAGCTGTTTCTGGTGTAGGGTGTCACCCTATTGTACGAGTGCCCGAGACTCAGCGAAGTCATGTCCAATGGGCTCTTGACTCCGGTGCACATGGGATTCTCTTCCCTCAGATATCCAGCAAAGAAGAGGCTCTAGCTGCGGTTCAGTTTTGCCGTTACCCGCCAGACGGGGTCAGAGGATTGGCCCCTAACCGTGCCAACAGTTATGGGGCTCGACTGAAAGAGTATGAGGAACGAGCCAATCAAGACATTGCAGTTCTTATTCAGATTGAAAACGAAGCCGCACTTAAGAATTTGGATGAAATATTGTCAGTACCCGGCATAGACTTAATCTTCATAGGTCCTGGTGATCTATCTCAAGTACTGGGAGTTACCGGAGAACTTCAACATCCTAAAGTCCTCAAAACCATAGAGGGCGTGGTCGATGCTTGCCATACCCATAAGGTGGCCACAGGCACTCTGGCACTGGACCCGACAACCTGGTCACATTGGCTGGAACGAGGAGTGACAACACTTCTGGTAGGTTCTGACTTATTCTTCCTCGGCAATGAGGCTCGCCGTGTGGTGGACAAATTCAAGGTGATTTCTGAATCCAACAAAACTAGAAAAACCTAAAATTATCTTGATCTAGAGGAGTACGACAGTGTTCACCAAACGCATTAAAGGAATTGAACCCTCTGGGATACGCCGCATCCTTGAGCTCGCTAGCCAAGTCACCGACCCAATTGACATGAGTATCGGTCAACCAGACTTTGATGTCCCTGACCACATCAAGGAAGCGTGTGTAAACTCGATTCAGGCTGGATTCAACCGCTACACCTCTTCACTTGGAATTCCTGAGCTGCGTCAAAAACTTCTGTCGCACCTGCACACACGAAATTTGATAGTTGAAGACTTACTGATTACTCCCGGCGCTGCTGGAGCGATTACTCTCTTTTTCCTTGCACTAGTAGAAGAGGGAGACGAGGTGGTACTAACCGACCCTTATTTTCTTAACTACAGGCACATGATTACTCTGACTCAGGCCGTTCCTCGCTTCCTAGACACCTATCCAGACTTCCGAATCCGCCCTGAAGAAGTCGATCGATTGATTGGCCCTTCTACAAAGATGATTGTCTTGAATAGTCCAGGAAACCCTACAGGAACACTCTATAGTGAAGAAGAAATTCAATTAGTCGTGAAGGCAGCCCGCAAACATGATTGCTGGATCCTCTCAGACGAGGTATACCACGACTTCGTCTACGACGATGTGCCGTTTGTAAGTCCTGCCCAATTCTATGAAAAAACTCTAATTGTCGACAGTTTCTCAAAGTCATGTGGGATGCCGGGATGGCGCCTAGGATATGGGACTGCTCCGAAAGAAGTCGTGGCTGAGATCACTCCTCTTCAACAGTATTTGTACAGCTGTGCCCCTGCACCCATACAAAAAGCCGGAGTACTCTGTGTGGATAGGGATGTCTCGTCCGATCGAGAGCGAATGCAGAAGAAACGCGATCTGATCTA
>CAYXBG010000037.1:0-15379 GCA_964463145.1 uncultured Acidobacteriota bacterium
TAGCCCAGCAGGACGTAAAAAACAAGCGCCTCGAACCAGTCCCACTTCAATTAAGAAATGCACCCACGTCATTGATGAAAGATTTGGGATATGGAGACAAATACGAATACGCACACAACGCTCCCGAAGGGCTTACTCGGATGGCATGTCTACCTGAAAATCTAGACGGAGTACGTTACTATGTGCCAACTGAACGGGGTAAGGAACAGGAATACAAGAAACGTCTCGAGGCCTTATTTAGATTCAAAAAAACCGATAAGAACTCAAACCCTGAATAATAGCGGACCCTCTTGATAACCATTCGCAGCCAACGACCAAAATGGAAGAATTTTTAGACCACTTTGTCTCTCAACTAAATTGGCCTCTGCTCACAACAATGATAATTGTAAGCCTAGTGCTATTAGGTAAAGGTGCGGATTGGTTGGTAGACCAGGCGGTAAGACTATCCTCCCAAAGTGGCATCCCAAAGGTCGTAGTAGGTGCCACCATAGTTAGTCTCGGCACTACTGCTCCTGAGGCCGCGGTTTCGGTCTTGGCTGCTATTCAGGGCAAACCAGGACTAGCGCTCGGTAACGCGGTAGGCTCAATTATCTGTGACACTGGGTTGATCCTGGGTTTGGCCTGCCTAATTTCCCCACTACCACTAGACCGTAGCGTGGTCAATCGACAGGGATGGATCCAGTTCTTCTCCGGTATTCTTCTGGTATTGGCCTGCTTTCCCGGATCTTGGGAAACAGCAACTTCTGAAGGTGGACAACTTCCTAAGTTGGTCGGTTTTGGATTTCTTGGTCTGCTAGTGATTTACATGTGGTATACGGTTCGACAAGCCCGTCGAGGAGATAGATCTGATGAAAAACCTCAGATGATTCCTGGGTCTTACACTCTAATTCTAGGAAAACTCGTTGGCGCAGTAGGACTAGTGGTCAGTGCTTCATACTTACTCATTCCAGCCGTCAGTGAAGCAGCCTTTCGCATGGATGTACCAGAAAGCATAGTAGCTGCCACGATGGTGGCTTTTGGAACATCTCTTCCAGAACTGGTCACCGCTATCACTTCTGCCTGGCGAGGACACGGGGAACTCGCAGTGGGCAACGTAGTAGGAGCAGATATCCTCAATGTATTATTCGTGGCCGGTGCTGCTGCTGCCGTAACAAGTGGAGGACTTCCCGCCCCAAGTCACTTTTTTACTTTATATTTTCCATCGATGATTTTCATTTTAGTAGTATTCCGGATTGGAATCTTCTTTTGTAAAGACCACCTCACTCGGCCATTCGGGGTAATTCTGGTATTTGCCTACCTGGCCGTAACAGTAATGGGCTATCTGAATTGACAAAAGGCCTTGAAAACATCGATGTGAAAACAGATCCGAAAAAACTGGAAACAACAGAAGAATCACCTAAAAAAAGCTTATCCACAGATTTAAATTAGTCTTTAGAGTATGAATCATCATTCAAGAGTCTGAACTCAATACGGCTAGTTTCACACCTATGATTAATCATCGTTCTCTTACTGGATCAACATACCCCCTCCCGGAAGACGGCCATAGAGGGTAAGATAAAGTCTTCACAAGAAAGGAGTCTGGCATGTCCGAGTTTCAGTTCCAGAAGATGTTCGAGCATAGCGGAGAGAAGATTTCGTACCGCAAGCTCACCTCTGATCACGTGTCCACGGCAATATTCGAAAGCCGCCAGATCCTCAAAATATCTCCTTCTGCCCTCACGCTATTAGCCCAAGAGGCAATGGATGATGTGAGCCACCTACTAAGGTCCAGCCATTTAATTCAATTGTCGAAGATTCTTGAAGACCCTCAGGCATCTGAGAACGATCGCTTCGTTGCTCTAGAATTACTCAAGAATGCCAATATTGCAGCAGGGCGTGTCTTGCCTGGATGCCAGGACACCGGTACGGCCATTGTCATGGGTTACAAAGGTGAAAATGTGTTCACGTCTGGCGACGATACTGAAGCTCTTTCAAGAGGCATATATCAAGCCTTTCAAGAACGAAATCTGAGATACTCACAGATGGCACCATTGGACATGTTTGCAGAAGTCAATACTGGCACTAACCTTCCCGCCCAAATCGAAATCTATTCAGAAGCTGGTGATGAATAGAAGTTCCTGTTCATCGCAAAGGGGGGCGGCTCTGCTAATAAAACGTTTCTCTATCAGGAGACAAAAGCTCTACTCAATCCCGAATCACTCATCTCTTTTATTTCCGAAAAAATTCTGACTATTGGAACCTCGGCTTGCCCGCCCTATCATCTCGCACTCGTAATTGGAGGAACATCTGCAGAATTAACCCTCAAAACGGTCAAACTTGCTAGCTGCCATTACTTGGACGACTTACCTACATCAGGGAATAGGTTTGGGCGTGCTTTTCGCGATCTGGAAATGGAAAAAACCATCTTCAATCTGTGCACTGATATCGGGATCGGGGCTCAGTTTGGAGGTAAATACTTTGCGCATGACGTACGAGTTATCCGGCTTCCTCGACATGGTGCCTCCTGTCCTGTCGGTCTTGGTGTCTCCTGTTCAGCAGATCGTCAGATTCTGGGAAAAATTAATCGGGACGGTATCTTTCTGGAAAAGCTAGAGTCTAACCCCGCCCAATATCTACCAGGAGAGACAGAGGATTCCCTGGGGAAAGATGTAGTAAAGATAGATCTAAACAAACCTATGGAACAGATTCTCGCTCAACTACGGGAGAATCCCATTGCCACTCGCTTATCTTTGACCGGTCCAATGGTAGTAGCTCGAGACATCGCCCATGCTCGACTTAAAGAACGACTCGATCGTGGAGACGACCTGCCTAAGTACTTTAAAGATCATGTGGTCTATTACGCTGGCCCGGCCAAAAAACCAGACGGGCTAACTTCAGGCTCTTTCGGTCCCACCACAGCAGGGCGCATGGATTCTTACGTTAGTCTATTCCAAAAGCATGGCGCCAGTATGGTCATGTTGGCCAAAGGGAACCGGTCCAAGCAAGTTAGTGATGCTTGTGCTGCTAGTGGAGGATTTTACCTAGGATCGATCGGAGGTCCTGCAGCCCGACTAGCTGAACATAGCATTCGCAAAGTAGAGGTTCTTGATTATGAGGACCTAGGTATGGAAGCAATTTGGCGCATCGAAGTTGAGGATTTTCCTGCCTTCGTGGTCATCAACCATGAAGGAGAAGACTTCTATGCGAACCTTGTCAAGCATCGGTCCCGCCCCCTTATAAAAATCAATCCGGCCAGGGAAGAAACCTAACCCCTCATCTACTTCTCAGCACGAACTGCATCTAGTCGTCTCTGAAAAATACATAAGGCAAATCAGCGAACTGTGAATTTCTGAACCCGCATTCCATTGTGGACGTCCACAACATACACCGCACCATCGAGACCAACCGCTATATCGTGGGCCCAGTAGAATTGTCCATCATAGCTTCCATAGGAACCCCATTTTGCAATAATTTTCCCATTCATATCTAACTTAACCACTCGATTACGCATTGGAGTCTCAGCGACCATATCTCCACCATCGACAATAAAAATACTACCATCGCGACCGACGTCAATACCCCATGGTCGGCCCAGCGCTGAACTCTTCCACTCATTCAAAAAAGTTCCATCCCCCTTGAAAATCTGAACCCGAACATTTCTCCTATCAGCCACATAGACCCTACCCCTGGCATCGATTGCAATCCCGTGAGGTTCATTAAACTCGCCTTTTCCTTCTCCCTTCCGGCCCCACTCCATAAGAAATTCACCAGTCCCACTAAACTTGGCAATCCGATTGTTTCCATAACCATCTGAAACATAAATGGTTCCATCTCTTGCGATTCCAACATCAGTAGGCTTATTGAAATGACTCTCATCCTGCCCGGCTACCCCCTCTGTTCCCAGACTTAATAAGAGCTTTCCTTCATGGCTAAATTGAAACACCTGATGAGCAGCTGTATCCGTTACCCATACATTATCCTGAGAGTCGACGGCCATACCGTGTTCTGCCTGAAAAAGACCATCACCCCAAGATTGCAATACCCTACCAGTAGAAGCCTCGAAGCATATAACAGGTCCTTCTCCTCGGTGAAAAACCCAAACATGATTGTGTGAATCGACTGCAACTCCAGACACTGGACCTAATGCGTATCCTTCAGGTAAGGACGGCCAGCCATGTACCACCCTATAAGACTGGGATGCGCCAGCTAGAACTTGCGAGCTAAAGGATAGTAGGAAAAATAACGGTAGGGACAATAAAAAACGTCGCATAATAAAATCTCCAGACTAAAATCTTTTCCGTTTTCACTACACTGGCCTTGCAAAAAACCAGTTAAGAAATTACTTTAATTCCCAATCTTAATTAACTGTAAATAAAATAAAAAGCCCCTGAGAGTATTTCCACTCTCAGGGGCATATAATCCGGCAACTACCTACTTTCCCACACAGTCACCCATGCAGTATCATCGGCGCTGGAGGGCTTAACTTCTGTGTTCGGGATGGGAACAGGTGTACCCCCTCCGCTAAAGTCACCGGAAACCTTGATTGACAACAAATGCAAATTCTCAGGCCAAATTCCACAAATTCTGTGTAACAGAACATTCTAGGTCAAGCCTCACGACCGATTAGTACAGGTTAGCTTCATCCGTTACCGAACTTCCACACCCTGCCTATCAACCTCGTAGTCTTCGAGGGGTCTTCAGGCTGGTATTAACCAGCAGGGAGATCTAATCTTGGGACGAGCTTCACGCTTAGATGCATTCAGCGTTTATCTCTTCCGTACTTAACTACCCAGCGATGCCCCTGGCGGAACAACTGGTACATCAGAGGTACGTCCAACCCGGTCCTCTCGTACTAGGGTCAGCCTCCCTCAAATCTCCTACGCCCACAGCAGATAGGGACCGAACTGTCTCACGACGTTCTAAACCCAGCTCACGTACCGCTTTAATCGGCGAACAGCCGAACCCTTGGAACCTGCTACAGCTCCAGGATGCGATGAGCCGACATCGAGGTGCCAAACCTTGGCGTCGATATGAACTCTTGGCCAAGATAAGCCTGTTATCCCCGGCGTACCTTTTATCCGTTGAGCGATGGCCCTTCCATTCGGAACCACCGGATCACTAAGACCGACTTTCGTCTCTGCTCGACGTGTATGTCTCGCAGTCAGGCGGGCTTATGCCTTTACACTCTACGGCTGGTTTCCAATCAGCCTGAGCCCACCTTTGCGCGCCTCCGTTACATTTTGGGAGGCGACCGCCCCAGTCAAACTACCCGCCAAACTTTGTCCCTCTTCCCGATTCAGGGAACAAGGTTAGATGCTCAGTACAAGAAGGGTGGTATCTCACGGATGACTCCACCGAACCTGACGGTTTGGTTTCAAAGTCTCCCACCTATTCTGCACATCACGCACCGCACACCAAAGTTAAGTTGTAGTAAAGGTGCACAGGGTCTTTCCGTCTTGCTGCGGGCAACCGGCATCTTCACCGGTACTACAAGTTCGCTGAGTCTCTTGTAAAGACAGCGCCCAGATCGTTACGCCATTCGTGCAGGTCGGAACTTACCCGACAAGGAATTTCGCTACCTTAGGACCGTTATAGTTACGGCCGCCGTTCACCGGGGCTTAAATTCAGAGCTTCACACCGAGGTGTTAACCCTTCCTCTTAACCTTCCGGCACCGGGCAGGCGTCAGACCCTATACGTCGTTTTGTTGACTTTGCAGAGTCCTGTGTTTTTAGTAAACAGTCGCCTGGGCCATTTCACTGCAACCTCCTTCAGCTCAGCCAGCATGTGACTTCACTAAAAAAGGCCCACCTTCTCCCGAAGTTACGGTGGAATTTTGCCGAGTTCCTTAACAAGAGTTCTCTCATGCGCCTTGGGATACTCTCCCCGTCTACCTGTGTCGGATTGCGGTACGGCCACTTTCGTTCTCGCTAGAGGCTTTTCTTGGCAGTGCGGAATCAGCGGGTTACCCGTCGGATCTCTCCTCGGGGCCCTAACACGTCTCGGTATTAATTTCACGGATTTTCCTATGAAACCTACCTACACGCTTGGACCGGGACAACCAATGCCCGGACCGCCTATCCCTCTGCGTCCCCCCATCACTAATAACGAACTACAGTGGTACAGGAATATTCACCTGTTTTCCATCGACTACGCCTTTCGGCCTCGCCTTAGGAGCCGACTAACCCTGGGTGGATGAACCTTCCCCAGGAAACCTTAGACTTACGGCGAACTTGATTTTCACAAGTTTTATCGCTACTTATGCCGGCAGAGTCTCTTGCCTACGCTCCAGCAAACCTTCCGGTTCACCTTCAGTCGCACAGGCAATGCTCCCCTACCGCACCCAGGCTAAAGCCTGGATACCCGCAGCTTCGGTGATGTGCTTGAGCCCCGTTAAATTGTCGGCACAGAGCCGCTTGACCAGTGAGCTGTTACGCTTTCTTTTAAGGGTGGCTGCTTCTAAGCCAACCTCCTGGTTGTCTACGCGTCTCCACATCCTTTCCCACTTAGCACATACTTCGGGACCTTAGCTGGCGGTCTGGGCTGTTTCCCTCTTGACCATGGAGCTTAGCCCCCACGGTCTGACTCCCGGGCTGACGTTTCCGGCATTCGGAGTTTGATTGGATTCAGTAAGCGGTGAAGCCCCCTAGTCCATTCAGTGCTCTACCTCCGGAACGAATCACCCGAGGCTAGCCCTAAAGCTATTTCGGGGAGAACGAGCTATAACTGAGTTTGATTGGCCTTTCACCCCTATCCTCAGCTCATCCAAGCCATTTTCAACTGACACTGGTTCGGGCCTCCAACAGGTGTTACCCTGCCTTCACCCTGGCCAAGGATAGATCACTCAGCTTCGCGTTTATTCCAGACAACTCATTAGCGCCCTATTCAGACTCGGTTTCCCTTCGGCTCCTCTTTATCTACAGATTAACCTTGCTGCCTAGAATAACTAGCCGGCTCATTATGCAAAAGGCACGCCGTCACCCTCCGAAGAAGGCTCCGACTGCTTGTAAGTAAACGGTTTCAGGTACTTTTAACTCTCCTAGCAGGAGTACTTTTCACCTTTCCCTCACGGTACTAGTTCACTATCGGTCGCAAAGGAGTATTTAGCCTTGGGAGATGGTCCTCCCTGATTCCCACAGGATTTCTCGTGTCCCGCGGTACTCGGGATACCAAGCCCGCCACATCCCCTTTTACCTACAGGTCTTTTACCTCCTATGGATCGTCTTTCCAGTACGATTCGGTTAGGTTCAGTAGCTTCACGCCTGGTCCCACAACCCCCGACCTGCCGAAGCAGTTCGGGTTTGGGCTGTTTCCGTTTCGCTCGCCGCTACTCAGGAAATCGCGATTGCTTTCTCTTCCTTCGGGTACTGAGATGTTTCACTTCCCCGAGTTTGCTTCTACTTCCTATGTATTCAGAAATAGATGACCCCGTTACCGGAGCCAGGTTTCCCCATTCGGACACCCCCGGATCAAAGCTAGCTTGCAGCTCCCCGAGGCTTATCGCAGCTTGCCGCGTCCTTCTTCGCCTCTTTGCGCCTAGGCATCCACCGTTTACCCTTAGTAGCTTGACCTAGAATATTCTGGTACACAAAACATTCGGTCTTACTTGTGGTTTTGCCCTTTGAATGATTTCCTCATCATTCAAATTATTCGCATTCTCTAAATTTTCAAAGATCTCTACGCTCCTAGAAGCGTCGTTGTCCCTAAAGACAACGGCCAATTGTACGTAGACTACTTCCCGCCTGTCAACAAGACTATCGCAATTTCACACATCTTAATCAGTACAGACTGGACTCTAATAACTACATTTTTCTGGGGATATTAATCCAAAGACAAACCGCAGGTAGTCAAGGTAGACTTCAGAAGACTTTGATTCTCTTAACGAAATGCCTGCCGGAATGGATTTTTTTAGAGTTTTGCCATCTCAATTCCACTTGAGGAGCTACCCACATCTCCACCTGCCTGACTTCTTCTGACCTGCCCTTGGTTGGCATACTTCGCAGAAGTGAGTGCCTCGATTGCTGATAAATATTTTTTTTATCTCCACACCACACACCCGGCATGGAGATCCTTCCCGGCCATATACCCTCAGTTCTTCTTGGTGGGTGCCTTCCCGACCATCACTGTCGATGTAGTCCCGCAGAGTAGTCCCGCCAAATTTTATCGCTTTCTCCAAAACTCTTTTGACACTTTGAAAAAGCCGCTCTCTTTCAAAAATCCGGATGCGATTTATTCTTCTGCAAGGATGAATGCCGGAAACAAACAATGCTTCATCTGCATATATGTTTCCAACTCCAGCCACAAACCTCTGATCCAAAAGGAGGGACTTAATCCGTACCTTCCTCTCTCTGCAATTATCCAAAAAAACATCCAGTGAGTACTCTTCTGAAAAAGGCTCCATTCCTACCCGAGAAAAAAATCTATCCCGCCTTGCTTCTTCATGGGTGAACAAGTAGATCCTCCCGAAAGTTCTTATATCCCTGTAGCAAAGACTTTTTCCATTCTCAAAATGAATCTGCAAATGTGTATGCTGATCGGGAGAATGCTGCCTAACTCGCTGTAAACCCGTTGTCGGGTGTCGGAAGAAGTGCGGAGAATCAGAACGAGACGTATCACGCAAAGTAAGTTGCCCCGGCATTCCGAGGTGAATGACTAGATCATGCTCACTCAAACGAAATATTAAAAACTTCCCGAGACGATCAAGTCTTTGGATTCTATCTCCAAGAAGTACTTGCCTGAACCAATCCCTCGCTACCTGGAAAACTCTACAGGAGTGACTTTCGACATCAACAATCTCAATGTTCTCACACTGGCCCATTAAACCCAGCCGGATTGTTTCTACTTCGGGTAGTTCAGGCATTGCTCGTCACCTCATCTTCAGGCGAATATTACATGCCTACGTCGCCGGCAAACCTCAATCGGATTTCTTCAGACACCGGTTTAGTGAAAATACTGACCACTACCAAAACGATCGTATTGGGAACAAGCCCCCATACGGATGCGTGGATAGGCAATGCGGCTTTTACCCATTCAATCAAGGATGCTAAAGAGAGGAGTGATGAGAAGCCTATCCATTCAATGAGAGGGTTGAAAAAACTGGTGAACATGAAGGCAAAAACCACTCCAGTGGCCAGTCCCGCACAAGCAGCTACAGAAGTTCCTTTCCGAACAAACAAAACATCAATGGCAATTGGCAGGAGTTGCACGCTGAAAGCAACTCCAAAAAGGCCAAGACCAACCATCATTTCCATGAAACCTACAAAACTACTATCTTCCCTGGAACCGCTCAGTACGACCAAAAGTGACAAAAAAGATGCCGCCAGAATTACAAACCGCCCTACCCACAAACGTTCCCTTTCAGTGGCTTGCGGTCTAATGAAGCGATCGTAAACATCCCGAGTTACCAAGCCACCGAGTGCATGCAAGTTGCTGTCAGCCGTACTCATTGACGAAGCCATAATAGCTACAATCAAAATTGATGCAAGCAGCAACCCCAACTCGTTCCCTAGAAGATTAGGGAGCTGATATTTCATCACCACAACCAATATCTGATCATAAGAACCCACACTTGGGTTTGGACTAACTTCACCTAGTTGGTCGAACTGTAGTGGATAAAGAGCCTGACCGCCTAAACCTACCAACATGATCCCAAGCAAAAAACAACCGGTCAGCAGGATTATAAATATCAGCGCACTACGCTGAATTGTCTGTCGATCACGAGCCGAATAATACCGCATCCACTGTGGAGGAGAGAGCACCCCCCCCATACCCATAAAGAGACATACCGACATCAACATCGGCAATTCCCAAAATCCCGTATTACCAGGTAATGTGCGTGAAGAAACAGGTAGTTGACCGAGTGCCTGGGTAAACCCCGTCCAACCACCCATGGCGCCCACCATTGCAACGCCAGCTAGAAGCATCCCGGAAGTCAACAGTATGCACTGCATTGCATCTGTCCAGGCCACACTCCGCATACCCCCAATCATGATGTATATCGCCGTGATACCGGCAATCACAACAGCCCCAATTTGAAAGGCATTTTCTTGACTCGGGAAAAGCACAGAAGCAAGCTCTCCACCAGCCTTAAGTTGAATCATCACGAAAGGGACAACAAACAAAAACCCGACTATGACGATCAGTAAACGCAACACTACTCGTGAACCATAGTAATCACAAAACATGTCAGCCTGCGTAACATAACCTCGGGCCTGTCCAACTGCACGTATGCGACTACCTAAAAGATATATACCAAAACCCGCAACGGGGACATTGAGGCTTACTAGTGCAAAGACCACTCCTTCGCGATATACCATTCCTGGAGCACCCAATAATGCGAAGGAACTGAAAAAGGTCGCCATAATCGTCAAAGAAGAGACAAACCAACCCTGTCCTCGACTCGCCAGATAGTAGTCTTCTTCATCACCCTTACCGCGACGATATCCAGCCCAACCTATCCCTATCAGAATTAATAAGTAGGACACTAGAACTAGGACAGGAATCGAACTACCTATAGAGGGATCAACAGCACTCTGTAAAATAGTCATCACGTTACACGCTTCGAATTGCGATCATCACTCCATACGAATCGATAGGCTGCAAGGGCTATCACTACTATAACTAGGTACCAAAACACTCCCCAGGCATAAAGGAGTGGTAACCCAATAAAGGTATCGGGTCGATTCACCAACAAAACTCCAGGGCCCACCGCCATGAACATCACAAAAGCAAAGGCAGTGGTTAATATCCAGCCAAGCCGAGTTCTAAGAATGGATTTTATTTTCAAGGCCAACAAGTCCTTTCTAAGTAGCGATACCGATCAATACTATTGATTCTGGCCTAGAAAATAAACTATTGATCTTCCGTTCCTGGAGCTGACAAATTGGTACACTCGACCATATTCCTCAATAGGTCCCTAGTTCGGTGTTGGCTCGGGGGCCAGGGCTCGAACCTGGATCGGCGGCGTCAAAGGCCGCTGTCCTACCAATTGGACGACCCCCGAATTAGAAAAGGATCTGTCAACTCATCACAGGCAAAAAACAGCTCTCTTGAGACTTTAAACTGATTATATTGCTAAGTCTTGCAGGGAGCCTCCTCGTTATCAACTTAAACGGATCACTGCAAAAGCAGTTTTGGAGAATTGTGGGGCTCTATTGGTTACTCGCCTCAACTTCTTGTAGCCGAGGTTTAATGATCCCCATAGCTATCTTGACCTTCTCTTCGATCTGAGCCCGAACGTTCTCGTTTTCCTTAAGAAATGTTTTAGAATTCTCACGACCCTGGCCCAATCTCTCGCCGGAAAAGGAAAACCAAGACCCACTCTTCTCCACAATATTATGGGTGACTCCAAGATCTATAAGTTCTCCTTCCACGGAAATCCCCTTCCCAAACATTATATCGAACTCAGCCTGTCGAAATGGAGGAGCAAGCTTGTTTTTGACGATCTTGGCCCTCGTGCGATTCCCCACATTGACCTCGCCTTCCTTGATCGCTCCGATACGCCGGATATCCAACCGGACCGAAGAATAAAATTTGAGTGCTCTCCCGCCAGTTGTTGTCTCAGGACTACCAAACATGACACCGATTTTTTCACGTATCTGGTTAATAAAAACAATACAGGTATGCGACTTAGATACGATCCCCGTTAGTTTCCGCATCGCTTTGGACATCAGACGTGCTTGCAGCCCCACAAAAGAATCCCCCATCTCACCTTCTAATTCGGCTTGAGGAACCAGTGCTGCAACCGAATCTATAACCAAAATATCAATAGCCCCACTCCGCACTAACATCTCCGCAATTTCCAGAGCCTGCTCACCGGAGTCAGGTTGAGAAACCAATAATGCATTAATATCTACACCTAAACTGGAGGAGTATTCCGCATCCATAGCATGTTCGGCGTCTATAAAAGCAGCTGTTCCACCAGCTTTCTGAGCCTCAGCAATGGCGTGTAATGCCATAGTAGTTTTTCCGCTTGATTCGGGACCATAAATTTCAACAACCCGACCACGAGGAAATCCTCCTACGCCTAAAGCCGCGTCCACTCCTATGGAACCTGAGGAAATAATTGGCACATCTAGTGCCGTCTGATCGCCCAACTTCATGATCGATCCCTTGCCAAATTGGCGCTCGATTTGGCTCAAAGCCATCTCTATGGAACTTTGTCTGTCTTTACTTTTTCCGGTTGCCATCTCTTCGCTCTCCTTCTATAACCACAAAACTCTAATGAGCTTCTTCAAGAAATCTATTACCAGCCGGCTTCTTGCTTTTTCAGGCGGGTTTTCTGTTCATTAACACCCTACTTCACCAGCTGGAGAACTAAGAGTCTAGCATAGGAAACCGACAAAAGTTTCACCATTTATTCACTTGACGGGATATGAATAAAATCCCTGTCCGGATTTGCGTCCCAGGCGCCCTGCAGCGACCATCTGTCGAAGTATTGGTGCGGCTCTGTACTTAGGATCCTTAAAGCCTTCGTACAATACATCCAGTATATCCAAGCAGACATCCAATCCGATAAAATCAGCCAGTTCTAATGGCCCCATGGGATGGCGTAAACCCAGCTTGAGAACGGTATCGATATCTTCAGGTCGGGCTATACCTTCCATCAATACAAACATCGCTTCATTTAACATGGGCAGTAGGATTCTATTTGACACGAAACCCGGAAAATCCTTAACTTCCACTGGCACCTTGTTTAGTCCCAGCGTCAAATCCTTTGTCTTCTCGAATGAGGCATCGGATGTCTCAAGGCCTCGAATTACCTCTACAAGTTTCATAATCGGTACTGGGTTCATAAAATGCATCCCGATGACCGAGGCAGGCCTTGACGTTACGGCAGCAATACGGGTAATAGAAATCGAAGATGTATTACTCGCCATAATGCAATCAGGACCACAAATCTTGTCCAGTTTCTCAAATACCTGACATTTAACCTCTAAACTCTCAAAAACCGCTTCAATCACGAATTCAACATTAGCCAGTGGAGCTAGATCTATACCGGACTCTATCCTGGACAGCGTTTCCGAAATCTTAGATTCTTGTGCTTCGACATCTAGATCCCGTGTAACCCTACCGAGACTTTTCCTTATTCCGCTCAGAGCCATTTCGAGTCTTTTGGAATCAACATCCTGCAAGTAAATTTGATGCCCATGAAAGGCACAAACTTGAGCTATTCCATTACCCATGGCCCCAGCACCGATGACTGCAATTCTCATAGTCCTCTACCTCGATTTAATCGTAATTCACCGCATATAAAAATATTCTTAATTCAGGCCAATTCTATGGCCAAAGCGACACCATTACCTCCACCCAAGCAGAGAGAAGCAATGCCTCGCTTTCCACTAACCGCTCTAAGAGTATTTAGGAGTGTCACAAGGATTCGGGTACCACTGGCTCCAATGGGATGCCCCAACGCAACTGCTCCACCGTGCAGATTAACCCGTTGAATATCCAACGGGATTTCTCGGCATAACGCTACTCCCTGTACTGAAAAGGCTTCATTGATTTCGTATACATCCACCTCATCCTCGCTCCAACCTGCACGTTCCCGAACCTTCATGACCGCACTCAGCGGAGCCATCATGACTAGCTCTGGATCAACACCTGTCGTGGCCGAAGCTATAACTCGGGCCAAAGGCTTAACATCCAAACGCTCCACTGCTCTATCCGACATAACTGTCACAGCTGCAGCCCCATCACTAATCTGAGAGGCGTTACCGGCCGTTACAGTACCATCCTTTGCAAACACAGGCTTAAGTCTAGCCAATGATTCAGTTGTGCTATCAGCCCTCGGTCCTTCATCCTTGTCAATCCGGACTATTTCCCCTTTCTTTAGAGGTAAATCGAGAGGCAGAATCTCCCGTTCAAATTTCCCTTCTAGTGTGGCTTGTACTGCACGACGATGGGATTCAGCAGCATAATCATCTTGATCCTGGCGAGTAATTCCATACTTTTCAGCTACTACTTCCCCTGTACACCCCATGTGATAATCGTTATATACATCCCAGAGACCATCATGAATCATCGAATCTATGAAACTAGAATCCCCCATCCGCTGTCCTCGACGTAGATTTAGCATAAGATGTGGGGCATTACTCATACTCTCCATCCCCCCTGCCACGACCACATCATTGTCACCTACTTGAATACTCTGCGCTGCCAACGTGACAGCTTTGAGGCCCGATCCACACACCTTGTTGATCGTCATAGCTGCAACGGCTGTCGGAATTCCAGCCCCCAATGCACACTGCCGGGCAGGATTTTGGCCCAGACCCGCCCCCAGCACATTACCCATAATCACTTCCTGTATTTCAGCGGGTTCTAGCCCAGCCCGACGCACAGCCTCAGCCACACATTTCGTTCCTAAGTCAACCGCTGAGAATGCCGACAGTTGCCCCAGGAATCTTCCGATCGGACTTCGACATGCAGAAACAATCCATGCTCCATTGGTCATTATTAACTCCTCTATAATCCTCTTCAGAGAATAGTGCCTAGTTCAAGTTGAGCGCCAAGATCCGGTACTAGCTTGATCCCTCCTCACCATACCCTACCCTCTCAACATCTTGTACACCATCGATGCCATTGATCAAGTTGGTTACCTTCTCAAGCTGCACAGTGTCTGCGACCTCTACGGTTAATTCAAACCGACCGAACCGGCCTTCTACTGTCTGAGCACTAGCATTCACAATGTTAGTCTGAAAATTAGAAATCGCGTTAGAAATATCGGCAAGCATGCCACGACGATCTTCTGTATAGATTCTAAGACGTACTGTGTACCCGGACTCCTCTCGCAAATCACTGGACCAGCTGACATCAATGGTTCTTTCAGGATTCAATAACAAATTCTCGACATTGCTACAAGAAGCTGAATGAACGGAAACTCCCCGACCGATGGTGATGTACCCCACAATATCCTCACCCCTAATAGGGTTGCAACACTTTGCTCGGGTAACCATCAGATCTCCTTGCCCCCGAACTAAAATACCTGAATCATCTCGACGGAGTACTCTGCTTACAACCCTCCGAAGGGGCGAATCTTCATCTTCCTGGACAATCTTTCCACCCTCCAGTTTTTCAGGTTCTAGTTTGGCAATCACGGCTCGAGTGGAGATTCTTCCAAACCCAACAGCTGCGTAAAGATCCTTCACCTCTACGACATTGAATTCCGGCAAAATTTCCTTAAGTCGCCTACGATACTTTGCAGATTTCAGCTGGAATCGGCGTTTTTCCTTCTCGAGTAGTTTGCGGCCTAGATCTTCAGCCTGCTCACGCTCACGATGATTAAGCCAGCGTCGTATAGCCCCGCGCGCCTTAGCAGTCATAGCGAATTCGAGCCAATCACGATTAGGGCTACTCTCAGACGAGGTTAGGATCTCTATCTTGTCACCGTTCTTCAACTTGGAT
>CAYXBG010000038.1:0-15251 GCA_964463145.1 uncultured Acidobacteriota bacterium
CTCCTGTCCATGGGTGCCGATAGGGGGGAATGTTGTCTGGCGCACGTACCTACGCGTCATTTCCTCAGTGTAACATCTATTGGAAAGGTTAGATGTCATGGATGGCCGCCGTCGGAAGACCACTGCAAAAATGGGGACCATTGCCCGGAGTAGTTCTCCTAGAAATCGGAATATCCCGAGATTGTCAGGTACAAGAAAAGGTCGATCCAAAAGGGCTGGTAAAAAAAGGAACCCTTCTTTTAGAGCGCGCCTTATACGGCTACTGTTCCCTCCGTTCTTAGCGGTGGTTGTTTTATCTGGAGCGGCTTTAATCTACTACCACGGAAAATTCAGTCGATGGATTGACGCGCTTCTAATCGAAAATGATCCTGTGTCACGAATCGTATTGGCTCGTCCCTTCTCTATAAAAGTAGGACAGAAGTACTCCTTAGCAGGTCTCATTCGCCACCTGGAGCGAGTTGGTTATGATGAGCGTGCATCTAAAGTTGGGCGCTGGAGAAGGCACACATCTGGAGTGGTGGAATTTGGAAGTGAAAATAAGTATTTTTCGGCAGGATTTAATGCAGGTCGTTTAACTCATCTTACGAGAAATGGGCTGCCGCTCAAGGAACTCCAATTACCACCTACATTTCTTTCTTCCATGTCATTTCATACCCGAAAAAAAAGGAAACCACTTAGTTTCGATGCTTATCCGAGAAATCTTATCAATTCCGTTTTGGCTGCTGAGGATACCCGCTTCTTTCAGCATGAAGGGATTGATCTAATGGGACTAACCCGTGCAACCATTGTTAATCTGATGCATCGCCAGATTAGGCAGGGGGGCAGTACGCTAACGCAACAGTTTGCTAAAAATTATTTTTTTTCGCAGCAACGCTCCTGGAAGCGAAAAGGCGAAGAAATTCTGATGGCTCTGATGTTGGAACAGAGACTCACAAAGAGACAGATATTTGAACTCTATGCCAACGAGGTTTATCTGGGGCAAGTTGGCAGTTTCGCTATGCACGGCTTGGGGCAAGGGGCTTTGGTTTTTTTTGGGAAAGAATGCCGCGAGTTGACTCTTGCCCAGGCAGCGGCAATAGCAGCTATGATCCCTTCTCCTAATAGGTTGTCTCCTTATAGGCATGGCGAGGCCTTGGAAAGTAGACGTAATCGAATCCTTGATCGAATGAATGATCTGGGGATGATTTCCGCTAGAGAAATGAGCCGGGCGAAAAAAGAATCTCTACAAGTTATTCCCTCGCATCTTCTGGATTCTACAAATGCACCTCATTTCGTTGACCACTTATCCAGCAGATTGACCTCTGATTTAGGACTGAACGTCTGGGAACCTGTGGATTTAGAGGTCCAATCCACCCTCGACTTGGATCTTCAGCATGCCGCATTCAAGGTTATGCAATCAGGCTTGCAAAGAATCGAGCAGTCAATGGCAAGGAGCCCTGATCGGCCTAACATACAAGGTGCTTTTATTGCGGTCGATCCACTTACAGGAGATATTCTAGCCCTCATTGGAGGAAGGGACTACGCCCGCGGACAGTACAATAGAGCTACGAGATCTCTTCGGCAACCAGGATCAACTTTTAAACCGTTTGCCTATGCAACTGCTTTTGAAGTAGCCCGTAAACAAAATCGATCTACAGAAATGACTCTCTCGACGGCTATTTCTGATACCCCATACACCCTGCATTATGGATCCCGAACCTATCGACCAAGTAATTATAGAGATCGCTATTTTGGGACAGTGAGTGTTCGGCAGGCGCTGGCAAGTTCACTCAATGTCCCAGCGGTACGTGTTGCTGAGTGGACAGGCTTTGACCAGATACAAGAACTTTCACAGGCATTCGGTTTTCGGGTCAGGATAAAGCCTTACCCATCAATGGCATTGGGGAGTCAAGAGGTTTCTCTTTTGGAGCTAGCGCAGGGATACCAGGTTTTGGCAAATGAGGGTGTGAAAATGCCTCTGCGTTTATGGAGTAGAGTAGCTTTGGATGGCAAAGGATTGGAGATAGCTTCTAATATGGGCAGTCGAATAATCAGTGCCGAGACGGCATTTTTCATCACCTCGGCATTGGAGTCAGTACTGGAGGAGGGTACGGCGCGGAAAGCGCGGGCTGCAGGATTTTCACTCCCAGCGGCAGGTAAAACTGGTAGCACTACTGACTCATGGTTTGTGGGATACACGCCGGATCTACTCTGCCTTGTCTGGGTCGGAACTGATCAGGCTCCTCACTTGAACATGTCGGGTTCAGCGGCTGCTCTTCCGATTTGGATTGATTTTATGAAAAGGGCCCTATCTCTTGGGAAGCTGTCAGGTAAAGGTTTTCGGGTTCCAGTCGGGATTAGGAGACTTCTGATTGATCCTGCAAGTGGCCTGAAAGCTAATAGAGACTGTACTGAAAAGCGGATTGAGTATTATTTGCCGGGTGCGGAGCCTTCTGGAGAATGTCAGACACATGGGTTCCAAAAGTCAGTGATTCTCGGTGAAAAAACTGGCCAGGAGAGGAAGATTTCAAGAGAGTAAAGGCTTTTGAAATGAGTTTCTATTCGGATCTATCAAGTCTTGTCTTTAGATGAAATAGGGGCCTGTCTGCCATGTGGTGTTCCCCCTCTCAAGATGATATCCTTTAGTAATTAAAGGTCTTAGATCAAGGGGGAAGGGTTATGGCAAGTAATAGAGGTGTTGCTTATGTGCAGCCGGGTGTTGTAGAGATCCAAAGTATTGACTACCCGGGCTTGGCTCTTGGAAATCGCAAGTGTGAGCATGGTGTAATTCTTAAAATTGTCTCGACCAACATATGCGGCAGTGACCAGCACATGGTCCGGGGTCGTACCACAGCTCCATCAGGGCTGATATTAGGGCATGAGATTACTGGTGAGGTAATCGAGTGTGGAAGAGACGTAGAATTCCTTGAAGTCGGAGACATCGTTTCGGTTCCATTCAACATTGCTTGCGGGCGTTGCCGCAACTGTAAGGAGGGCAAGACAGGGATTTGCCTTGAAGTAAATCCGGCTCGTCCCGGTGCAGCCTATGGCTACGTAGATATGGGTGGCTGGGTTGGCGGACAGGCGGAATATGTGATGGTCCCTTATGCGGATTTCAACCTATTGAAGTTCCCTGATAGGGATCAAGCTATGGAGAAGATTTTAGATTTGACACTACTCTCAGACATATTCCCAACCGGTTATCATGGTGCCGTAACCGCGGGGGTTGGTCCTGGGACAATTGTTTACGTGGCGGGTGCAGGGCCAGTCGGCCTAGCGAGTGCGGCTTCTTGTCAACTTTTGGGAGCGGCTTGTGTGATCGTGGGCGACATGATTCCAGAGCGTCTTGAGCAAGCTCGATCTTTCGGCTGTGAGGCGGTAGATCTAAGGCAGGATGCAACGCTTGCTGAACAGATTGAGCAGATAGTAGGGGAACCAGAAGTTGACGCGGCGGTCGATTGTGTAGGGTTCGAAGCCCGGGGACATGGTTCCGACGCGGTTAGTGAACACCCGGCAACAGTTCTTAACGCTGCCATGGAGGTGACACGGGCTGGTGGAGCTATCGGTATCCCTGGGCTTTATGTTACAGGGGATCCAGGTGCTGCAACCGAGCAGGCGAAAATAGGGATGTTAAATATTCGGATCGGATTGGGTTGGGCAAAGAGCCACACGTTTACTACGGGGCAATGTCCGGTGATGACTTATCATCGAGCCCTCATGCAGGCAATCCTATTTGAGAAAATCCAGATCGCTAAGGCCGTCAATGTCACAACCATATCTCTTGACGAAGCCCCAGGGGGATATCAGGATTTTGACAAGGGAGCAGCCAAGAAATTTGTTATTGATCCGCATGGAATGATTGCGGCCTAATAACTGAGGGTGTCTTGCACTTGCTTGGGTACACTTCTGTAATATCAGTGGTGGTAGATACGCTCTCTTTTTCTGTG
The DNA here is from genome assembly GCA_964463145.1 of uncultured Acidobacteriota bacterium. Classification (GTDB taxonomy): domain Bacteria; phylum Acidobacteriota; class UBA6911; order RPQK01; family CBDAPI01; genus CAYXBG01. The sequence continues at coordinate 3,927 of CAYXBG010000038.1, forward strand.
GTTGGGTGTGTGCAGGGATTAGTATGTGGTCCGTGTGAGTGTGCCTGAAAGCGCTATAGTTGTGGAGTGGAACCAAAGAATACATTCGATGTCTGAGTTGGGATCTTCCGTAGCAGGGGCTTTTTCATGAAAGATCGCAAACTTCGCAAGGTGAGCTGGGTCCTTTTGGTTTTAGGTGTATCCTCCTGCTCTTCTTTGCCGGATTTCAATATGCCTAAAGACCTCCCCGAGGTGGTCGAATTCAACCGTGATATCCGTCCTGTTCTATCCGACAAGTGTTATGCCTGTCATGGTCCTGATGCAGGTGCGAGGAAAGCCAAGGTACGATGAGATCAGCCAGCTACAGTAACGGCTCAACGGGAAGGTTACGATCAGCCAGCTATTGTCCCAGAGTCTCCGAGTAGTAGCGCCCTAGTAAAGAGAATCCTGCATGAGGATCCTGGGATGCGAATGCCTCCTCCTGAGAAGGATGCCACTGGGAGTGGAGGTAAACTGTTAACAGAGAGAGAAAAAGGCCTTCTGGTTAAATGGATCGAGCAGGGGGCCGTCTGGGACATACACTGGTCCTACAAGCCGCTTAAACGGCCTACAGTTCCAGTCGTGGGTTCACCTGAGACTTATGCTATCGATAAGTTTATATTAGCCAGGCTAAAGGCCGCAGATCTAGAACCCTCTTCCGAAGCCGATCGGACTACTCTGATTCGACGCCTAAGTTTGGATCTCCTGGGACTACCGCCCTCAGTGAAAGAAATCGACGATTTCCTGAATGATTCACTTCCCGAGGCATATGAAAAACTTGTTGATCGCTTATTGGCTTCGCCTCATTTCGGAGAGAAGATGGCTCTAACCTGGCTCGATCTTGTGCGTTATGCCGATACCATGGGCTACCACTCGGATGTACATCGTAGGGTCTGGCCTTATCGTGATTGGGTTATCCAAGCCTTTAACTCAAACAAACCTTTTGATGAGTTTACTCGAGATCAACTCGCCGGTGACTTGCTTCCTGAACCGGGCAGGGAAGAAAAAATAGCCTCTGCTTTTAACCGTCTAGGTCAAACCAGTAAAGAGGGTGGTTCTCAATCTAAAGAATATTTGGCTAAGTATGCAGCAGATAGGGTGCGTACTGTGAGCACTACCTGGTTAGGGTCAACGGTAGCCTGTGCAGAGTGTCACGACCACAAATTCGATCCTTTCAGCCAGAAAGATTTTTACAGTCTAGCTGCCTTTTTTGCGGACATAAAGGAGATGGGGCTTTATCTGAATACTCCTTTCATGTCTCCAGAACGTCCACTACCTCCTAGGCCCATTACGGATGACGAGAAAAGGGAACTCAGGCGAATAGAAGATCGATTACGACACCTATACGTGTCAGGAAATGTTTCTCCGGAGGGTGAAGGCAGGGTAACAACAGATAAAGGTCGTGAGGTGGCACGATTGCAGTCTCAGATGGATCGACTATCCGACACCCTGCACGTTAGTGTCGTTACGGAATCGGTGGAACCTCGTATGACACGTCTTTTGCCTAGAGGTAATTGGCAAGATGATTCCGGCGCTGTCGTGTTACCGAATGTTCCTGAATTCCTTCCTCCCATGGATGTGGCTGGTCGCCGGGCAAACCGGACTGATTTGGCCGAGTGGATAGTCTCTCCTGAGAATCCTCTAACAGCTCGAGTATTCGTTAACCGTTTGTGGAAGGAATTATTCGGGATCGCTATTTCTCGTAACACTGGAGATCTTGGTTCTCAAGGTGATTGGCCGACGCACCCTGAACTCCTAGACTGGCTGGCCAGCGAGTTCATGGAGAGTGATTGGGATGTCAAGCAGCTGGTCAAGAAGATCGTCATGTCCGCAACTTATCGGCAGAGCTCAATCTCAGACGAAGAGATGGAGCAAAAAGATCCAGAAAATCACCTTTTCGCACGGCAATCGAGATTTCGTCTCAAGGCGGAACTGGTCCGCGATGCCGCTCTATCCGTAAGTGGTCTTCTTAATCGGGGAATCGGAGGTCCCAGTATCAAGCCCTACCAGCCCGAGGGGTATTGGGAAGATATAGAAACATTTGGAGTGATGGGACCAGGGTCAAAGTGGAAGACTAGTTCAGGGAAAGATCAGTATAGGCGTGGTGTCTATGTCTATTGGAAACGGACCTTTCTCCACCCTTCCCTTAAGGCCTTTGATGCACCGGAACGACAGGAATGTACATCAGATCGAGCCACTTCCAATACACCACTGCAAGCCTTAGTCCTTTTGAACGACCCAACTTTTGTGGAGGCTGCTAGAGTACTAGCTCAAAATGCTATGTTGGAAGGCTTCGAGAACAACGTCGACAGATTGACCTGGATCTTCCGACGTGCTGTTTCACGTGCTCCAACCCAGGTCGAGCTGTCCCAGCTTCAAACCTTATTCGATAAACAGTTAGTCCGATACCAGAAGAACCCCAATGAGGCTAAAAAGCTGGTGAGAGTAGGGCAGTCACGTGTACCTTTTCGTACTAATCGAAGTGAATTGGCTGCGTGGACAATTGTTTGTCGGGCTATTTTAAATTTACATGAAACTATAACCCGGAGTTAGTGGCAAATGACCAATGTTGATCGATCTTTACTGAACCCTACCGAGCTCCAGGAAAACTGTCTCGAACAGGATAGACGGGAATTCCTGATCCGATCTGCTCAAGGCATGGGAACTATGGCTCTGGCCTCATTACTGGGGGGGAATAGGTTGACGGCCTCCAGTATTGGGAGCACTGAATCTTGGGCCGGAGTAGTTAATCCGCACCATTTTGTTCCTCGGGCTAAGCGGATAATCTATCTCTATCAGGCTGGTGCTCCTTCTCACATAGATCTTTTAGATTACAAGCCTAAACTGGGTTCAATGCACGGGCAAAAAATGCCGGATTCTCTGACGTATGGACAACAGATGACCACTATGACTAGTGGACAGCGTCTCACCATACTTAGACCACAGTATCCTTTCCAGCGCTATGGGCAATCTGGGCAGCAGATGAGTACTCTGCTTCCCAATATTGGCAGTATTGCCGACGAAATCTGCATTATTCGTTCTATGCAAACAGAACAGATCAATCATGATCCAGCCCATACTTTTATGAACACAGGATCAATAATTACTGGTCGTCCTAGCCTGGGGTCTTGGTTGGTATACGGACTCGGTAACGAATCGGATAATTTGCCTGGTTTTGTGGTGATGACTTCCAATACGAAACGACCTGGAGGTAGTCAGCCTATAGCCGCTCGACAGTGGCATAGTGGATTTCTGCCGGGTCGTTTTCAGGGAGTTCAATTTCAATCCTCGGGAAGCCCAGTTCACTATTTGGATCCACCGCCCGGAGTGACTCTACAAGATCAGAGAAACCTGGTGGGTGCGATTCGGGATCTCAATACATCTCGTCAAGACATGGTAGGTGATCCGGAGATCGCAACCCGTATAAGTCAGTATGAGATGGCCTTTCGGATGCAGACGAGTGTGCCAGAACTGATGGACCTTTCGGATGAGCCTCAATACATTAAGGACATGTACGGAACTGAAGGAGCAGATGGGAGTTTTGCAGCCAATTGCCTATTGGCTCGCCGAATGGCAGAGCGTGGAGTCCGTTTTCTTCAGCTTTATCATCGAGGTTGGGACCATCATGCTGCCATTCGGAGAAACCTGAAGGCGTGTGCTTCTTCTGTAGACCAAGCCTCCGCTGCCTTGGTTTTGGACCTAAAGCAGCGGGGTATGTTGGAAGACACTCTTGTTATCTGGGGAGGGGAGTTCGGTCGCACCCCAATGGCTCAAATGAACTCCACCACAACTGGTACGTCCACGGAAGGTAACGAGGGTCGAGATCACCATATCAAATGTTTTTCGATCTGGATGGCTGGTGCTGGAGTCAAGCCAGGGTTTAGTTACGGCAGTACGGATGACTTTGCCTATGACGTATCTCAGGATCCAGTACACGTACACGATCTCCATGCCACTCTGTTGCAGCTCATGGGGATAGACCACAAGCAACTCACCTATCGGAGTCAGGGGCGAGATTTTCGCCTTACAGATGTGCATGGGAAAGTCGTCGATAAAATCTTGGTCTAATTGGGTTTTAGCAACCCTGATACTCGTATCTTTCTTCACTGGGTACTGGTTCTCTGATCTGTCTGAAGGTTTCAGTGGACTCGTCAATCCTTCTTCGATTGTTAGTCAAGGGGAGCAAAAGGGAGAAGTCGAATTCCAAAGGTCTCATCTATTCGAGGACTTTGTACAGCCAGTTTTTGCAGCTAAGTGTATCTCCTGTCATGGCCCGACCAGGCAAGAAGGAGGGCTGCAATTGGATTCTCTAGAAGGCATTAAGAAGGGTGGGTGGCTTGGAGCGGTGATGATGCCGGGAAACCCGGATTCCAGCGAGTTGTTGCGCCGAACGACATTGCCTCTGGAAGATAAAGCCCATATGCCTCCTGAGGGTTATACCCCATTGGATTTAAAAGAGACAGAATTGCTTCGGTGGTGGATTCAGGAAGGGGCGAAAGATCGCTTAAGGGTCGCTGAAATTGAGGATGTGCCTGCTTCTGTGATTACGATCTTGAATCGAATTTTTGGCCCTCGAGGTGCCGTCCGTTCCGGCATTTTCTATATTGATGTTTCTCCGCCATCTGTTGATGCAGTACGGAAGTTGAAAACAGCCGGATTCGGAGTCAGATTGCTCTCTGAAGAGTACCCGTTTCTGCAGATTGATACATTCAATCTCGGGGAAGAATTTGAGGATCAGGATCTGGAGCTCCTTCGGACTGTGTCCCAGCAGGTTGCTTCGTTGAATTTGGCAAGAACGAGTTTTGGGGATCGAGGAATGATGATGATTGGAGAACTCAAGAACCTGATCCATCTCAATCTGTCTCACACTGAGGTCAGTGATACTGGTCTGGCCGAGTTACAAGGGCTCTCTTACATAGAGTCCCTCAATCTCGTGGGAACGGCTATCAGTAACAGGGGTCTCAGGCATCTAAACGGTCTTACTACCCTCCGTAATCTCTATCTTTGGCAGAGTCAAAGTAATGAGGCGGGATGGAGGACTTTGGTTCGGAAACTCCCGAAACTAAATTTGAATACTGGCCTGAACTTAGAAACGACAACTCAATGAGCAAAAAATTACTAGAATATTGTAATTGCCACCGCTTTTTGAGCACAGCGGATAGAACATGTCTCCATCAAAAATCGACATCACGGGCTCCAGCAGTTAGTGCTATATTCAGTCAAGAGCACTTGTGCAGGACCCTCAGTAAAATGTCTCTATTAGATTGGGCCTGTCTTCTTCTTTTGTCGGTTTCTCTGCAGTGTAGCCCGGTGGGGAAAAGCGACAACCAAGAGACAGATTTCCAGTCTACATACCAGATGAATACCAATGAATCATCGCCGATTGTTCCCCAAAAGATTTTGCCGTTCAGCTTAACAGTGGCTGGGCAGGGGCAGCAGATTTATCTTGGTAGAGGCCGAGAATTACTGGTATTCGAAAATAGCGGCAACAGTCAGCCAGACTTAAGAGGACGTCTTGTTTTAGAGGGAGAAATTCGCGACATCGTTGCGGTGGAACATGTTGTGTATTTGGCGGTACTGGGATCTGGATTGGTGATTGTGGATGTTACTGACCCAAGTCAATTACATATTACTGGTTTCTTGGAGCTACCGTTAGCCGAGGGTCTCGACGTTAAATCAAGCAAGGCTTACATAGCGGTTCGTGAGGAAGGTCTAGTTATTGTTGACGTTACAGATTCAAATGCGCTGATGGAACTAGGTAGGTATCAGACTCAAGAGGGAGCCTTGAAGGTAAGTGTAAGAGATCAACTTGCCTATGTAGCGGCCTCCTATGCGGGTATGCGTATATTGGATGTTAGCGATCCTGCCAAGGTGTCGGAAGTAGGGTTTGCTACTCGTGGTAGCTACGGGCAGGGATCGGCTTGGGGGGTTGCAGTTTCTGACGACCGCGTCTATTCGGCCATACCGGACAATGGGCTAAGGCAGGTAGATGTAAGTGATCCGAGTAAGGCTCAAACCCTGAGTCTTTACCGGGATTTGTATGCTCCTATTGCTGTGGCAATACGAGGTGATTATGCTTTCGTAGCAGATCAGAGCGAAGGCCTGGTGGTACTTGACCGGAGAAAGGATATTATGAGGGAAGTGGTGCGCCTCGATTTCGAGGATTCGGTGACTGATGTACATATGGTAGATTCTGCGGTCTATGTAGCCTTGAAAAGAAGTGGGTTGGCCATTGTTGATGTGAAAAATCCAGCTCGACCCAAAAGGGTGACTAGAATCAAACTTGAAGAATGAATATATGAGGTAGACATGCAAAAAAGAGTGAGCTATTGGGGAGGGATACTGTGTACTATCTTTTTTCTGGTGGGCTGTGGTACCAGGATCAACTCAGAAGAACGACCGCCCAATATTGTAATGATAGTAGTAGATGACCTTGGTTGGGCTGATCTCGGAGCCAAAAGCAGCTTCTACGAGACCCCAAGCATTGACGGGTTGGCAGATCAGGGCATGAGTTTTGACCAGGCTTATTCTGGTTGTCCGGTCTGTTCTCCTAGTAGAGCTCAGCTTATGACCGGAAAAAATCAAGCACGTCTAAACTTTAAGGGCCATATTACGGCCATATCCCGGCACCGTTATCCAGAAAAAGGAAGGATTATTCCTCCCAATGATCAGATGTATCTATCTCTTGATGAGGTTACTATTGCCGAGGCTTTGAAACCTGCAGGATATGTTTCCGCCAACGTTGGGAAGTGGCACCTAGGCACCGAAGATTACTGGCCTAAGGCTCAAGGATTTGATCTGAATATCGGAGGATGGACTCACGGTAGTCCGGCTGCCTATTTTTACCCTTACACTCGTGAGGATTCTGATTGGAATTCCTCTATACCTACACTGCATGGAGGGAGTGAAGGTGAATATCTAACCGATAGGCTAACTGATGAGGCTATCCGATTTATCCGGGATAATCAGGACAACCCCTTCTTCCTTTATTTACCTTATTATTCGGTGCACACTCCCCTTCGTGCTCCTCAGGAACTTGTTCAAAAATATCTTGAGAAACGTCGACCAGAATCTTCTCAGAGACACGCGATCTACGCTGCCATGATCGAAAGGGTGGATCAAAATGTGGGGCGTCTTGCGGGAATGCTAGATGAACTTGGCCTAACTGAAGACACTATCGTTATTTTCACCTCTGATAACGGAGGGGAAGTTTCTTATCAAGACTACCACTCGAACCCCGAACGAGACCGTGATCCAGTTACAAGTAATAAACCCCTCCGTTCGGGGAAGGGTTTCCTTTATGAGGGGGGGGTGCGGATCCCCTTGATCGTACGTTGGCCAGGCCATACCAAGCCTGGCAGTTATAGTTCCCGGATTGTAGCGAATGCTGATCTTTATACCACCATAATGGATATAGTAGGAGAGAGGTCGAAACCAGGTTCTGATCTTGATGGGGAGAGTTTTCTTGCCAATTTGTTAGGCCAGAATGAAAGTCGAAGCCAACCGGTGTATTGGTATCATCCTCACTATTCCAGTCGCCCGGGTGCTGCCATGCGAGATGAGAATTGGAAGTTCATCGAGTTTTATGACCCCCCTAAGATTGAACTATACGATCTCGCTGAGGATATAGGGGAGCGGAACAATCTGGCGTCCAAGATGCCTGAGAAGACGGAAGAATTGCATAATAAGTTACAGCAGTGGATTGAAGATACTGGTACCTTAATGCACACATTGAACCCGGCATATGAGCCTAACAGGAAGCCCGAGGTGCGTTAGGACGGGGTGGCTTACTGAAAGCTACAGCATCTGTGATGCTCTAAGAATAGTTTCGTGTAAAGTCAACTCAAATTCATAATCGTGCTTCAAAGCAGTCCCAGTCCTGAGTGCCCGGGAGAATTCTGTCATATCCCCGATATAACGGTACTGACGTGGGAGAGAAATGGTGTTCCAGCCTTTCTTGTAAGGACCACGGTCCTCGCGCATGTTCACGACCATTTCTGTACCGGGTGACACAGGTTGGATCATAATTTGACCATTAGTACCGATGATTTCGAATGACCGATGCCGGGTATGATTGGGCATGCGAGCGCATACCGTAATAACCGCCAGAGCATTATCGTACTCGAGCACTGCTAAGGTGTTGTCGGCCAGTGAGTCTTGAAAGCTCGTATCATGGCGTAACCAGCTTTTAACATGATTAGGGCGACCGAACAATTCCACAGCCCGGTCGATCTGGTGACCGCCAAGTTCGAACATGATGCCGCCCTTATAACGGGCGACAGAACGCCGGGATCTCTCACCCAAATTGGTGTTGATAGTTCCTCGCATCATGTAAACATCCCCAAGCCACCCCTGATGGGCAGCTTCGATTGCCTTTCCAATACCCTCGTGAAACCGATAAACGTAACCCATTTGCAGTAAGAGGTCTTTACTGCGGGCATCCTCGACTAATTTTTTGAACGGTTCCATAGTATGTCCCGGAGGTTTTTCCAAGTGAAGATGTTTCCCCGCATCGATAACCTTGCGGCCCCAGGGGATGGCCTCCTCAGGGCGACATTCAATCACAACGGCATCTATTGAATCACTCTCTAGAAGATCGGCTTCTGTGACCCAGGAGATTCCTTTTAAAAGATTCGCGTAGCGTTCATTATTTTGCAAACGCTCCTTAGCTTCTGGGACCGGTTCATAAATCCCCGCGACTTCATAGTCGGTAGAATGCCGCATGGCTCTCAATTTGCCGTGTAAGTGTCCGTGCTGTGTTCCATAAATACCTATTCGAATTGGTCGGTCGATTGGGGGACGCACCGGGGTGGCTACCGCACTCACACTAGAAGCAGTCATTGCTGCTCCTCCGGCCACTCTTAGAAAATCACGACGTTCGATATCTTTCATTCTGAAACTCCCAAAAAGAGGTGATGCATAGCTGGGAAACTCAACTTAGGTTGGAGTTTCCCAATGCTCTGGCTTCTCGATCTTTATCCACACTGAAGAATCTGTTAACTACTCCCAAATTCAGAAAAAACTAACTATAAACAGACTAGGGGTGTGTTGTGGAAATGTAAAGTGCCAAGCCGATGGGAACAAAAAGGCGGAAATTTAGGATGTTTACAGTTTATGAATTTATAGTTGGAGTTCGGATTTTTGATCGGTAGTCCCTGTTAGCTTTACTTTGTCCTCGGTTCTATTTTTTTTCACCTGTGCGGACGTTCAAACTGATCCCGGGTCGATCCAAACTTAAATTGACCAACTGGATGACACCAGAGACCATCTCGTCCTCGACTTCGGGAGACCATCCGACTGGTGACCCGTACTGGATTTGTATAACCTGTGCCTGATATGCCTTAAGGCGCACCAGTTCACGGGTGGGGATGTAAAGATTGTGCTCACCCATATAACCGAAAACCATGATGGGCATTTCATGTCGGAAAGCGTCCTTTATTCGCATACCGATGGGGGCACATATTTCTCCCTGCATTGCTACCAGTGGCATTGGGCCAATCTGAGCGACCAGCACTTCTTCAAATATACAAGGGAAGGTTTCGTGGATACTATCTTGGTATAGATCCAGCATCTCTTGATCGGACTTTAGCCAGATATAGGTGTCGTCGGTTGCTATCATTTCCGTTGTAGTGGTAGGGAAACTCAACCCCTTTTCATACCAATAGAGCAGTTCTCGAACCCAATTAGTACCTCGATGTTTGTTCGGGTAGGGAACCAGTCCCAATCCATCTGGATATTCTTCGGCAAGTGCTTGGGCTTGAGTTTCTGGGATGGGCGGGCCGAGTGGGAGAGATATCACTTCCAATCTGCTTTTGAGGGGACCGGTAACGTCTTGCATAGAGCCGGTTAAAATTTCGAGAACAGCATCAGCTAACTTTCTTGCTAGCGCCTGGGTGTGTTTCGAAAGTATCCTGTTTGCGTACTCTACCCCTCTATCTTTTTCCTGATTCAGCTCCCGTCGTAATACAGCTCGCATCCGAGGGTATTGGTTGCCACCACTTGCGTTAGCGTACATGGCTTGCATGCCAGGGAAGCTTTTTTCGAGCATATCCATGGCATACCCAGGATGACCAGGACCGATTTTGTCAAGCGAGGCCTGGAGTGGGTGAGCCCCTTGATTGAAGAGGAGGGCAATCGGCTTGTGATCCATGGTTACGCGAAGCACCTGTATTTCGTAATCCACAGGTGCATTTCCAGAGGCCGTAATGAAGTATCCAGGTGCCGATCCGAAATGTAGACTTACGGGACCATCTTCTTTTTGAATTGCTTCCCGCACAAGTTCGACCAGGGTATCAGCTAGCCACCGCCCGTATTCGAAATTTTCAGGTACAATCTGTATAGGACCATTGTGATTGTGTGTGGCCAATAGAATTAGATATTGAGGTTCGATACCCATTTCTTTTGCAAGCCTTGCACGGAGAATGGGAGTTGCCACATCCAGGCAATTTAGATCGTAAGTGATAATGACTAATCTGCGGAGCCCGTCGTTAAGGACAAGAGCTCGTGCATAGATGTCTTTGAGTACACCGGTAGAGAGACGACCATTTGTCATGATCCGAGGCTCTCTATTAGTTATGATAGTCTTGGCGATACCGGCTTTCAGGATTGGAAGCTCATTCTGAGCTAGTCCCAACAAACTAGTGGGGGCAACCAAAAGAGAAAAAGTGGTTGCCAATATAACCCTATTTAAAAACGTATCCATCTTTCCCCCTTTTGTGCGTAGTTGGATTCCTCTCGTGTGCTTGTCGGCTTGGAAGGGGACTTTTCGCGAGAAATAATCATTCCCCAGGTTCTTTTTTTAAGTTCCCTAGCATTTCATGTACGTTGATCAGAGAACGATCTAGCATTCTTTCTCCAGCGCCGACCTCAATCCAAGCCCCTAAGCTATTACCCCCATATCCTCCTTTTACTGCTCCCTCCAGGGTTGGAAAGTAGCCGAAGTGGCCGTTGGCGTATCCTGTGAAAAAGATTGTCTTGGCCGGAAATCTCTGCCGAGATTGGATGGCAAAATCTACAAAGGGTTCCCCAGGCATTCCAGTTAAAATGATTGTTTGATTTATAAGTAGAGTCGTGACGGGTAGGTTCAGATCTTTGGAGAACATTGCATAACGACTGGCCGTTTTTCGCCCATTCTCAGTAGAGAGGACGAGTTTCTTATTCCAGCGAAGATTAAAAGGGATCGTTTCCAGCGAATATTGCAAGGAAGGGGTGATTGGAGAACTCATGCGGATCGCTCGTGCTACGCGAACTACTACTTCTCCGAGTTGATGACCAGTTTCTTGCATAAGCTGTACTCCATTTTCGCGT
>CAYXBG010000039.1:0-1868 GCA_964463145.1 uncultured Acidobacteriota bacterium
CATGACCTTGCTCGTCAATGAGGGCCCCACTACCAATCCCTTCCCGAGGGATTGGTTCATAAAACCAGTTATACTCAACGGTCGTACTCGTAATATTGACCACGGCAGGAGAAACACGCTCATAAATATCTATATTAACCTGCTCATCTGGAGTCCGTTCGACAAACAGTGCTTTTGATGCATCCTTGGAAAGCCCTGTTTCAGCTTCTGTGACAAGGGGTATTCGCCAACGAAAGATCAGGACAAGGATAAAAAAAGAAAGCAGACTGTAAACAACAGCCATTCGCCACAGATCTCGCCTGAACATCTTACTCACACTCCTTTATTCTCATATCGAGAAAACTTTCAAAAAGCGTCCCGAAAAGGCTCACGCAAGCCTCAATCCACAGTGGCATAAAAAAGACTATTGAACAAGAACTTATAAGTACCTCGGGTCTGCGCTCTGAACTGACTCCTCACACCAATCAAAACTAATCTTCCTCTTCCAATAGGCACCTCAACAACTGCATGCCTGCCTCGTAGAAAACTCTGTCCTTCAGCCCATCCACTCAAGAGCAGCTCCTCATCTGGGTAGCTAGCAATCTCAATCGCATCTCCAACTTCATAGGCCGGGCTATTGACAAACATTGCAGCCGATTCAGGTGCCATCCCATAGCCTATCGGATGGCGTGAATTGACTTGAATCTTGAGAAGAGAACCTGGGATATTCAGGGGAGATTGTTGGCTTTTAAATTCTCGAAGCCCCTCTGGACTCCACTGATCTAAAAAAAGACCTCCCGACGCCCCCAAGCATAAAAGGGTGCCGCCTGACTCGACAAATTTCTTCAGACTATTCAGCCCTTCTAATCCAAGACCGCCCCTAAGCTTCTCTGGATATGGAATCGAAAGCCCCTCTAGAATTTCCATCGGCAACTGATCGGGGAAGATTACTACGTCTAAATCTTGTATCGCACCTGATCTAAGGTCCTGATCTTGCAAGGTGCGATACTCAAATTCGTTCTGTTCCAAAACCCAACGCGTCCACCCCTCATCCATGGAAGACTGGAAACTTTGATAAAGACCAATCTTTGGTCTATTAATCTTCTGCCAAGCTAATTGAGGCCACTTTGAAACCCTTGTTACCTCGCCTGGGAGCCCATCGAGTATCTCTTCTATCTCCGACTCTTCCAGAGAATCGACTCTTGCCATCAGAGTCCCTACAGGGAAAGCTACTCCATCCACCCTAAACCCATATGTAGCCCAATCTACTCGATAACCTCTTACCAGTAAACGATTTACCAACCGAGCAAAAGCAGTACTGTTGTGAGAAAAAATCCAATACTTCCCTTCCCCTGTGACTGTTCCAGTTGGTCGTTCGATAGTATCAGCTAACATGGAAGAAACCTGAAATGGCTCTTCTACCTGATACACTTCAACTCCCAGCTGAATTCCTAGTGTATGCGCAGTTACATCATACGGAGTTTCCAAAGGTCCATTGGGATACTGCAACACCGCCGGATACTCTTGAATCTCCAACATCGTCTTGGCAAAGGACCCATAAGGCTGGCTTAGATAGACCAAAAATGCCCCAGACTGAAACGAAACTACCCCCTCACGACAGTAAGGAGGAGAAACGCAAATAGGCTTCTCTGGAGTAAAATTATCTTGAGCTATATTGATCTCAAGACCTCCGAAATCTAATACTCCGAGAAGAGTATATAGTGCTTCCAGATCTCGCTGTTTTTTAGGGATGACGAAGGCATAAGGACCTGCATTTCTATCCAAGTTCCGTTGCCCTATAGCATGGAAATTTTTCAACCAGCTCTTCCTGTTTCGGCTTGCATGTAGAAGCGTTGCAAGAAGGGCCACCATTTGATCTTCTACAATAT
>CAYXBG010000039.1:1878-14723 GCA_964463145.1 uncultured Acidobacteriota bacterium
CGCCTCCTTCCCAAGGTTCCGGAAAGTTCCAGCTAGGTTTACTGCCATGGTAGTTCCGTCCCTGCCCTAATTGATCAGCCCGAATAGAAATAGGAGTGGCGAGCCGAGCTGAAGCGGATTCAGATAGAATTCGGACCGCCCCATGGTAATGAGGGTAGGCTCGAGCAGGAGTATAGGCATCGAAGATTGCATTCGTCACCACACCCTTCCTACCCGAAGCTACAAGGGATGAAAATAAAAACCCTCCCAAATCAATGATTTGTGCCTGAATTATAGGATCGACATTTTGTTCATACGGATCAATGTATGGTGGAACAAAAATCCGGGCCCCGTTCGGGCCCATCTGGTGTATGTCGTAAACGATCTGTGGATGCCACTGCTCATATATCTCTCCAACAACAAGGCGTGTTTCCTTCTGGGTAAACATATACCAGTCTCTATTATTGTCATGCCCAACATACTTCTGGTAAAGCTTTGGAGGTACGCTCCCCTCTGCTTCAGTTCCTAAAGTTTTCCTGTACCATTCCGCCACTATGTTGACACCATCAGGATTAAGAGAAGGAACCAACAGAAAAATCACATTATCCAAAACCTCCTGTGTCTCCTGATCCTCAGCAGTAGCCATTCTCCAGGCAAACTCCATTGACATCTGCGAAGAAGCGACTTCTGTCGAGTGAATACCGCAAGTGGTAAGTACAATTGTTCGCCCTCTTTCGACCAGGTCTTCCAAGTCGTCTTCAACTAGGCGAGGGTCAGCTAACCGAGCTTGAATTTCTCTATAGGTAGACAGATTATTTAAATTCTGAGGACTACTGATAATGGCAAGCAAGAAAGGGTTCCCTTCAGTCGACTTTCCAATTTCTCGGAGTAGTACCCGTTCACTCTCCTTTTCCAGCTTAGTGAAATAAGATGAGATCTGCTTCCAGTCAGCTAGCTTTCGATCTGCCCCTACCTGAAAGCCTAAAAATTCAGCCGGTGTTAAGACCTCATGCTCTGAAGCTAGAGAAGCAACATTAAAAACCGCAAGCATCAAAAAGATGGCATAGGGCATGATAGTCTCCTTTCCTTTCCATTCTACTTTTGGAATAACCGGAACTCTAATCTTGCAAACGTGTCGGCTCTGGTACTGTCATCCAAAAAATAAACGAAGCTAAGCTTGTCAAAACTGCCGATAAAACAGTAATGCTAAAAAAACCGCCCCAGTGAAAGAGATACCCCGCTGTAAACACAGACACGGCTATTCCCAACTGAGAGCAAGTATTCCTCAATGCGAGATAAGCACCTCTATCCTGAAAACCTGTCAACCCCGTTTGAACTGTTTGGAGTGCCGTCTCGCGTGCAGCACCAAGCAACATCAGAATAAAAAAGGTCCCATAGAGTAGCCCGCCCCAATCCAGATAAGAAATACAGAGCAATGGGATTGGAATAAGGCTATTGGAAATCAAGAATACTTTCCGTTTCGAGATGCGATCACTAAGTAATCCTGCTAGAGGAGCCCCTAAAATCGATGCGATTCCGCTAACCACAAACAAGAAAGATATCTTGGACGGGCTAAAACCCATCCCAGAAATGAAAGTAAAAAAGGTCAGGGTAGCACCGGCTGTTAGAGCCGATGTAAGAACGGCACCACGTTTAATTCCCCCAGCCAAAAAACCTCGATATACATTCACGCTGCGAGGAAAACTAGAAACTCGCCTACTTAACCTCCTCCTTACATTTGTTTCTTTTCGAAAAGTTTGGCAATAGACCCAACCTAAAAGGCAAAGACTCAAAATTGAAACACCCAAAAAGTTCGCTTGCCAACTCCATTTAATTCCTACTTGGACACTTAACGGAATACCTAGAATCAAAGCTACAAAATACGAACTGAGCACAATCCCCATTGCCTTCCCTCGTACTTCATACGAGAACCAATCACCAACTAAAGCAATCGCACAAAGCGAGAGAATTCCTCCACCTATTCCAGCGCAGATCCGAGAAACTATTAGATACCAATAGCCTTCTCCGTAAACTATCAACACTCCTGCAAAGCCTAAGATAACTAGGCCTAAAACCAGAAACCATTCGCGACCGAATTTATCCGTAAACGGCCCCAGAAAAAAATTGGCCAGTCCGGCAAAAAGAGCATATAGGCTAAAGGAAATCCCCAGCAGATGTAATGAAACGGATTGCTCCTCCGCTACCCTAGGCAAGACAGGGATCAGCACCTGACGATCTACTGTAGCAAGGAAAACAATTGCAAAAAGTAGCGCAAGAGACATTACTCCCCGACCAGTAGATTCAATCTTCATATTTCATAGTCGCAGAACTACGGGCGGTAGAATCTGCCTCGGCATCAGATGGTCGAATATAATTAGCAACGAGTTCAGTTGCAGTAGCTGCCTTGGAAGATTTCCTATTAGCCAACCGAAGTAAAGCATCCAAAATGCAATCATCCGGAGACCCAACTTGAGCCTCAGAAAAGAAATTAGCAATATCCTCCCTATAGGGTACTGTTCCCGTCCCAACGAAAATGGGGGGCGGGCTTTTCGGAAGGGACCCCAGCCAAACCTCGGGAACAACTAGAACCTCGGGGGTGATCAAGGTTGATTCATGCCCATTAAACTGGTAGATGGCGGTATAAACCTGCCCCCTCTGAGCATCTATCATAGGTGCGATTAAGGACGTGGATGCACTTGATCTAGATTTATAAGCCAGTGCTTCAAGGGTCGAAATCCCGATAGAAGGTATCTTCAGAGACTGAGTGATTGCCTTAGCCACAGCGAGCCCTACCCGAACCCCTGTAAACCCCCCTGGGCCATTAGCCACAGCAATTAGTTCTATCTCCTGGAGTCTCAATTGATTTTGAGTTAACAGATTTTCAATCGCTGGGATAATTTGATCTGAATACTCCCTTGGATTACCTAGAGCTCTTACTCCTAGCTTCACGCCTTCCGAGCCAAGAATGACACCTCCATTCTTGGTTGTTGTATCTATCCCCAACGTTTTCATGATTCTGATCCTCTACAGTAGCCTCCTCAGACTGCGATCACCACTTATCAATTAGTCATATGCTTGCAGAAAAAACCTTAACAGGAGGATACCAGTTGCTATCGACTCTCACAGGAAAGTAATTTCAAATCGCCAAACAAGTAATAAAGCCACCTAGGACTAAGACCTCTGGACCTATATTTGAACTCAGGTGTTATGTCATAAACACCTTTTAATAAAATATTTTTTAATAAGGAAATAGCTTCATTAGACTCCGTCATATTACCTTGTTATCATGGCCTCGTATGCAAGCCCAAACCCCAATGATGCAGCAGTACTTGCGGCTGAAAGGGGAACACCCGGACATGTTTCTTTTCTTTCGACTGGGTGACTTCTATGAGCTATTCTTCGATGACGCCATTCAAGCCTCACGACTCCTTGAAATTACCCTGACTTCCAGGAATAAGGACCAAGCCGGTAAGGCTATTCCGATGTGTGGAGTGCCTCATCACTCCGTTAAAAATTACTTAGCTCGACTTCTTCGTAAAGGTTACAAGATTGCTCTTTGCGAACAAGTGGAAGATGCCAACACAGCCAAAGGGCTCGTCAAGCGTGAAGTTACAAGGGTCTTAACCCCAGGCACAGTAATAGAGGACGACGTCTTAAGAGCGGATGAAAATAATTACATAGCTAGCTTAATCGAGATCAAAGATGTCCTCGGTTTGTCCCTCTTGGATGTCTCTACCGGAGAGTTCTGGTTGAGTGAAATGTACGGATCCAATGCCTGGGAAAAGCTGGTTGGGCAACTTGCACACTTCCGGCCATCTGAACTCGTATTACCAGAAGAACAGACTGATTCTTACTTAAGTCAATTACCATCCGAACTAGTTAATTCCTTCCTTGTCACACCACAACCTGACTGGACCTTTCATATTGACTACTGTCAGAAATCCTTACTGACTCATTTCCATCTTCATAGCCTCGCGGGCTTCGGCATTGACGGAGAGACTACTGGCATTTCAGCTGCAGGTGGATTACTTGGATATGTTCGCCAAACTCAAAAAGCTGAACTCTCGCATATAGTGAAACTTCAAATCTTCAAGACAGGAGCATTCCTACGCTTGGATGAAGCCACTGTTTCGAATCTGGAGTTAGTGCAAGGTATCGACGGGAACAAGAAATGGACTCTATTTTCAGCTATCAACCTAACCCGAACGGGAATGGGGGCTCGCAAGCTACGAAGCTGGATATTAAGACCAACACTAGATCTCAAGGAACTAGACAACCGACTGAATGCAGTAGAGGAACTCACAGAAAGTTTCATGAGATTGGAAAAATTAACCAACATTCTTGCCCAAATATATGATATTGAGAGACTTCTGAGCCGGGTCACCATGGAAACAGCTGGCCCTCGCGACCTTCTAGCTCTTGCTGCATCCTTTGCAAGATTACCTTCCCTACAATCGATACTGACTGATTTAACCAGCACTGAACTCAATCCCGAATTAGATGAGCTCAAAGATCTGACAGATTATCTCTACAGCTCGCTTAGTGAAGAAGCTCCAATCTTGGTAAGCGACGGAGGTGTTATTAAACCGGGATTCAGCAGCGAGTTAGATGACCTTAGGGAAATCGCCTCTTCGGGAAAATCCATTATCGCTAAATTGGAATCCACTGAACGTAACCAGACCGGCATCTCCAATCTAAAAGTAAAATACAATCGGGTTTTTGGCTACTTTATAGAAATAACCAAATCCAATCTCGACCTAACCCCAGAGCACTACACTAGAAAACAAACTCTTGTTAACTGCGAACGATTCATAACTCCCGAACTGAAAAATCACGAAGAAAAAATCCTTAATGCCGAGGACAAGATTCTTAAGTTAGAAAAAGAGCTTTTCGTAGTGGTGCGCCGCAAGATAGCCTCGAATTCCGACAGAATTCAGGAAATAGCTGGCTTCCTCAGTAAATTAGATGTCCTAACCTCTTTTGCCGAACAGGCAATGAAATCTCGTTATACTCGCCCTAAGCTAAATAATTCTCGTTGCATCAAAATCCAGGGTGGTCGCCATCCGGTCCTAGAGCTGAAGGCCGACACCCCATTCGTCCCTAACGATCTTACTTGTAATACCGATGAGGACCAATTACTCATACTTACCGGTCCAAACATGGGAGGCAAATCAACTTTCCTACGCCAAAACGCCTTAATCGTATTATTGGCCCAAATGGGATCTTTTGTCCCCGCAGAGAGTGCATCTATTGGAATCGTGGACCGTATCTACACAAGGGTGGGAGCTAGTGACAACCTCGCTCTTGGAAGATCTACTTTCATGGTAGAAATGATCGAAACGGCCAACATACTTAACACCGCTACCGATAGAAGTTTTGTCCTTCTCGACGAAGTAGGGCGTGGTACGGCTACTTTTGATGGTCTCTCTCTGGCCTGGTCAATCGTAGAGTTTCTCGTAACCCATTCTGAACAGAAAGCCAGAACAATATTTGCAACACATTACCAAGAACTCACTAAACTAGAGTCAAAATACAAATGTATCCGCAACTACTGCGTGAACGTCCGAGAATCCAACGGTGAGATTCTTTTTTTCCACCGTGTACTACCTGGGATTGCTAGTAAAAGCTATGGGATAGAAGTAGCCCGACTTGCGGGAATCCCAGCATCAGTACTCGATCGTGCCCGTGAAATCCTGACCAGATTAGAGAGTAAACAGTTGAATGTCTCCGGGGATCAGAAGGCTAGCAAAACCCACAACCAAGACGACTCTCAAAAGAAGTTGTTTGAACCCTACAAAGACCCCTTCGGCTAATTTTTGAAATTAGATAAGGAGTTGGTGGAGGCAATCGGGCTCGAACCGACGACCCCCGGCTTGCAAAGCCGGTGCTCTTCCAACTGAGCTATGCCCCCCCACTAACCAAACTGAGTGAATTTTATCACGGATTGCAGAGTGTATTACCTGAACCTTGGAAGGCAACTGGATAGACCTTGGTCTACTCCACCCCCCCTAGAAGCCTCTATCGGATGATCTTTTCGGTAGTTTCGGCTCCCCCCCCATACCCACCTAAGAGCACACAGGCGTATCCAGAAAGCCTAGTCCATCCAGAACTTGAGGGATATACTGCTTAACAGACAAGTAATATTTTCATCATTTAAGACTCTTGCTGTTAGGAATAATTAATGCTCCGCCATATCCTCCTTGTCCTTCTCGTCATTTCAACCATGCACCTTAATGGATGCAACGATGACCCTCCTAAATCTACCCCTACACTCAATATCGGTGAGGCGGCACCTAATTTCGAGCTCGAAAACATCTCTGGAGAAACAGTCTCCTTAAAAAACTTGAGCGGCAAGATAGTCTTGCTAGATTTTTGGGCAACATGGTGTACTCCATGCGTTGTGGTAATGCCGATTCTGGAAGACCTTCAAAAAGAATTCCCAGAAAACCTGGTAGTTCTTGGCATCAATTTCCAGGAATCAAAAGAAGCAATTCTAGCTTTCTTGGAAGATAAAGACTTGAGCGTAAAATCCCTAATGGATCCCGAGGCATTAATAGCGCGAGATTACCAAGTAGATGCCCTTCCTACGCAGATCCTCATAGACCAAGAAGGTCGATTAGTGGCTAGACATGTAGGGCTTCTCCCCTCAGTCAGTCAACTCTTTAGGCCAATGATTAGAAAACTTCTAGATGAATCTAAGAACTAGCAATATAAAGAAGTGTTCCACTGAAACATCCTAGCCTTCTTTCGGAAGATACATATCTACAAGATACCTGGTCAAGGCTGTCCAGTGTTCATCTGTCTGAATACTGTCTGGCAAACCTGATACAGATACCCCCCTTAAAGATATAGAGTCGGACGAGCAAACCTTTGCAGATTGACGAACAATCCCAGCATTCAAATGAGCTCCACCAGGAAGAGATGACTGATTCTTATCTTCGAACGATTTCGACATAAACACCCCCTAAAAAACCCTAGAATAGTCCGACAGTTTCTTTGCCTCCAAATAAAGTCCGACGCTGATACAATCTGTCTTCGAAAGTGATATAATTTGTGTCGCCGGTAGCTCAATAGGCTTGCAGGCATACCTAAAAAGATTTAAGAACTAACAAGGAGTAAGCCGGTGGGAAGTCGAATACCACCTTACATTGCGTACCGTACCTTTAGGAATTTCCTCTACCAGCTTGAACAGCGTGGCCTCCCTGCGAGAATCGATCGTAGTGTGATGTCCCAAAAATCAGGAACTGTCCAATCTCGCTTACTTCTTGCATTAACCTATCTTGGACTAATCACTCCCCGGGGCCGCCCAACCGAAAAGTTCAAAAAACTGGTCACTGCGGATGAAAACACTCGACAGGATGCCCTGAAAGAGATCATCACTAGTTCCTATGGATTCCTGTTTAATAACAAGATTGATATTACTGATGCTAGTTCTAGCCAGGTTGAAGAACTTTTTCAAAGAACTGGCAGTTCGGGTGAAACACTCCGTCGCAGCATTTCCTTTTTCCTCTCCCTAGCAAAAGAATCAGGCATAGCTGTCTCACCCTACATCAAACCGCACCGGAACAAGCGAAGACGCCAACCTCTCTCTCCTATCGCTACTGCTATAGAGCCTGTCGTCCTACCAGAAACAGAGGGAAGAATGCCCTACCCCGATTCCTCCAGTAAAGAAATCCTCTTCAGTAGCGGCGGAAACTTGAAAATGGAGATGAGAATCAATATTTTTGATCTAAATACCGAAGACCGAAATTTTATTTTCGAGATGGTGGATGTAGTGAAATCCTACGAATCTACTAAGCAGAATTCCTCCCGGTAAGCCCCCGCAATCGATTCCCCTATACACACAAGGGTTCTCTTGATTTTCAGGCCTCAGTTCTTTTAGGAAATATGAATCTAAATCCTAGGCAACTATTTATGGGATCGAGACATTCGTTGCTTGAACCCAGCTTCCTTACGCTTCCATTTCTTCAATTGCTCTGCGGTCAGAATGTCTATAAAAGCGCTCTTCATAGACTCAGTGGCCGCTTTGATCTTCGGTCTAATTGCACGGCTACTGATCATCAAAGTACCCACGGTGGCTGGATCAGGATTATCAGACTTCAGCTGAGCGCTCAGCTCTTTCCTAGTCAATCGCCCCTCCTTCAACAAAGGAACTATTGTCGATCGACCTCTCTCTCTAATTTCCTCTACCGCGGATAGCTGCTTTTCATCCAATCCCAGACCTGCAATCAGAAATCTTGGAGAAGGTATAGGATATCTTCTCCGGGGTGTTTGCATGCCTTTCGGTCTTTGAGATTTTCCTAACACTCTCATCCGCTGACCAAGCCTCGCCATTCTTCGACCAGGTCTTCGTAGATGGCGCTGAGCTCTTTGAGCTCTTCTAGACACAAATAGAGATCTGTCAGCTCCTCTATTAGTTCTCAGCCTACGTGCCCTACTAGGTCTAGGGCCTCTGGCTTCCTCATTTTGCTTCCATTCGGGGCTGGGGGGGCGCCGGAAGTCTTCTCTAGCTCTCTGAGCATACAAAGTATAGTTCGTTACCAGAATAAGAACTGTAGCTATTACGGCAAAGACTTTCTTCATTGCAACTCCTTACTCCTGATCGGCAGTTCTACTGAACTCTTATGTAAAGAAAATCCCAGTCAAGTATTTATTCATAATGGAAGATTTCTGCCAATTTCTTTTAATTTCATTTCCATTGGATGGTCATCTTACTCGAATAAGTTCAATTGGGTTTACTTTTGTTGATTTCAGGTTACGGCATAGTATTCAGGAAAATCATGCGTTTAGATTGCTTGGATGTATAACGTCTTCATCGAGAGCAGGGTTACACAACAACCGGACGAATCTATCACGAGAACCCTATTTCAATTGTACTGTACAATGACTAGATGACCCTCTCTTCCGATGTCCTGAAAAATAAGTTAGTCCTCATCATCGACGATGCTCCTCTAGAAAATCGAGATATCGAAAAATCTATTCTTGGCAGTATTGCAAAAGTCGTCTCCCTGAATGCCAAAACCGAAACCGACTTAATAGGGCACATCGAGAATGCCGATGCAATCATACTCTTTCCACCTACGTTGCATCTCCGCCGATCCACCATGAAACTCATGAAAAATTGCAAGGTTATAGTAAGGGCCGGGGTTGGTTACGACAATGTAGACTGTCAGGCTGCCAGACATCTCAATATTCCAGTTTGCAATGTCCCAGATTACGGTACTGAAGACGTCGCCGACAGCGCTATTGGACACATGTTGTCACTTACACGAGGACTACACGAAACCGAAGCCCGCTTGAGGAAAAGGCATAAAGATTGGACCCATCTATCCGCTCCAACATTATACCGTCTACGAGGAAGAACACTTGGTATCGTCGGACTAGGTCGTATAGGAACCGCTACCGCACTACGTGCTAAATCACTGGGGCTTAATGTCCTATATTACGATCCCTATAAAGTCCTTGGAGCTGACAAATCACTCGGAATTACAAGGATTAACTCACTTCAGGTCCTACTTGAGAAGTCATCTATTGTTAGCTTGCATTGCCCTCTTTCTGAGGAGACTCGAGGAATAATAGGAAACAACACTCTTCCGATGATGCAATCGGGAGCTTTCCTGATCAATACGGCCCGAGGCGGCCTCGTTGAAACTAAGCAAGCCCTTCGAGCTATCGAATCCGGGAAACTAGCGGGCTTGGCACTCGATGTCTTGCCTCAGGAGCCCCCCCAAAAAGACGACCCACTAATCAAGGCCTGGCGGGATCCTGGACATCCAGCCCATTACCGGGTCATTCTTACCCCTCACATAGCCTTCTACTCAGAAGAGGGGTTACAAGATATGCGACGAAGCTCAGCTCAGATCTGTCAGCTCGCACTCCTAGATCAACCGGTGCCAAACATCGTCAACTAACAATCCCGGTAAGGTCTACACTGCCTCTCCGATGAAATCTTCTCATCTTTCCCGTCTTGCTATATCCGGACACCTTTAGATAAGTTACACGACTGGCAAAGAAGCTGCAGATTCTTAATTGAAGTAGCCCCGCCCCGAGACAAAGGTATGATGTGGTCGAACTGTAGATTATGTTTCGTGCCACAGTTCACACATACACCTCTATCCCGTCGCCATACAGCTGCACTGCAAGACTCAGGAATCTGAGAACGAGTCGTCTGCTCAAAAGGAAGAGGAGCGTCCGGTCCTTCTACTAAGAGCTCCGTAGTCTCGAGTATTTCTTTCGTTAGCCTTTGATAAGATCTTCTTATAGCTTCCAAACCTTGCAGCAATTCCAATACTTCATCTGATTGAGAAGTAGCCGCAGGCGCCCATTGTCTTTTACCACAACAGCTGCATTGGCACTCCAGGGAACGAGCGCGAGCACTAACCCTTAGGAATTTCCACTGAGCTTCATAACACCTAAAGCAGGGCTGGACGGTGAAATTAGCCCCTAGGAAATCTTCTATACATAATGAGAGTTCTTCTTTTGCCCTTAACAAACGTGCCCGCCGCAAAATTCTCATCACTTTCCAGGAACACATCCCCAATAAGAATAGGACACCAAGAGCGAATAAAATCTCTGTTTCGAGTATCGCACCCGACATCCCGATCCTCCTCTCGAATCCTAGAATTATGCACAAACCTTGCATATCTAGTTTCTTAGATCGGTATGACCTCTATAGAGGGTGCTCAGGGGAGCTTCAAGAATTCTCTTTCATTAGAAAATGAGTCTGTAGTCTGCGCTAAAAGAGGTAACTAAATTACCGGAATTGACCAGGAAAGATTAGAAAGTGTAGCCGTTTTCTTGAAGGATATCCTTAAGCTCTTGTACTGAATTGGCCGACCTTTGTAGTTCTGACTGTTCCTCAGTAGTCAGGCTGATTTGGAACACTTCTTCAATACCAGCCCTGCCCAGTTTTACGGGTACGCCAACATACAATTCGCTAATTCCATACTCCCCCTGCAAATAACTTGCACATGGAAGTATCTTTTTTTGATCCTTCAAAATCGCTTCCACCATTTCCGTTACTCCAGCGCTCGGAGCATAGAAGGCACTACCTGTCTTCAACAACTTTACAATCTCAGCACCCCCATCCCTTGTACGCTGAACGATGGCTTCCAAGCGATCTGGCGGAAGCAGTTCAGTTATTGGCACTCCGGAGACGGTAGAATAACGTGTTAGTGGCACCATCGTGTCACCATGCCCCCCCAGCACGAAAGCGTGGGTATTTTCGACCGAAACATTTAATTCCATTGCAATGAAGGCCCGAAAACGAGCTGAATCCAAAACGCCAGCCATTCCGAGTACTCTTTCCGGGGGAAATCCACTCACCCATTTGGCAACGTGACACATCGCATCCAAGGGATTACTTACAACGATTATGATGCAGTCGGGACTGTGCTGAGCGATATTTTCAGTGACTGATTTTAGGATCGAAGCATTCTTGAGAAGTAGATCATCCCGACTCATCCCTGGCTTCCTAGGTAGACCTGCTGTAATAACCACAATATCTGACCCAGCTGTCTCCTCATAAGTATTCGAACCTAATATTGAGGAGTTGTATCCTTCAACAGGACCTGCCTCGAGAAGATCAAGAGCCTTACCCTGAGGCATACCCTCTAAAATATCTACAAGAACAACGTCTGCTAATTCCTTCTCAGCGATACGTTGAGCGGTCGTTGCACCAACATGGCCACCTCCAACGACAGTTACCTTGTTATCCATTGCCGTACTCCTTAATTACTTTGGTCATCTGCATACATCCGCTCCAAACTCCGACCCCGTATTTTTACCCCAACTTAAAAATTGTCCACTATAGCCGAGGCAAACTCGCTTGTACTGAGCCTGGTAGCTCCACTCATTTGCCGCTCTAGATCATAGGTTACATGTCTCTTTTTAATGCAAGCGGCCATCGCCTCGAGAATCAGGTTGGCCGCTTCGGACCAATTCATATGCTCAAGCATCATTGCACCGGAAAGTATTAAAGAGCTAGGGTTCACCTTGTCCTGGTTAGCATACTTTGGAGCCGTGCCATGCGTTGCCTCAAAAAGAGCTACCTCTGCAGATAGATTGGCCCCAGGGGCCATCCCTAATCCTCCAACCTGAGCCGCACAGGCATCTGACAAATAATCCCCATTCAAATTGGGCAAAGCAACGACCTCATATTCGTCCGGCCTTAGGAGAACTTGCTGAAACATAGCATCAGCTATCCGATCATTAATCAAAATCTTATCATTAGGGAGGACTCCTCCATGGTTTTCCCAGAGGGTCTCTTCGTCTATACAAACATCACCAAACTCTTCTCTCGCAAGCTTATAACCCCAATCCCTAAAGGCACCTTCAGTAAATTTCTGAATGTTGCCTTTATGGACTAATGTAACCCTTTTCCGTCCATGATCAATGGCATACTGTATGGCCATACGGACAAGCCTCGCTGTTCCTGACTCTGAAATCGGCTTGATCCCAATGCCCGATTTCGGCTTAATCTTCTTACCGAATCTTGTTTCAATATAGTCAATTAATGCCTCAGCTTCTGGCGAACCGGCAGCCCATTCAATTCCAGCGTATACATCTTCAGTGTTTTCCCGAAAAAGAACGACATCAAGCTTTTCAGGCTCCTTGACAGGGGAAGGAACCCCCGGGATATAGCGACATGGTCGAACACAGGCATACAAATCAAGCACCTGCCTAAGAGTCACATTGAGACTCCTAATACCACCTCCAACTGGAGTGGTCAAAGGCCCCTTTATAGCTACTCGATGCTCAGCAATCGATTCCACAGTATTTTCGGGAAGCCATTCCCCTGTCTCTGCCTTGGCTTTCTCGCCTGCCAGGATCTCAATCCAATCAATTCGTTTTCGCCCGGCAAACAC
>CAYXBG010000040.1:0-1549 GCA_964463145.1 uncultured Acidobacteriota bacterium
CATGATCGGAGCCATGAAGGGATATCCAGTAGAGTTGGCACTTCCTGAAAATGCCAGTCCTGAGCGCAAAAGTATGCTTCTCAGCTATGGTGCGAAACTACATATTACAAGTCCCTTGACGGGATCTGACGGTGCAATACTGAAAGCTCGTGAACTAGTTGCTACCGATCCCGATCGCTACTTCTATGCTGATCAGTACAGCAATCCTGCTAACTGGCAAGCTCATTTTAATGGCACCGCAAAGGAAATATTTGACGTCCTGGAGGGAGAAGTAACTCATTTTGTAGCAGGGATTGGAACATCGGGCACCTTCATTGGAACATCCAGGGGTCTGAAGGAGCGGGATTCTTCTATTAAGGTCGTTTCCTTTATACCCGAATCTCCTTTGCACGGTATGGAAGGGCTCAAGCACTTGCCTACAGCTATGGTTCCCTCGATATACGATCCCAGCGTTGCGGACCAAGAACTGTTAGTCGAAACTGAGGATGCCTATAGCATGGTTCGAAGGCTCGCCATTGAAGAAGGGCTGTTGGTAGGACCGTCGGCGGCAGGTGCAGTGGTTGCCGCTATTCAGGTAGCCTCGAACATAGATAGAGGAACTATCGTGACAGTATTTCCAGACAACGGTCTGAAATATCTCTCGGAAGAGTTCTGGAGAGATGCATAATCCCAATAGTAGAAAGGTTTTCCTTTTACCATGTTAAGTATATCGATTGATCAATTTGATCAGATCAAACAGATTCTCGAATCAGCATATCCTTCGGAGGGCTGTGGTATTTTGACCGGCCAGGACCGGAATGGCACTAAGGTAGTTGAAGAGATTCAAGGAGTAGTAAACGAACGAAGTGAGACCCGTAATCGTTATTTGATCGATCCCAAGGTGATTCTTGACCTCGAAAAGGAACTACGTGGTACACCGTCCACAATTCTAGGTTTCTTCCATTCTCATCCGGATGTAGACCCAGTTCCATCTGACTATGATAGGGATTACGCTTGGCCGTGGTTGTCTTATTTGATTTTAAAGGTGCAGGAGGGGACGGCAGAAGAGGCTCGTTCCTGGATATTACAAAATGATCGTTCTGGTTTCGATGAAGAGCAAATCGTCGTCGAGGGAGGTGATTGGCGTGATGTTGAAGCTTGGAAAGGGGGTCTGAAGTGAATCAGCGCCTAGTCCGGTGTTTTGGGTTGAACTATAAAACGGCTCCGCTCCAGCTTAGAGAGAGATTGGGTAGCAGTTTGTCTGAATTAATGGAATGTTGTCGTGAATCTCCGCTTGAGTTCCGAGGTATTGAGGAACTGGCTTGGCTTCAGACGTGTAATCGTGTTGAGCTGTATATTCGTGCCAAATCTGAAGATTCTGTGGATCGGAAGTTGTTAGAGTTGCTGATCAGTAAGGCAACTGATGTTGGTATTTCTGAGATCAGAGGACATTCCTATTATCAAGAAGGTGAGAAGGCCATACTGCATCTTTGTCGAGTGGCGGCAGGGCTTGAATCTGCTGTTTTAGGAGAAAATCAGATTTTAGGTCAAGTCGTGGAATGTTTTGAGA
>CAYXBG010000040.1:1559-14581 GCA_964463145.1 uncultured Acidobacteriota bacterium
TGTACGGGGCAATGGACTAGGTGGTGTGTTTAAGGTCGCTATTGAGGCTGGGCGAAAAGCCCGCTCGAATACTGCCATTAATCGCCGACCTGCGAGTTTTGGATCGGCAGCACTGGATTGGGCCCGTAAGGAAATAGGATCTCTCAAGAATAAACATATTGTTGTCGTTGGGCTGGGGGAGATGGGAGCCTTGGCTGTGAAAACCTTATCCGTACGACGTTTCACCAATCTTGTGGTGATCAATCGTACGGCTTCAAGAGCCCGGAGTTTGGCCCGGGAATACAAGTGTGAATGGTTGCCCTTTGATGAACTGCTCAAAAGTTTTGTTAGGGCGGATCTTGTCATTTTGGCCACTGCAGCCTCAGTTGCTTTCGTAACCGAGGAGATGATTCGTTCGGCTATAGCCATGCGAGAAAATAGGCCTCTCGCACTAGTAGATCTAGGTGTGCCTCGTAATGTGGAATCTAAAGCCGGAAAACTTAAGGGGGTAATCGTTTGCGATTCGGATAGGCTGCAAGCCGAGTTGGCAGGTGCGTTAGCTGCCAGACACCTTGAGATCCCTGGAGTAGAAGCGATTATAGAAAATGCGCTGGAACGCTTCGGTCAGGTCTCTGGATCAGATAAAGATCCCTCTTACCTTCTTGATTTGCGAAGAACTGTTGAGTCTATACGGAAAAATGAACTTGAACGATTATTCCGTCATTTAGGCCCTTTGGATGAGGGGGCAAGTGAACATATTTGTCGTTTTTCACAAGCCCTTGTTAATAAAATTCTTCATGAACCAACCGTTCGCATTAAGAAGGCCTCTCATAGTCAAGATCCCGCTTATGAGGGTTCTGTGCGAGAACTGTTCGGTCTTTCTGCTGAGCAGGAAACTGGTGTGACTTGAATAGCGAGTCCCTTCGTCTCCGGATAGGCACCCGATGTTCTCCATTGGCGCTTTATCAGGCTAGAGCTGTGATGAGTTTACTGGCTGAGCGATGGCCGAGACTTGAATTGGACCTTAGTGGGTTCAGTACGGAAGGGGACCGCAAGGAGACGGTGCCACTTACTAAAATGTCTGGTCGTGGAGTTTTCACCTCCGATCTTGCAGATAGACTCCGTAAGTCAGAAATAGATCTGGCAGTACATTCCCTCAAGGATCTGCCAACTGAACCGGACCCAGGGCTAGGCATTGTTGCAATCCCGTTACGAGATGATCCACGTGAATGTCTGATTTCTCGGGATAGTGTGAAGTTAAAAGATCTTCCCGAAGGTGCTTTAGTGGGGACTAGCAGTGCGCGTCGTGAGGCGCAATTACGTGCACTACACCCTGGGTTGAGATTTGCCCCCATCCGCGGCAACATTGAGACTCGAATCCGGAAAGTACTGGAAGAAGGACTATATGAGGCCACCTTACTGGCAGCGGCTGGAATTCGGAGATTAGGTCTCGAGAGTCGAGTCGCTGAGTGGTTATCTCTAGATAGGATTCTTCCAGCGCCTGGTCAAGGGGCTGTAGCTGTTCAGTGCCGAACTGAGGATCGCGAAGTATGGGGGATCTTATCTGCTATAGACGATCCTGTTGTAAGAGGTGCTGTAGATTTAGAGCGCCGTTTTCTTTTGGAATTGGGCGGGGGTTGTTCATTGCCTATCGCGGCCTTTGCCGAAAAGCGCTCCGGTGAATCTGAGCCTCATTATTTTTTGCGGGGGAGCATCTTTTCTCCCGATGGTCGTCAGTCCATTGTCTTGACAGGTAGTGGGAATATGGAACAGGAAACCGCGAAAGAACTGGCCCGGTCGGCACTTCTCAAGGGGGCTCTCCAACTTCTTTCGGTATCGGAAGAAGAAAAGTCACTGAGAGGTATACGGGTAGTGGTAACAAGATCTGCGCAACAAGCGGGGTATTTAAACAAACGTCTGGAAAATTTGGGCGCCGAGGTGGTCGAATTGCCGATGATCCGTATTGTGAATGCTGACAAGACCCCCCAATTGCTTAAATGCATTGAAAAGTTGAGGACTTATGATTGGATTATTTTTACTAGTACAAATGCGGTAGTTAACTGGTGGGAGATGGTTCCTGATACAGGAGAGCTACTTGACAAAGAAGGAATTCGTTTGGCTGCAATAGGACCCAGTACCGCTAATATGTTGAAGGAGAAGGGGTGTCGTCCTGATGTTTTGCCTGCTAATTTTGTAGGAGAAGAGCTTGGGAAGTCATTGGGTGTTCTCAGTAGGCAGCGGTGTCTTCTGCCTCGTGGTGATAGGGCGTCTAACCAACTTCCTGAAATGCTTCGATTGAAGGGAGCTTTAGTCGACTGTGCCACGGTGTATCGGACAGTTCCAGTGGCTACAGAGCACCCACGAGTAGAAGAGCTAATGGGAGGAGTTAATGTCGTTACTTTTACAAGCGGTTCGACGGTAAAGAATTTTTTAAAGAATCTAGATGTCCACCCTAAAGGTAGGGCACTGATGGCCAACTGTCGGATTGCATGCATTGGTCCAGTTACTGCTGGAGTGGCAGCAGAATTAGGTTTGAATGTAGATATCGTAGCCCGTAACTTTACTGTAGAAGGGTTAGTAGAGGCTCTAGTCGAGTATTATAAGTAGGCGTAGCTTGGAGGGAAGAATGAAAATGAAGGAGAGACCTCGACGTCTTCGAAGAACCACTGGGCTTCGTGCCATGTTGCGTGAAACGACGTTGGAGGCACATCATTTAATCCAGCCTCTTTTCATTACCCATGGGAAGAATGTTCGTCGACCTGTTCCTTCAATGCCTGGGGTTTTTCAGCACTCATTGGATCAATTGGAAGTTGAAGTCCAAGAGATTGTAGAGGCCGGGATTCGAGCCGTTCTACTCTTTGGTATTCCATCAGAAAAGGACGAAATCGGATCAGAAAATTTTTCCGATCAAGGAGTTATTCAGCTTGCAATAAAGGCTATAAAAAAGGCCCAACCAGGACTTCTCGTAATCACTGATGTTTGCCTTTGCGAATACACCTCTCATGGGCATTGTGGCCTTTTATCTCCCTCTGAAAGGACTGGAGAGAGGGAGATCCTGAATGATGAGACGCTGCAGATTCTGGACCGTGTGGCCCTCAGTCACGCCAAGGCCGGAGCAGATATAGTAGCTCCCAGCGGCATGATAGATGGGATGGTAGGTTCAATACGATCGGCTCTAGACGAACAAGGTTACAGCCATGTATCTATTATGTCCTACGCTGTAAAATACGCATCAGCTTTCTATGGTCCCTTTCGTGAAGCGGTTCAAGGTGGGCCTGTTTTTGGTGACCGGCGTAGTCACCAGATGGATCCGGCTAATTCGCGCGAGGCTCTCCGCGAGGCCAAGTTGGATGTCTCAGAAGGCACAGATTTTCTAATGGTAAAGCCTGCATTGCCTTATCTTGATGTGATTTCTAGTCTCGCTTCAGATTTCTCGGAAGTACCTCTGGTCAGCTATCAAGTTAGTGGGGAATATTCGATGTTAAAAGCTGCTGTCCAGAGTGGGTGGCTTAATGAAAAAGAAGCAGTCATGGAGGCCCTTATTTCTATACGTCGAGCTGGTGCCGATCTGATCATCACATACTATGCTAGGGATGTAGGGCGATGGCTTTCTGAGGTGAGATGATTTGAAGCGCGACCAGTCAGATAGATTACTTCAGCGAGCATATGACCTTTTCCCCGGAGCTGTTAATTCACCTGTTCGTGCCTTTAAGGCTGTAGGTGGAGAGCCAATTTTTATTCAGAAGGGGAAAGGGCCTTGGATTTTTGATGTCGATGATAATCGTTACATTGATTACGTGCTTTCCTGGGGGCCATTGGTGTTGGGGCATGCTGATCCTAGAGTAGTAGAGGCAGTCAAGATAGCCACTCGGTTAGGTACTAGCTACGGAGCCCCATGCTCGGCTGAAGTTGAATTAGCCACCTTGGTCAGATCTTTGATACCAACAATGGAGATGATGAGGTTTGTCAATTCAGGGACGGAAGCCACTATGAGCGCGCTCCGTCTGGCGAGAGGCTTCACTCGCCGAGAGAAGATTATAAAATTCAAGGGGAACTATCACGGCCATTCCGACATGCTCTTGGTTCAAGGCGGCTCAGGGATGGGGACACTGGGCATCCCGGATTCACCCGGAGTTACAAATGCTGCAGTAGCCGACACTTTAGTGGCTGTTTACAACGATATAGATTCTGTCTCGAGCCTTTTTGAAGAGCATGGCAACAGTGTTGCCGCAGTGATAGTGGAGCCGGTAGCTGCCAATATGGGTCTCGTTCTCCCGAAGAGACAGTTTTTAGAAAAATTGAGAGAACTGACAAGAAAACACGGAGCGCTACTCGTTTTCGACGAGGTGTTGACAGGGTTTCGGGTACATCCTGGAGGTGCTCAAGCAGTATTCGGTATAAACCCCGATTTGACCACGATCGGGAAAGTATTGGGAGGGGGGCTCCCCGTAGGTGCTTATGGAGGTCGACGAGAGATAATGGAAGAATTAGCACCGGCAGGACCTGTCTACCAGGCGGGAACGCTATCAGGGAATCCTCTAGCCATGGCGGCAGGCATAGCGACTTTAAAAGGACTCATGGAGAAAGGGGCTTGGAGTACTCTGGAGAAATCTTGCCAGGTGCTCGTGACTGGATTGCAGGAGTCGGCTAGTAAATGTCGATTCCCGGTATCGGTAACAGGTTTGGGTTCCTTGTTTAGCGTTTATTTTGGAAGACAGAAACCTCATGATTGGGATTCTGCTGCTCAAGGAAATAGTCACCACTACACCAGGTTTTTCAAGGAGATGTTTGAACGCTCTATATACTTTGCTCCTTCACCCTTTGAAGTAGGCTTTGTTTCGACAAAGCACACTGAGACGATTTTAGAGGAGACTATAGAATCCGCAAGGACATCATTTGCTTTACTCTAATCAATTAGGGATTCTCCGAATAGAAGGATTGGAGAACAGAAGGGAAAGGGAAGATGGTTGATTTGCTCAAAGTCCGAAGAAAAGTACTACTCTACTCACTCGCATCTATATTTATCTGGCAGCAGGTAAATAGTCTAGGTTTGCCAGAAGAGAAAGATCAGACGAGCAAGGAACCTCCAGGATTCACAGATACGCCCATGCAGCCTGATGGGATCTGGAGAGTTCACGATGCTTACCGACCTAGGCCGCATATTGTAGCTCCTGGAGTTTTTGGTGGTCCGACAAGTCCTCCCTCCGACGCCGTAATCCTTTTTAATGGTACGGATCTTTCTCAATGGCTTGCTGAGGGAAAAGGGAGCGAGCAGGGGAAAATGGTAGCGCCCAGATGGAGAGTTGCAAAGGGGTATATGGAAGTAGTGCCCGGGATGGGGAACCTTGTTTCCCGTGAGAGTTTTGGAGATTGTCAAATTCACATCGAATGGGCTACTCCTTCTGAAGTTCGAGGCTCGAGTCAGGGTCGAGGTAATAGTGGGGTTTTGATCATGGGGAGATACGAAATTCAGATTTTGGACTCATTTCAAAATCTTTCTTACGCAGATGGACAGGCTGCAGCTATGTACGGGCAATACCCTCCGCTCGTCAATGCTTCTAGGGAGCCGGGAGAATGGCAGGCATACGACATTATTTTTGAGGCTCCTCATTTTGAAGAGGGTCTTTTGCAGAAACCTGCCTATGTCACGGTATTGCACAATGGAGTTGTGGTTCATCATCGGAAAGCTTTCATAGGGGCTATGAGTTACAAGGAGGTTGCGGTCTATGAGGAGCATGAGCGAAAAGGCCCACTGAAACTTCAGTCGCATAAGAATCGAGTACGCTACCGAAATATTTGGGTTCGTCCACTTGGAAACTACGAACGCCCATAGTTGACTCTATGCGAGAGTTGCCCTTGATCGATCTCTTAGCTGTTTGAGAGGTTAGATAAATTCTCGAATCGTTTCTTAAGGCTGTCGTGTAACGCCAGAAATTCCTGATAAAGCATTTCATATGCAGGGTTATTCTGTGAGTTGGGCTCGACAGATTCCTTTAATGAAACCATCTGGGCTACAGCCTCCTCGAAGTCAGAGAAGGCCCCAGTGCCGACCGCGGCAAGAATTGCTGTCCCAAGCGAGGTGGCTTCCGGAACAGAAGGTAGGACAATTGATTTGGAGAGAATATCGGCTCGGATGGAAGCAGATAATCTGCTCCCGGCCCCACCACCGACGAGACGAATTCTGTTAATGACTACCCCCATTTCTTCAAGAGTTTCTAGAGAGCGTTTTAAACCGAAAACGCTACCTTCAAGAATGGCGCGAAAAAAATGAGCTCGTCTATGTTGGGGAGAGATTCCAAAAAAGACCCCTCTCACCTTACTGTCCCAAATGGGAGTGCGTTCTCCGATAAGGCTCGGTATACATAAGAGATTCCCAGGGTTGGGGGCAATATGCCTTACCTCCTCCTCAAGGTTGTGCAGCCATTGCTCAATCGCAATTTCCGTCTCCCCAAAGGTCTCGTAAAACCAGTTTAAGCAACCACCCGTTATAGAATGTGGGCCTCCTTGCCCCCACATCCCAGGGATAGGATAGCAATTGACGAGTGTTCCCATGTTGGGATCAAAGTGTGGCTCGGGGGTGCATGCTAACAAGACATCTGTTGTCCCGGAAACATTGACTGCATCGCCTTCTGATACCAGTCCAGCCCCTAATGTTCCTGCTGACCCATCTGAGCAGCCAGCAATAACCGGGAGGTTTTTCGGGATACCCACAGCAGAACAGAACGAGCCATTGGTCTGTCCCACAATAGTCTGTGCTGTGTGAACTCTAGGCAGGTATTTTTCTTCTAGATTGAGAGATTCCAAGAAGGATTGTTCCCAAACTTTGTCTCTAATATTGAAGAGGAGCGAGTAGGAAGCGTGAGTTTCGTCGATAATATACTGTCCGGTCAACTGATAGACTATATAGTCTTTAATTGTAAGAAATTGATTGATATCTCTGTAAACGTTGAGGTGGTTTTGTTTGAGCCAGAGGATTTTACAAGCCATCCTCTCAGGGTCAACCCGGCGTCCAGAGACACGATAGATCTCAGACTCTTCCAGTGTTCGGGAAATCCTTGCTGCTTGGCGTGTAGAGCGCCTGTCCATCCACGGAATAATTTTCGAGACGGGAGAGCCCTTCAAGTCAAGACCGACTAACCCTAGTTGGGCTGTGACACCGACCCCTCTAATCATCCCTGTATCAATTCCTTGCAGTGCTTGCTTTAGAGACGTTGACACGGCCTCTAAGAGTTCAGAAGGATCTATCTCAGCCCACCCGGAATGGGGTTGTGATGTTTTATAATCGCTCTGACCAGATGATAAGGGATTGCCTGAGAGATCGAAGAGCACACATTTAGAGCATCGTGAGCCAGCATCGATTGTCAGGAGCAGTTCCTTCAATGGACCTCTGTTGGATCTGTACTTCTAGTAGAAAGTTGCTGGATTCTCCATAGTCTTTCCAATCCTATAAGGTCCAGGTATTCGTAGTGGTCTTTGGGCTCCAAGACATATTTCTGCAACCACGCTTGGAAGGTCGGTTTCTTCTTGCAGGCCTTTTGATAATCTCTCAGGAATTTGAGGTCGTAATCATAGCGGTAATCGCATCCGTTTGGATGAGCTCCAAACGGCACCTCAACTATCTTGTCTATAGAGGATTCAGGGAGGATAGTCAGGTGAGGATTGGCTTTGATCGTTTCTTCGGCAACGATCTGTTCGACCGAGACTATGACCTTTCTCGCGGAGTTAGCGATAAGTGCATCAATTCCGTTATCCAGGTCTCGTTTTTGATCAAGTTGGACATTACCAAATCGATCAGAAATATGTGCATGGATGATTGCGACATCTGGAGAGAAAGCAGGCAGCAAGGCGTATTTTTCACCAGTGTAAGGACATTCCATGGATTCTAACGATTCATTATCCGGGGTGGGTTCGGCCTCCAGGGATGTTTTGGTAGGAAAGAAAGTCCAGCCTTGACTTCCCGCTCGGAAAGCGTCAATAGCTGTTGTTTCTAGTTGTTCAGTAATTTTCAAGGACCCAGTTTTAGCGGCTCGGCGGTAATTGACCGCGAGTCCTAGCATGGCCATGCCAACATGAGAAGTTTCAATAGAGCTGACACAGCCAGCTCCTATCAATAGATCCATATCAATGCTGTTATTCCATCCCAAAAGGGATAGAGATCTTTTTTTCTGGCGGACAATTTCGAATATCATCGCCATTGGATGTCGATGGATTGGTCCGCCACCTATAGCGACCGTACTTCCGTTTTCGATTAAAGAAACTGCCCCAGAGAGTGTAGTTGTTTTATCTTCTCTTTCCCGGGTGCTCACTTAGAAGGGCTCCGTCCAAACGTTGTCGGTAGGATCGATGAGGACATCGACAAGAAATGTCTTTTCGCTAGCCACACCTGATTTTAGAGCAGCCATAAGTTGATCGGGGCTGTCTACACGGACGCCGTCTGCTCCGAATCCCTTCGCGATCATCGTGAAGTCTGTATCCAAGAAGTCCACTCCTATGTAACGAGGACCGTGATACACCAGCTGTTCCTGTTTGATGTTGCCATAGCCATGATTATTCATGACTATTATTAGTACCGGTGCGTTCTCCCGAACAGAGGTTTCGATTTCACTTATACACATCCCCAGAGAACCATCACCGACGACGCAGGCGACTTTTCGATCAGGTTGGGCCAGGCTAGCTGCAATTGCTGCTGGTAGACCAAAGCCCATGTTTCCAAAGCCCACAGGTTTCATGTATGTTCTCGGTTCATAAATTTCTAAGAGGTTGGTCCATATTCCAGGATTACCGGCTCCACCAACTACGATGGCATCTCTTGGCAGACAGGCTCTTAAAGATTCCATCAACAATGGTGGCTTTACTAGTGACTCATCCCAATATTCTTTCCGAAAGATATCTTTCTGCCATTTGTTTTGGACTTGCGTAAGTTTGGTAATCCACTGTGTGCGGTTTTCTAGGACACTTTCTTTGAGTGTTTGGTTTGCTAACGTCCCAGATATTTCTTCGGTCACCGCGAGTGCATCGCCCACGATACCTACGGCACAAGGGTAGTGTCGGCCGATG
The DNA here is from genome assembly GCA_964463145.1 of uncultured Acidobacteriota bacterium. Lineage (GTDB taxonomy): Bacteria > Acidobacteriota > UBA6911 > RPQK01 > CBDAPI01 > CAYXBG01. Next base: position 10,596 of record CAYXBG010000040.1, read on the forward strand.
GAAAGAGGGTCAATATCAATCTGAAGAAGCTGTCTGGGTAGTTCTAATTGCCAGCGAGAGGTAGAAGGACCATTTAAACTATTGCCGATGGCCAAAACTGCATCAGATTCAGCCAGGACTTGAGTCGAGACTCTGGTCCCATGGCGGCTTTTTGGGCCAAAAGATAAAGGGTGATCGGCGGGGATACTGCCTATCCCGTTGTAGGTTGAGATCATTGGTATGTGTAGTGTGTCTGCAAGGTGGACTATAGCCTCGGTAGCTTCTGAGATTAGCACTCCACGGCCTGCCCAGATTACGGGAGTATTAGCCTTAGTTAGAATCTCGACAGCATTGTCTATAGCTTTGGCATCTCCGCGTTGCCGGTTAGGAACTTGAGAATTGCCCGCAGTTTGGGAGGGAAGGCAGGAACCGTCAATCTCATTTTCCAGTACATCCCTTGTGAAATCGAGGTGGGTCGGGCCTGGACATCCGGATCTGGCACGGTGAAATGCCTCTCGTACAGCATGTGGAATTCTTTTGGCATCTGTGACCAAGAAGGACCATTTGCACAGGCTTTGAAAAATATCGGTATGGGTGGCCTCTTGAGCATCATCTCGGCCGAGATTAACTCCAAAGTTGTTGGCCGTTATAACGACTACCGGACTGGAATCTTTTAGGGCACCTCCAATACCGGTCAGCAGATTTGTCGCACCCGGCCCTGTAGTTGAGAGACAAACACCCGGTTTTCCGGTTGTGCGTCCATAGCCATCTGCCATGCAAGATGCACCACCTTCGTGATGAGCAGTGATAAAACGGATATCCGTTCTATCGTAAAGGGCGTCCATAATGGCAAGGGTTTGACCGCCGGGTATTCCGAATATAAATTCAACCCCCTCGTTTTTCATACATTCAACCAAAAGATGACCGCCAGTATTTTTCATGAAAGCCTTAAATAGAAGACTAAATATACACGCCTTCTGGATCGATAATATTACGTAATAGATGTAGTTGTTCTTCGCTTGGAGCTTGTGTTTCAGTGAGAGTCTTTGAAACTAATAGTTCGAAGCCTGTGTTCTCTTGAAGCTCCTGGATGGATGGATTCGATCTGCATTCTTTTGGAATCTGAATCGAATCCCATAATGGCGAGATTAGTTATAACACGTGTTGGGCCACCTCCGGGCAGGCCTGCCGATTTACGGCCTTCGGGGCCATCAAGATATCCGGGAGTAGTTATGTAATGACATTGAGATGGGAACTTTCTTTTTTCGTGAGGTACTATTACCACGACACGTTTGGCTAGGGAAGCAATGTCGTTTGCTCCTCCACTTCCTGGTAAACGCACCTTGGGATGTGAATAATCGCCTATGACTGTGGAGTTTATATTCCCATAGGGATCGATTTCGGCTGCACCCAGAAATCCTAGGTCGACGTAACCGCCCTGGATCAAGCTTAGAGCGTAGTAAAGACCTGAGGCTTTAACACAATTGGACAGTAGGCGGAAATCCCCGACCCCAATAGCTAATTCTTTTGGAAAAGCTCCGATAATACCCGACTCAAAGAACAAGCAAGACCTTGGGGCGTGAGTCTTTTTGGCTAAATAAGCTGCTATCATGGGGAGGCCGGTTCCAATGATTGCCACCTCACCGTCACCGATTTCCCGTGTAGCGGCGACTGCCATCAGTTCTTCACGTGTAAAATCCATCGGGGATCTCTCCATTCAATAACCAAGGTATGGATCTGCACGCAGTTCCATAAGTTTTCGTATACCGATCATTTCCAAATATTGCCAGTGGTTATGAGGTTTCAGGACGTATTGCTCCAGGTATTCTTTGAAGGATTTTTCCTGACGTGATTGGTTCCAGTAATTCTGAATATGATCGTGGTCATAGTTGTAATACTTAAACATCCCAGCGGGGTGAGCTCCATATGGAATCTCTACCACCGCATCTACCACAAAGCTGGGAAGCAGTGTAAGTTCAGGTTTTTCGGCTATCACATTGGTCGGGACTATTTCTTCCACGGAAACAATGACTGTTTTTGATGCGCGGGCTTGTTCGTCAATGATGGATGTCATTCCGAACAATTGCGTGTTGCCTTCTTCATCCGCACGCGAGGCATGGATTACTGCTACATCAGGTTCGATAGCCTTCACTAAGAGATGCTGTTCTCCGGTGAAAGGGCAGTCTGCGACGAGCGATTTATCCTTGTCGAATGTCACTTTTTTAACGATATCGGTGCCGGCCATCACTTTGGTAGGCAGGTAAGAGATTCCTAGTGCAGACGCGAAGAGTCTCGAGGTGATACCGAAGTGACTATAGTCCTCCACCTCAAGATCACCTTGTTGTACGGCCCGCGAGAAATTCATACAACCACCGCACCCCTCGAACATGTAGTTCGAGCGTCCCACCTTAGGGAGGCAGCCCGCCCCGGAAAGGAGATCGGCTGCCCAACATTCTCCCATTGAAGTTAAAGCTAGGTTCTTCCTACCTTGTCGGATGATTTCCCGGACTAGAGCGATGGGAGCTAGGGAATGAGCAAATCCACTTATTGTCAGGTTGTCTCCGTCATTTATAAGTTCGACAGCCTTCTTGATCGAGAGTACTTTGTTTTGTGCCAATTGTTAACTTGTTCCTTAAGTAGTACTAGGCTCGGGATTGTACATTGTGGAGGGCATAGCTTTAAAGTAGAATCCTCGGGGTTTTCATTTATCTAGAAGGGGCAATGTATGACTAAGAAAAAAGTAATGGCCTGGCTGGTATTGTCTAGTTGCCTATTGGGTGTTTGGGGGTGCACTTCTGGGAACAAGGAAGGTCCCATAAAAGTTAGAATGGCTACTCTTTTTGGTAAGGACCATCATCTTGCTAAAAAGTTGGAGTGGATCTCACAAGAACTCGAGAAGCGCAGTGGAAATCGTTTTCAATGTGAGGTGTTCCCGGGAAGTATGATGGGTGGTGAGAAGGAAAATCTCGAAGATCTCCTGCTCGGGAATCTCGAATTGATGAACGGAGCGGGAAGCTATCTCTATAGGTACTGTCCTGAGGCCGCGGTTTTGGAGATGCCTTCTTACGGTTGGAGGGATAGGGTTGAGGCTTGGAAGGTAATTAGAGCCTATTGGCCAAAGTTTGTTGATGTCCTAGAGAGGAAAGGATTTTACCCAGTAGGTCTTGATATTCGAGATTATTGGGGTGTTTTCTACAAGGATCCTATCACTTCTCTAGACTCGATTAAGAAGGCGAAGTTTCGTTCCGTCAATGCTGATTTGTGGATCAAGCTCACCGAACTCTATGGGGCTGTGCCAAATCCGATTCCTTATGCTGATGCATATATGGCTTTTAAGACAGGAGTTTCCGTGGGAACACTGACATCGGTGACAGGTGGGGCTGCCGCGAAGTGGCATGAAGTTCTGAAATGCTTTCTTGATACACGACTGGTTTATAGCGAAAGCCTTATGTTGAGTTCCAAAAAGTGGTTGGATAACCTTCCCCCAGATCTTAGGGAACTTTTCCTTGCGGTCTGCGAGGAGAGTGAGGTCTTCAACCTAGGTTCTGTAGAGGAGCAATATAATCGGAACAAGGCGGAAATGATTGAAAGTGGACTGCTGTGGGTAGATCGAGACCAACTGGACATGACGGATATAGAGGCGAAGGCTAGAGAATTCCGAGACGGTTACATGAAGAGCCTCGGAGAACCTGCCTACGAGTTCTTTCAGGAATGGATTGCCCATGTGGAGGGAATGACAGGCAGGCCGTTGCCTTAAGAATCCGCAGTGAGGCTCTAATTGGATGGAACGTTACTCTCAAATAACGCGGTATGTCACTGAGACCGTTGTAATCTCTTTGTTTGCTGCGGTTCTGATTCTACAGACGATTAATATATTTTTTCGTTATACGGGGGTCCTTGCCCCTATGATGTGGGTGGAGGAATTCAGCACTTTTTCTTTCATCTGGATGTTTTTTTTGCTTTGGCACGTTGCCGATCGTGATGGGAAACATTTTGTGGTTGATATG
>CAYXBG010000041.1:0-3339 GCA_964463145.1 uncultured Acidobacteriota bacterium
CGCCCCGAAGACGAAACTCCAGAGGAATAAACCCAGCTTGGCTGCCCCGAACTTTTTGTCAAATCGATCTAAAATGAAGCCGCGCTGCAATTCTTCCTTGAAGCCCCCAACACAGACGCTCGTCACCAAGAACAGGCCCAGATCAAAGGGTGTCTGGAGAAGAGCAAGTAGTTCGTTTTCGCGGGTAACCCAGCTTGGCAAAAAATGATGGAACATCAGATTTGATGCCATGGTAACGCCTAAAAGTCCTGCCAGAGCCAATCCTGCAATTTTAATCTCGTTTTTGTAGTTTGTAAGTAAGAGTCCTATTTGAGAAAGGGTCTTGCCCCGTGCCCGTTGAAGTATCCAGATAATAGCAACGGTAGCAAGCGCATCCGCAAAAAGAAGAGAAAACAGAACTCGGGTATTCTGTTGCGCCAAAGCAGCCTGGCCACTTGTGCTAATGTAAGTAGCCGCTAGCAAAACATTAAGGAAGAGTGCAATCGGCAATCCTAGAAAAGCAACTGCCAGAACCTCAGCAGAAGCCACTAATTTTTCTTTAAAACTACTGTCCACAGCCGACGGTTTATCCGTGAGATATTCTATAGTATTGTTTTCCTTCACCGGCGACATTGTAGGGGTGAAAAACTCTAAGATCAAAGGGGAGAGGCATGAGTAATGGTAAAAAACGGAGCCCGGGCCGTTCACAAGAGCCTGAAGAGCCAGAGGAAGAGCATTTGGATTTCTATGAGTTTGAGGATGAAGTCTATGTCGAAGATTTAGGGGAACTAGCCGAGAGCGAAAGTGAGAAAGTATCGCCAACAGGATAATAAAGCGGCTATATCAGTCGCTCAAGCGGATCAGGCTCCTGTGAGGATTGAGCTTGAGGTATTTCGATAACTACGCTTGCTTCTCATCTGTGTTTTTGTAAGGTTCGGATACTTGCCTGCCGGGAACAATTTTTGTTCTAGAAGCATGATCATGCCAGCATCGCTGTTTTTCATCAAAAATAGCCCATAACAGGCCAATTAAAGTTGCTGCTACGACCGGGAAAAGAAATACTCGTAAGACGATATCTAGTAAGGGTGGCTGGGTATTTTGGATTCCAACAAGTTTTAGATCTGTGGCCAGCATGCCAGGTGTTTGCCCACATAAATGGAGGAGAAATAAGGAGGAGAACAGAAACAAGGATCCTGAAGCAACAGTACAGGCAATAAAGGTTTCAATAGATAGCAGGCTCCCTGGAAGAAGCGAGGTTGCTATGAGCACGAGAGAAGAACCTAGTAAGGATGCTAGGGCCAGATCGATAAGCCCTGTAAGAAGACGGGAGAAAAGAATCTCAAAGGGGGCTTGGATTTGAGCTACCGTCTGAGTTGGTAGCTGCCTCATTGTTTCAGAGTCCCGATTGTCTTGAGCTCCAGGTGTTAAATCTAGATCGAGTTTTTTTTGATTTACTCCAGTCCTACCTTTCGAGTGTTTAAGAGTAGAACGAGCCAGTCGATTAGTTGCCGCGGTCGGTATACTTGGGGGATGTAGTGAGATGACTTTTCGATTTGAAACACCTGATTTTGATTCCGTGAGGTTGTAATTCAAGGAACTGTTACTGCGGGGGTCCTTATTGGCCTCATTAGCAGACTCAGAAGAGGTTAAGGCTGTTTCAATTTTTGCATCAGGCTTTTCTTTTTCCCCTGCGTCGGTTATTGGCTCTTCCTGTGGAGAGCTTTCCATGTCTGGCCCGAAATTTAACTTTCGTTTTTTGTGGGCATCAATTTTCTCCCTCAGTTCTTTTTTCCAGGTTGAGGGTCGTTGGTCCTCTGCGCCGAAGGAAGAAGAGAGATCATAGGGTATTAAGCCGCGGCCCTGGGAATGCTGAGTCGATACCTCTCTATCCGTCTGATTTGAAGGAGATGATGAGGGAGAACAATGTTGGCAGATTCCCTTAACAAGAGGTGACGAGCATTGGCCGCAAACCATCGATCCATAGTAGCACAGAGCTCGGTCCATGCGGCCCCAACGTATCGTGGTGGAACAGCTCTCCGTAATAACTCTTGCGGGAAATTTTTTCCTCGTTTCGACTAATTTGGTTCAACACTTCGAGAAACATCTTTTGGCAATATCGCTATGATTTCCTCGATCTGTTGGGCGGAAAGAAATTGCACCTTTTCCAGGCGTGCAGATAACTCCAAAAGCCTTGACAGATAATGGTTGGTATCAGACTTTTCAGAACTCCGATTCCAGGCCCTTAGGAAGGCTTTCTCAATACGGTCTCTGGGGTAAGAATCTGGAGCCTTCTGCAGGGTGGCATTGAGGGTGATCTTATGCACCAACTCCAGCTTATAGGAGTTGAAGATAATCAATGCCAGGAAGATCAGGCAAATTCCAGGGATGGATACAGCTAAAAAACGTTTTTTCATTTAGGCAATACTAGTGTAGTCGCCAGGCTAAATAGTCCGCCAGTTATCTTTTGATTTCAGTTGATTTTCTGTATTGGTTCTCAAATTTTCTTTTATTAGAAAGCGTTTCACAGTATTAGGTATTCCGATAGTTAACGCTATTACCCGAAGGATGCCTAGAGGAGCTTAAGCAATGCAAAGAAGGCATTATAGTCGAGAGCAAGGCCTCTTTCTTTCGCATATCCAATCAAAACTCGGAGTGGGAATGAACGGATGAATGCAGGGAGCCATCGGGAGCGCTTACATCGACGGTGAGCATAAGGATTTTTGAAATAAAATTCGAGCGTGGATTTAAGCTCTGAGTCATCGAGCCGGATCAAATCTCGAAGACTCAGGCTCTCTATTCGGACTGGATTGCCCTTTACAGAGACAGATACGGTCGCTAGCCTGCGAGCAATTTCTTCAGTGTTGGCAGCAGCAGCCTGTGCTTTTAGCGAAAGAGCCTGTATCGCATCGGAATATTGCATCTGATCCTCAGCGATGTTGTCGGTTAAAGTCCGGCACAGTGCATAATCTGGGTAGATTGCGAAAAATTCACCAATGAGCCTTGTTCCGGCTGCTAATCCCCGAGAAGTCATCCTAAGGAATTTTAGCAGACCGACAAAGATCATGTGCATTCCGATCCTTGAACTACTTTTCACTTTGGAAAAACTGATATCCCGGAGGGATCTTAGATAAGGGGCATTTCTTGATGTTATTCCCCGGAAGGGATACCGTTGGTCCTGCTTATCGGGGATACCTTCGATCCTGGCCCAGCGAGTTGGTCGATTTGGCGGCCTTTTTTATGGTAGGGATGGGGCTCAAAATTTTCCAGATGGTGATCTTATGACAGTAGAAATGGGGATTTTGTGGGTCATTATCGCCTGTGCTGTAGTGTTGTTCTCGTTTGACATATTCCCAGTCGCTA
>CAYXBG010000041.1:3349-14419 GCA_964463145.1 uncultured Acidobacteriota bacterium
GATAAAGTCAGTCTATTGGTTTTGGCAAGTCTTGTAGGTACTCGTCTCATAACCGGAGCAGATGCCATTGCAGGCTTTGGAAATCCAGCGACGATCACCGTCGCCTGCATGCTGGCCTTGAGTTACGGCGTTCAACGGACGGGTGCACTCAACGCGGCGGCAGCCAAGTTAATCCAGTTAGCAAAAAATAGCGATCTGAAACTACTAGTTCTTGTCATGGGAACGGTTGGTGTTTTATCGGCCTTTATCAACAACACAGCCGCCGTAGCGATTTTTCTGCCTGTGGTATTAGCTGTTTGCCGGAGAAGAAATCTCGATGCGAGTAAATTTTTAATGCCTATGTCCTTTGCGGCAATTTTTTCTGGGACTTGTACTCTTATTGGGACGTCAACAAATCTTCTAGTTGCACAATTGTTTAGGGAGCAAAGTGGCACTCAAATCCATATGTTTGATTTTCTGCCAATGGGACTGGTGTTTTTCGTTGCAGGATTTCTTTATTTACTTCTAGCCGGCCGACATATCTTAACCTCTCGCAGAACTGGGGAGAGTTTAACGGAGGATTATCGGTTGCGGCATTTTGTAACAGAGCTTGTGCTTCAGCCGAACTCCTCGCTTATTGGGCAGACTGTCGCAGAAGCTGATGTAAGAACCCGATTCAGAATCGACGTGATTGAGATTATTCGGGGAAGCGCAAGATTCCTACCAACGGATCGTGAGGCAAGACTTCAGGCTGGAGATATTATGTTGGTTCAAGGGGATTCAGATTCTTTTTTAGAAATGCAAAAAAGAGAAGGGGTTAACCTGAAGGCTCTAACCGTTGATGATCCGGCTTTGGAAGATGAAAAACTCACCTTGGTAGAGGCTTTCGTTTCCCCTGCTTCTCGTTTGGTGGATAGTACTCTCAAAGAAATCGACTTCCGAAAAACGTACAAGGCCAACGCCCTCGCGATTCGGAGTCATGGTCGAACGATCCGGCAGAAAATAGGAAAGGTGCGATTAGAGCATGGGGATTCTATTTTGATTCTTACCGACCGACAGCAACTGGAGGTCCTTTACCGAACCCAGGACTTCTTGGTTTTGGAGGAAGTATCAGGAAGATTTATGCGCCGAGATAAGATCCCCTATGCTGTGTCAATATTTTTAGGGATTGTTCTAGCAGCAGGGACTGGCTATCTCACTATCCTAGAGGCGTCACTTATTGGAACAGCCTTGATGCTTTTGACTGGTTGTCTGCGATTTAATGAGATCTATAGTAATCTGCATTGGCAGACCATCGTTATGCTGGGTTGCTTAATCCCTCTGGGTACAGCTATGGAGGGCACTGGGGCCGGCCAGTTTTTAGCTGATAAGTTGATGGTGGGACTTGAGGGATTTGGCCCCACAGTGGTTCTTTCGGGATTGTATTTTCTGACGTCGGTTCTAACTTCCCTAATGTCGAACAACGCAACAGGAATTTTAATGTTACCTATTGCATTGAATTTGGCAGCTAGTCTTGGAACACGTCCAGAGCCCTTTGTTTTTGCTGTTATGTTTGCTGCCTCCGCAAGTTTCATGACTCCCATGGGATATCAAACCAATACTTTTATTTTTGGGCCAGGCGGGTACAGATTCTCAGATTTTTTGAAGGTAGGAACGCCTTTGAACATAATATTCTGGATCCTTTCTACAATTTGTATCCCTATTTTCTGGCCCTTCTAGGCGTGTTAGAATGAAATCTCGGCTTTGTCGGAGCCGTTGATTACAAAGTGCATACAGGTTGTGACTGAGGAGTAACTAGCTTATGTGGAAGAAAACAAATCCCTCAAAGCCTTCTATAGAATCTGTAGGTCATGTACCTACACCCGAATCTGCCAATCAGTCAGGTGAGCGTGCGGTCATTGGAGCATCAATACTGGTAAAAGGTGATCTGGCCGGTGAAGAAGACCTGATTATTCAAGGTCGCATCGAAGGTAAAATCCAACTCAGTGGTAATAAGCTTACTGTCGGCCAGAAGGGCCGTGTGAAAGCAGATATTTATGCAAGAGAGATCTGCATTGAAGGCGAGGTTAATGGCAACTTATTTGGAGAGGAAAAAGTTACTGTTCGGAAATCTGGTAGTGTCAAAGGAAACATGATTTCTCCAAGAGTTAGCCTTGAGGACGGGTCTACCTTCAAAGGGAGTATAGACATGGGCGTGAAGCCAAGTGCAGCCTCTTCCTCTGTACCTGTCTCCAAAAGCGGCGGCCCTAAGCAGTCCTCAAAGCCGACGATCACAGTGCCTAGTAGTGGAAAGAAACCAACTTCTTCTCCGAAGACTACCGAAATGCCATTGGGTAGAGGGAGATGAAGTGGTGGTGGCCACCCAGATCAGTTGGAAAGTCACCCCATAGCCAGTCTCAGGAACCGAAAACAGAGGGACAAAAGTCTCTCGCTTTACAAGCGTTGACCAGTAGGCTCCGCACTGGCGAACGTTACAACATCCTAGACCTTGGCAGCTCTGTGGGTCAAAATGTGAAGTTTTTTTCCGAATTTTGCGGAAAGCTGTACGTCCAAGACCTGTATGATGATCTCGTCTCGTTTGACTACTTTTCGTCAAGCGACGAAGTCGAACTGGATAAGATTTACAGTTATCTTCTTCCCTTCAGCCCCGGCACACGGTTCGATATTGTATTTGCCTGGGACCTTTTCAATTATCTTGAAGAAAATGAATGTCGAGGCCTGATGAAGCATTTGGCAAGTTTCTGCAGGCCAGAAACCTTGGTTTTGTCGATGATTTCTACGCGTAAGTCCATTGCAGAACGCCCCGCCAAATATCGGATTTTGGATTCCCAGACCATTACTTGTGAGAATCGTACTGGCATAATGAAGTCCTGTCCATGCTATCGGGAACCGCAACTAGCGAGGATGATGCCGGCTTTCAAGGTTCTCAATTCATTTCTTCTTCGGCGCGGTTTTAAAGAGTACCTATTCTCCTTTGCTCCTCAGTAAAGAACTAAGCCTCGAGGTGCTTCTGGACTAAAGTCTACTAGGCACTCATCTTTCAGCTGGAGAGTCTTCCTCGGGCGCGTAGTAACCTTTACGGTGCCTGACTTTTACTCCCCTTCTTTTAACCTTTACTCTAATACTCCGGAAGGTGCTATCTCTTTTGATGTTAGTGGGTACATACCCAAGGCTCACCTGGTTCTTAATTTCTTGATTAATTTTAGCGAATGCTTCTCGAAGTCGAGATAAGCTGGCCCGTGACTTAAAGAATGTTCCACCAGTGGCCTCCGCAAATTTCCGGAGCTGCCCGAAATCTGAATAACTCTCTCGATTCCGGACACCGATTCCAAAAATGATGATATCTCGATCCTGTGCAGACTTGATGGCGTCTTTAGAAGAATAGAAGCTTTGAGTATCGGCTCCGTCGGAAAGTACTACGATGACCTTACGACCGACTTCGTGCCTAAGCATGTCGTCGGTTGCAATAACTATGGCGTCATACAGTTTAGTCGCCCCCCCCGGTGGAATCATGTTATGGATACTGGATTCGAGTTTTTCGAGGTCGAAGGTGAAGTCCTGGACGAGGTTAACATCACTGTCGAATTGTACAACAGCTGCAAGATCCTTTTTCTCGCGTAAGGTAGAACGCAGAAATTCGATCGCGGCTTTTTGCTCAAAGGCTAATTCCTGCTTGACGCTACCGCTGGTGTCAATCAGTACAACGATGGTAAGTGATCTGCCCTCTTGGTCAGTCTCATAGTTGAAAAATTCAAGATGCTGCCGGACCTGATCCTCAAAAATTTCGAAATCATAGATATTGAGATCCTTAACATAGTGCCCACGCCGGTTTTTGACCGTTGCCAAAACATTGACGACATCAACATGAGCTCGGATCAAAGGCGCCTCTGGGATATCTTGACCATTCACCGGGTTCGGTATAAGAAACACCCAGAAAAATAGGGGAAAACTAGAAATAAGGGGTAATAGTTTCAGTAACATCTCATTGTTTAACCGGGTGCAGTCTATTAGATTCCTTTGGTCGTAATTGGTTCAAAAGGCATCTAACTGGATTCTGTGGCAACACAGCTTTGTGTTGCAAAGTAGGTGTAAACGGCTGATATCCCAAGGTATATGAAATCGAATAGTGTTCCTCCTTGTCCTGCGGAAGTTACAAAGAGATGCAGGATTAACCCTGGGGTAAGACTATAAACAGCGATAGTAAAGTAATTCCGGTAGGGTAGTTTTACACCTACTCTGGCTGCAGAGGAGGCAGAGCACATCATTAAAAGGAGGGCCTGCATCAGGCCGAGGATTTGAAGGAATATCCAGTGGCTTGTTAGGGCTAGAGGGAAGAAGACCCAGGCAACTCGGTGTGTCCAGTCGGGCCATTCGTAGGGTCGACTGAGAACTCCAATAAAAGGTGCAAACTCCTGTTCGAGTTCTCCCCAAGACCAGTTCCCCCCGTAACTGTCCGTTACGATGGATAGTTGGTTTTCTTTGAGGACAACTGCGGGAGTTTCCATCTGCGATAAATCGAAGTCGTCTCCTGGAGCGTAAATGAAGTTAATGATCTCTTCGCCAAAATATTTCCTGAATATAGGTTCACCTGGATTGATGATTCTTTTCCCATTCTGAATTGTAATGGGAGGCAGGTTTTCTGAGCCCCACCCCACAAAATCTCGAATAGCTGTTACGCCACTCCATGTTTGAAAACCGGCCATACTTGCTGAAATGGCAAAATTGAGGAATAGAAAATAGGCAATAGAACGAAGTAACGATTGTTGAAAGATCGATCGATAGAACCCGAAATCCGTGGTGGAATTGTATACCTGAAGAAAAAAACGAGACACACTAGCTAGGAGGATGTTCATAGAGTTACTCCTGGCCGGGGAAACATGTCCACCGCCCTGGGGGTATAGAGGAAGCAAGAAGCCAGGTTAACTCTCCAAAGTTTCGAAACAAAGAAACCTTTGGCATTTCTCGCAAACCCCAAGTCTGGCAGCGGCTCTAATCTCGGCAACCAGCTGGGGTCGCAACATTACGTTACAGCCCTGACAAGACCCATCAGAAATTTTTGCTAGCCCGCGGCCGTCTCTGGCCTTTGATATTCGTTCGTAGTGAGAGAGGGATTCAGGTGAGATTGCGTTTACCAATTCCAGCCGACTCTCCTCGGATTTCTCTAAAAGTTTTTCTGCTTCAGCCCCGCTATCCTGGGCTGCCTGGATTTTCCCTTGAACTTCACTATTCTTCTCATGAAATTCTATCTCAAATTGTTTGGATTCTTGTAGGATGTCATCAGCCCCGAGCATCAACTCCAAAATGCTATCTTCTGTGGCAGATATTTCCTGTTCAGTCAATGAGATTTCCTTCAGAATAGCTTGATATTCCTTGTTGGTTTTGACCTCCATTAGTTGGACCTTGTACTTTACAAGTTGTTCTTGCAAGGTTGTCCGCGCTCCCTCCGCCTCGCGTTGATCCTTTTGGGATTTTTCGACAATGGCTTGGGCCTTCTGCATCAGCACTTTATTCGCGTCCAGATCGGCTTCTAATTCTTCGAGCTGTTTAGGGATAGATTCTAACTCTCCAACCAATCCTTGGAGTTTGGTGTCAAGTTTCTGAAGCTCAACTAACCCCCGAATTTCTTCTCGAACGTCCAATTCAGATTCCATAAATCCGTCCATGGTGCCAAATAGTTTGAGTGGGCCCAGTAGGACTCGAACCTACGACCGCCTGATTATGAGTCAGATGCTCTAACCAACTGAGCTATGGGCCCACGAATTCAATGTCTCGGTCTCCAGGATGCTAACAAAAGACTACTCCTCGGAGTTGAACCCACAAAAAAAGGCGTCCTAGGGGACGCCTTTTATTTTCCTAAGGTCCTTCCTTTCCTGCACTTTCAAGGAAGGATTTCAGCTTTCGGCTGCGCGAAGGATGACGTAGCTTTCGCAAAGCCTTTGCCTCTATCTGGCGGATGCGCTCTCTCGTAACCGAGAAGCGTTGGCCTACCTCCTCTAGTGTATGTTCACTTCCATCCCCTATTCCAAAACGCATCCGAATGACCTGTTCCTCCCGTGGTGTTAGGCTATGGAGAACGGATGATGTTTGTTCCTTGAGATTGACATTAATCACCGCTTCCGAAGGTGATATGATCCCGCGGTCCTCGATGAAATCTCCCAGATGGCTGTCTTCTTCCTCTCCGATTGGTGTTTCGAGAGAGATCGGTTCCTGTGCAATTTTCAAAATCTTACGAACCTTATTAACAGATATATCCATCTTCTCGGCAATCTCTTCAGAGGTGGGCTCCCGGCCATGCTCTTGAACCAATGCTCTAGATGTACGTATTAACTTGTTGATCGTTTCGATCATGTGTACAGGAATACGGATGGTTCGAGCCTGATCAGCGATTGCACGGGTGATCGCCTGACGGATCCACCAGGTAGCATAGGTAGAAAATTTGTAACCTCTTCGATATTCGAACTTGTCGACAGCCTTCATCAATCCAATGTTGCCTTCTTGAATAAGGTCTAGAAATTGTAACCCTCGGTTCGTGTACTTCTTGGCGATTGAAACTACCAGCCTTAAATTCGCTTCGACTAGCTCCTTTTTTGCTATGTCGGCTTCGAGTTCACCTTGCTTGATTGTTGCCAGGGTTCTTTTCAGTTCAGTCGGAGTTGCCATAAGCTCATCTTCGACCTCCTTAAATTCCTTTTGGATTTCCCGGCTCCGGAGTTTGATCTTTTTGACTTCTTCCAGGTTGAGTGAAGATTCCTGCAACTTTGTGAGGCGTCTAGATTCACGTTCTAACGCAACAATGCGATCTACAGTCGTTTTGACTGAATTAACCAATTTTTCGTGTGTCGCCGGCGTAAGATCCAGGTCTTGGATATGTTTAGCGATAGGAATTCGGTATCGGGCTAACTTTGACAGTAGTCGCTTGTAGTTATCACTAGTTTTCTTCGCTCTTCTGAGGCGCCCCCGGATGCGCATAGCTTCTATGTCTAGTTTTTTGATCTCGTTAACTCGGCGGACCAAGGACTTGCGGTGTTTCTGTAGCAACTCCTCTGTAATCTCCTTTTCTTTTTCGGCAGTGTCTTTTTCCTGGATGATTACGAGGTTTTTGATCTGAATATGGCCATCCTTCAAAAGGACAACATAAGTCTGAAGTTCTGAGGCCACAAGAGGAGAGCGGGATAGGGCTCTAAGTACTACGTTTTGACCCTTTTCAATACGTTTTGCAATCTCGACTTCTCCCTCTCTTGTGAGTAAGGGGACAGTTCCCATCTCTCGGAGATACATTCGTACAGGGTCGTTAGTTTTTTCCAGTGCTTCGCGGGGGGTTTCGTCTGGTTTTTGATTTTTGTCCGGGACTTTTGTCTGGACTGGTTCAAATTGTTGATCAGAATCAATGACTTCGATACCTGCCTTGGTAATTCGGTCAAATAGCTTATCCAGCTCTTTTGCGGATTGGATATCTTTTGGCAGGACATCACCGACTTCGTCGTAGAGGAGATATCCTCTTTCCTTTCCCACGTCTAGGAGGCTTTTCAGCTCTTTATTGTCAATCCTTTTAGACAAGCGCCCATCTCCTTTTGAAGAAACAGTAATTTTAGAATGCCCGACAGATCGAGATCAAGGGCATCGTCACAGCTCTAGTTCAAGCCGGCGAAGCTCTATTTGTTCCAGTTCCCCAAGCAATTCCGGAATCCTATCTGAGAAAGGATCCATTTTCTCTTTATCCTTCAAATCTGCCTGAATACGCCGCTTCTTTTTATCCAAGTGTACTTTTTGCAGGCTTCGAATACTTTCGAGCAGCGATTCCAGCGTTACTCCACCAGGAGGAGTCTGCAGACTAATCGTCTCAAGTAGATCGATGTCCTTAGCGTCTTCCAACTGGTCACGAAGAGTAAGGATGCTGAGTTCGCCATTTAGTTCCCATATTTTTCCAATTTTCACTAACAATTGTTCACTAACCAACCCCCCGATTAGATTCGAATTTAAATTGGGGAGCGCTTCTGACTGCAATTCAGCGTCTAAAAGAGCTTGTACCAGAACGATTTCTGCTGGCAGAGGATTTAGTCGAGGAGCTGCGGAAGAACTAATCTCTTTTTGTCTGTGAGGACGGACTCGTCTTACCTGTTGCAGTATCAGTTCTGGTTCAACTTGGAGTCGAGAGGCTACTCTCGAGATGTACTCTGAACGCTCAATACTATTTTCTATTGCCAATAAGAGAGGTGCGGTCAGATCAGCGATTTCCTGTTTACCTCGGGGACCAAATGGATCTCGATGCTGGGCCAGAAAGTGTTCAAGAGCGAATTCGATTCCCGGTTGAGAGTTTAGGAGTCTCTGACGATAGGCCTCAGGCCCGTTGTCCTGAATGAATGTATCTGGGTCAACTTTTTCTGGAAGACAGACAATATTTACCCTGAAACCTGAGGACAAAAATAACTGCAGAGATCTAATCGTAGCCTTTATACCGGCTGGATCGGTGTCATAACTAAGTAGGATCTGACGCGTGAAACGGCGCAGTAGCAGCACTTGGTCCATGGTCAGACTGGTCCCGAGTTGCGCGACAACGTTTTTAAAGCCTGCTTGATGAGGCACGATGCAGTCAAAATACCCTTCGACTAGAATAACGCAGTCGCGTTTGCGTATTTCATGCTTGGCGAGGTCGAAGGCAAAAAGATTCTGGCTTTTTTTGTATAGAGGGGTATCGGGCGAGTTCAGATACTTAGGGACTGCAGGCCCTAAGCTTCTCCCACCAAAGGCTATTATGCGGCCAGCCGAGTTACGGATGGGGAACATGACCCGACCTCGAAAGTTGTCGTAGAGTTTTCCCTGATCATTTTTCCTGATCAATCCACATTTCCTTGCACTTGATTCCGAAAGCCCTTCTAACCTCAGAATTTCCAGCAGTGTATTCCCTGGTGGTGCATAGCCTAAGCCAAAGGCCTGGATGGCTTCTTCTCCAATTTGACGTTTTTCTAGATAACTTCGTGCGGAGTTATCAGCTTTGAAACAGTTTCGGAAGTGCTCCTGAGCCCGTTCCATGAGCCGGAAAAAATCCGTAAAATCAACATTTTTTGAGGATTGTGCAGAGTGTTTCCCGCTATCTGGAAGAGGGATCGCCTGCCGGCGGGCTAGGAGGGTAACGGATTCAACAAAACTCATGTTTTCGATCAAGCGAATGAACTCGATCGCATCTCCCCCCACATGGCAGCCAAAACACTTAAAAATCTGCTTGTTCTCGTTAACATTAAAGGAGGGAGTCTTTTCATTGTGAAAGGGGCAAAGGCCGATGTGGTTTTGACCGCTCTTTCTGAGCTGGACATAGCCCAGCACAATCTCGAGGATATTGGTGCTAGAACGAACCTGGCCGATGAATCCACTATCGAATTTCATCCATTTATCCTCGTAATCAAGTATTAGATAATTGTGCTTAGCCAGTCAAAAGTTGATGCCCAAAGGCCCCTCTAGAATTCCCTCTAAAGTGAGTTTTCTTAGGCCGCGGCCGAGTCCATTGTTAATCCGGTCCAGTATTTAAGCAAATCAAGAGAACAACGGAAGCTTATGGGATCAAGTGTGGCCCTGTCTATCCGACTCTCGCTTACGATTTATTAAGCTAGCGACATATCCTGCTCCAAAGCCGTTGTCGATGTTGACTGTGGTCACGTTGGATGAGCAACTTGTCAACATCCCCAGTAGGGCCGTAATCCCTCCCAATGCCGCACCGTAACCGATACTGGTCGGTACAGCTATAACTGGGCAGGGTACTAGGCCTCCAACAACACTTGGAAGCGCCCCTTCCATCCCTGCCACGGCGATGACTACCGAACAAGAAGATAGTTTTTTTTGTACGCTTAGCAGGCGATGCAATCCCGCAACCCCGCAATCATAGGTTGTGAACACCCGGTTCCCCATGACTGAAGCCGTGACACTGGCGGCTTCGGCAACCGGTATGTCTGCCGTTCCTGCAGACACAACACCTATCAGTCCAAAGCCGTTTTCTTGATCATTTCTTACTAGAGAGAGCACTCGAGAACGGGGGTAGAATTTACATCCCGGGTGAAGATCCTTCAGTTGTTCGAATACCTGCTGAGTAGTCTCTGTGATCAGAAGGTTATCCTGGCGCTCCAAAAGATTTTTTGCAATGGATAGAATTTCTTCTTCTGTTTTTTTTAAGCCAAAAATGACTTCTGGAAATCCGTGACGAAGAGTTCGATGATGGTCTACTTTCGCGAATCCTAAGTCCTGAAAAGGAAGTGCTTGAAGATAGTCTAAAACCTCTCTTTCGGAGAGGTTGCCTTTCTTGAAACGCCTCAGAATTTCCGGCAGTGTGTCAGTCGCCATCTCCCCCATATTACCCCAGAGTTCACTTAGGAGATGTTCGAGTCGGGATCCCCGCCAATTGACAGTGCTATCTTATTATCCTTCCTCAAGAACAGCTCGGCGACTTAAACGGATTTTTTTCTGGCCGTCGATGTCCAGTACTTTAACCATCATTTTGTCGCCTCTCTTAACCTCAGTATGGATGTCATTGATTCGGTGATCGGATATTTGGGAAATATGCAGAAGGCCTTCCGTGCCAGGCATAATCTCTACGAAAGCTCCAAAATCGACCACTTTGACCACCGTGCCCATATAATTTTTGCCAATTTCAGGGCTGGCGGTTAGCCCCTTGATATGGTCGACAGCCATTTTCGCAGAAGTGCCCTCTGCTGAATAGACTTGGACTGTGCCGTCATCATCAATATCTATTTTCACGCCGTATTCTTCAATCATGCCGCGGATTACCTTGCCACCCGGCCCAATAACAGCACCAATCTTGTCTGTCGGAATTCGGAGTGTTGTAATTCTAGGGGCGTAGTCTGAGATCTCCTCGCGGGGCTCAGATAGAGTGTCAGCCATTTTGTCCAAGATGCCGAGTCGACCCTTTTGTGCCTGTTGTAGTGCTTCAGACATGATCTGACGAGTGACACCGCTTATCTTGATGTCCATTTGAAGAGCTGTAATACCCTCTCGTGTCCCGGCCACTTTGAAGTCCATATCACCATAGTGATCTTCGGCGCCAGCTATGTCCGACAAGATGGCGTAGTTGTCGCCTTCCTTCAC
>CAYXBG010000042.1:0-14403 GCA_964463145.1 uncultured Acidobacteriota bacterium
GTAACGAAGTCTGATCGGTCAAGCCTCTATAAGAGGCTTTCCCCTTTCTAGGTTTCAGCGAAGTGGCCCCAACAAGAATCGAAGTGGCCGCATCTTCAACACTTACAACTGAACTCTTGCGCGGTTTAGCCTTGCCCATCCGCCTGATCGTTTTTTTCCTGGCTTTCCGAGGTTTTGAAGGTGCTTTTTTGCTCTTCTTCTCCTTGGCTTTCTTGGCCCGCATTTCCTCTTCTTGCTGATGCTCGACCTGAAGCTGCAGGCGGCGGCGAATCCGATTGGCTATATCCTGGTCTACCGTGGTATCTGGGGAGGCAACCCACACCCCAATTTTCTTCAACTCGGAGATTACATATGTATCTAGAAGGTCAAATTCAGAGGAGAGATCTTTAACCTTGATGGGTACCACAGCATCTATTGCGACCTTTTCTGCATCTACCATTTCTTCTGTTCCGCTCACTTTTAATCCGCCTCTTGCTTTGTTGGAGTCTCGCCAAGTTCGCCAGTTAAATCGGCAGGAAGCTCTTCGGCAACACTCGACTCAGACTCTGTAGACTTTACATTTGCCTGGGATAAGTAAGCTTCCTCCACGACTGTGCGAAGCTTTTCAATCGTTTTTAACCCGAGACCTGGAATTTCCTGCAGCTCCTCCATAGAGGCGGCGAGCAATTTTTCCGCCGTTCCAACACCAACCTCGATCAACCGCTCCTTTGTTTTCTCACCAATACCATCAATGTCTTCGATCAAAAGTCCTGTTTCCAACCCTGATAATTGCTCCATCTGATGGAGGATCTCAAGTTTCTTATCCTCCTCACTCTTGATGTTAATCTCCCAGCCCAAAAGCTTAGAGGCCAGTCGAACATTTTGACCTTTCTTGCCAATTGCCAGAGATAGTTGGTCTTCAGGCACAACAACCTCGATGACCTGGGCAACGGGATCCGTGATTAGAACCTTAGAAAGCTTGGCCGGGTTTAGAGCATTATTCGTGTATTCGACAATGTCGTCCGAATACTGAATGATATCGATTTTCTCCCCTTTGAGATCCCTGATCACCGCATTTATACGACTGCCTTTCATACCCACACAGGCCCCTACAGGATCTACCATGTTATCAGTGCTGGAAACAGCCACCTTGGCTCGCTCTCCACCTTCCCGTACAACGTTTTTAATCACTACGGTTCCGTCGTAGACCTCTGGAATTTCTGACTCAAACAGACGAATCAGTAAACTGGGGTCAGCTCTCGAAACGACGAGTTGAGGTCCTTTGGAGAGTCTGTGCACCTTTATGATGACTGCGCGAACACGATCTCCCTGTTTATATATCTCCTCACGAGATTGTTCCGGCAGTGGTAGGATCGCCTCAGTTCTTCCTATATCCAGTATCAGATCTCTGCCCTCGAAACGCCTTACTATCCCGTTTACAATCTGTCCAACCTGGCCAGAGAATTCCTCAAATACAATTTCACGCTCCGCCTCCCGGACCTTCTGTGTAATGACCTGTTTAGCAGTCTGGGCAGCTATTCGTCCTAGCTCCAAAGTTGGCTTCGGTAGTTCGATATACTCCCCAACCTGAAAAGTGTCATCTACATCCAGTGCCTCGGCAAGAGACATCTCGGTAGCATCATCCTCAACCGTCTCAACAATCCTCTTAACCGCAAATACCTCAATCAATCCAGTCTGGGGATCGAATCTCCCCTGCAGATCTTCCTCGGTTTTAAAAAATCGTCGTGCGGCTGCAGCCATTGCATCCTCCAAGGCTTCTTGGATTAGCTGTGGCTCAATACCCTTCTCCCGACCGATTTGTTCGATTGTCTGGCTTAATGCATTCGCCATTGTTCAGTCTTCTTCCTCAATCAATTTGTACTTCAAAATTGGTAGACCAGATTAGCTCTGGCAACCAGGTCAATAGGGATACGGTGTGTTTGATTGTCACACTCTATCTCAACAACCTTTTCGGCTATCCCCTGTAACATGCCGCAGAAATTGTGCCGTTCGTCTACTTTCTGAGAGGTCCTAATTTTTATTTCCTGGCCCGCAAATCTCTCATAATCGCTAGCCTTGCACAGCGGTCTCTCAAGGCCTGGTGAGGAGACTTCCAAGGTATAGTGGTGTGGAATCAAATCTTCTACATCAAGCAAAGTACTCACCTTCCTGCTTACACGCTGACAATCTGAGATGCCAACTCCACCATCCTTATCGATATAAATCCTCAATACTGAAGAACTTCCCCGGTCTAAGAACTGCACGCATACTAGCTCGTACCCATCGACCTCCACGGGGCTCTCAAGCAACCGTTGCACGCTTTCTTCAACGTTTTCATTAGCCATAAAACAAAAAAGTGGGCCTAGGCCCACTGATCTCATACACCAGCTTAGACTTCAGTATATTGCAGAAAGAGGGTTTATTTCAAGATCTCAACGGGCCCAAATAGCCTTAGGACCGGCTCTATTTCCTGTGCTGGACCAGCACTGACAAGAAGTAGGCTTTCAGCGAGGAGGAACTCTCGGGCCACACTACTCACATGCCGAGGGTGTACCCGGTCCAGTCTGAGGCCATAATGCATTATGTGGCTGAGCCCCATGCCATAAAGGTTGGCACCTAAAATTCTAGCTACTCTTCCTTGTGGCAGACCAAAAGGCTGTCGGAACTGGAGAAATGCCAATTCTTTTGCTTCTTTATAAAGATCCAGGTCAATCTCATCGTTCCTCAACCGGTCTAAAGATTGTTCAACTTTCCTTATGTAGTCACCTAGCTCTCGATTGGGAACTTGCAGATTAACCTGAAAAAGGCCGGGCATTTTCATGGCTTTAAATCCTGCAGATCCTCTAATTTGGGCAGAATCCTCAACCTCTTGCGCCCAGTCGGTCATACTGAGAGTTAAGTATTGCTCTAAAACCTCGAGTGGATAGCACTCTCGATCACCTATGGCCGCAGCGGTAGTCCCAAATCGTAGGACTGTCTCAGATCCCGGCGTATCTATGAGAATGACTCGGCGTCCTGCAGGGGGGCGAGCTCGACGAAAAGTGAAGGGCATACTATCTGACCGAACCCACCCCCCCCAGGGTCGTCCCATCCCTAGGAATAATCGATTGTCGGCGTCAGTATATGCTACCGCCAATTGCGCGTTATTGGGCATGAGAAGTCTACTGTACTGAATTTTTATGTCGGTCAGAGTGATTCTTTCAAGCGTCTCGGAGTTTCCTTCTATCGACCGACCGTAGGGATTGCCTAGAAAAACTTCTCTGCGAAGAATTTCTTGTGTGACACGACTGGTGTTATCGGCTCCATTCAAAAACTCAGCTACACGTTTTTTCTCCTGCGTTAGCACCTCTAAACTGAGTTTCGGGCGCACAATTCTTTCTGCTAGAGCTGTGAGAGCATCCGTAAGACGTGCGGTTTCAGCATAGCCCGTGAAAAAAATAGCATCCCACTCCACCTTGGCTTCTATATGGGCGCCCATTCCATCAAGATCCCTATCAAGTAAAGCTGCATTCCTACGAGTCGTATCACCCCGCAGAAGCATCTGGGCCATAAGGTTTGTCGTGCCCCATTTCTCCGAAGGATCAAATGCGGCACCATTTTTAATCATTAGACCGAAATGGACCGTTCCCGGTTCTCCAGGAGGTAGAAAGAAGACTTCCATGCCATTCAGAAGAGCCTTTTTTCGAACATCCGAAGGTTTCAGCTGAGCGTAAATTGTATTTAGATGGGCAAGGAGCACCAACAACGGCATCATCATCGAGAGTCGGTTGGTTAGAATCTGGAAAGTATTTATCATCGCGCAAGTGATCCTATGATCATTTTGCATTCTATCAAAATCTCTTGTTTACTAGGCTGAGGCAGGATGACGTTGCAAGGTCTTTGTTCTTCGTTCCCGCAACCATAAACACTAACACGTTCTCCGAACAACTAAGAAAATAGTCCGATATCATGTTTGAGGCAACTGGACCAAAATTCTCAAGGTTTCATCTCAAAGTAGTTTTAATTACCGGCTGCCTTTTGGGAGTGAGTCTCGGCGTAGTTATTTACCTTAATCAAAACACCCAGGAGAACCACACACCACTCAGAGGGATCGCACGTGCACAAGACAATGATTTTTTGCGCTACTCACCCCTCATCCCAATAGAGAGCAACATCAAAATGGGTAAAAGCTTCAGCGGAAAGCGTACCGTTATCTTTGCCGGGGCCGTGACCAACAACAGTGAAAGAGCACTGGATGTCATAGAGGTCAAACTCACTCTCTTCAATGCAAACGAACCAGTCTTTGGAACGATACGGACTCCAATTCGGCCAGGACGTTACACTCCCCCCATTGATCCGGGAGAGACAAGAGGTTTCACCCTTTACCTAGAGCAATTTCCCCGCACCTGGTTGGCTAGTCGAGCTGAAATAGCCTTGAACGGATTACGCCTGGCTACGGTAGAGTAGCCGAGAGCCAAGTTGATTCAGCCCTAAATCACCGATGCTCGCTTCCTGCTAGAAGTTGTTTATTGAAAGCCGGCTGTAACTGAATCCCCTATCTCTATATCGGTGAGTGGAGCTGTATTAAAAATCCGACTCCATACCTCAGGCCTCTCCATACAAGCATAAATACCAAGGTCAGAGGATCCATACTGGCGAACCCAACCAAACACTCGTTCGTACATGATTCGTCGGATCGACTTCGTATAACGCAGCTTCCCATCAGGACAGGGCACCAACTCACCAGTGGGCAAAGTGCTTCCCGGGAAACGGCGAAGAATTGTTTTACGGAGATCAGATGTCATTCTCAAGGCCCCGATCGACACCCAAGCTAGAGAAGAAGGAGAAAAGCAGCCAAAAACTTCCCGGATAAGCTCCTCATAATCGTGCTCCCAATCCGAGTAATACACGATCGGATCAAAGTGAAATCCTACTCGGTAACCCGCTTCTACGCACCTCTGTGCGGCTAGCAGCCTTTCGTCTATGGTTGCTGTTTTGTGTTCTTCCCGAGACTGAATATAACGAGTATTCATGGACCAGCTCACGACAGTTCTTCCTTCGTGGGGAAGTCCCAGAAGATGTTCAACACAATTGGATTTCGTCTTGAACTCTAAAACGGCATTACTCTGTTGTGCAAAAAACTCTACAAGAGGGCGACTACTCTCAGTCAGGGGATCAAGCGCCAGACTATCAGCAAGTTCTCCAGTGCCAATTCTGTAGAAATTTTGTTTATTCTCTCGCAGTAAGCCTGACAACTCCTCCAAAAGATCCTCGATGTTTGCATATACAACCATCAAGGGAAAATTGAGATGAGTCTGTAGATAACAATAACTGCATTCCATATGGCAGTTACTAGCCAGATTGACCACGAAATAATTGCAACAGACGTTCCGACGCCCTCCTTGTACCTGACTAGCCGGGCACGGCTTGAAAAAGGTGCCTTGATGTTTAGCTATTAGGAGGGACCGCTTACCTGTGGGGATAGGCAGTTCTCGCCTCCGTGGAGATCTGCGGAGTTCTCGAGAATCTCGGACATGAAAAACTTCGACCCCTGGAAGCTTACCCAAAACCGTCCGTGTTAATTGACAATCACGTACGGCCTCTTCAATAAAAATCTGATCAGGTCGATAAAAAATCATTTGTATGAAACCACTTACCAGAGTAACTCAGTCAGAGCAACTCGAAAATGCTTCTTAGGCCTGGCTGGCGAGAGATTCGCAGTAGTTCATGGGCAATGCCCTCAAGCTGGGCAGCTCCGGTCATTGAGAAGCGAACATCTATTTCCCCTCCCTCAAAGAATTCGGGTGGATAGAAATTTACTCCACTGGGGATATCCAACCCCTCAACTTCACGCTGGTAAGCCCCCCTCATTGCCTCGAGCTCAGGACGATTCAGTTTCTGCAACCTTTTCAAAATCTCCTCAACCAACAAGCCCGGGTTCGATTTCTTGTTCTCAACCAAATCTGCACAGCCACTAGATTTCCACAATTTTTCCACAGTACATTTATGTCCCTCTTCCCTTGATAATCTTTCTCTCAAATCATCCAAAACTTTCAGCAATTCTCTCTGCTGGCTACGGGTAGTCCGGAAATATTCTAAAACCTGCATGTAAATAGCTCTCTCTTTTGGCGACCAACGTGCAAGTGCCAAGGCTGTATTGATCGAGATCAAATCCAGCCGATCTCGTAATTCCTCCGACAATTTTGATATTGCAAGATAGCGGGAACAATGGAATCGATCTGGTCTTATGCCAAGCAATTCCAGATAATCCCTAACAAGTTCTTCCTGACTGACTCCGAAATTCTCGCAGAGCTTAGCTACTGCTGTAGCTTTTTCAAAATCGGACAGAGGTTTACCGCACACATTCTCTGCAATAGCCATCTCGAACAACTCTCGGGATTCCACATTTCCAATAATTCTCGCGGGAATTGTCCTGATGGCCAAATTTTTCGCAACACGGTAACGACGAAAACCGCAAATAATACGATATCGTCCTTCCCTGGTTGTCTGCAAAGTCAAGGGTACAAGTACTCCATAGCGACGGATCGACTTCAAAAGAATGGGAGATGAAGAGGAATTAGACCGCATGGAAAAAGTCCGATCTTCATACTGAATTTCTTTAGTTTCTACTGGCTGAAATATTAAATCTGGCTCGTTCATGAGGGGTTTCTGTATCCTCCGTTCAGAATGTCTCGTAGAGATATCCTCAGAGAGCACTGGAAAGAATCCTCATGAAAAACTATAATTCGGCTCTTATCTGTGCTTGACTTTTTGAGGCAGGCCCTGTTCAGTACGTCAAAAGGTTTTTTCTGAGTTTGCATAAATACCTGACTATATGAGAAATAAGTGAGGAGGTCCTGAGGAGACATGAAATTCTGTAATTTAGGCCCTAAGTTTGGCCTAGTCATTGTCGCTGTCATAGTTTCGGCACAACTTATCGCTCAAAACATCGATTATACCCGTGAGCAATACGATGCTTACCAGAAATGTTCCGTAGTAGCGGACCCAGCAGCCAAGCAGGCTTGCATGCTAGCTTTCATCGAGGCTAATCCCAAGCTTTCCTTGATCCAGTACGCTATTGGAGAGTACGGCAAAGCATTGCAGGAACAGATCAAAAATGGAGAACATGCGAAAGTACTAGAGGCGGGACCAATCCTACTGAAGCTACGACCTAACGATCCTAATATCAACCTCATTACACAGTTATGTTATTCCGCCTATTCTGCTGGACAGTTCGCCGTCGCAGCTCCGTATTGCGAAAAAACTTACGCCAGCAATCCTGCACCCGGCTTGATAATTATTTTGGCCAATTCCTACCAAAAAATTGGAGAGAAGTCGAAATATCGAGATTGGGGAACCAAGGCGATAGATACATTAGAACCTGCCCAAACACTCCAATATGTGATTGATTTTCGCTCTCAGGCAGCTCGAGCCGAAAGATGGAGACAGGCGGCAAACTATTCCAGCAAGACCATCTCCACTTTGTCCAAGATGAGTAAGAGTGAAAATGTCTCTGCAGCTGACTGGAGAACGTTTGTGTCAAGGGAAAGATCAATTTCTTATCTCCTAATAGGTCGCAACGAATACGAAAGCCAGAACTGGGCCAGGTCGGCAGTCAATTACCAGAGAGTGATTGACAATACACGAGACAGAAACATGCGCGGAGAAGCCTACTACTACATTGGCATGTGTAATTGGAAAGAAAACCGACTAACCCCAGCCATGGAGGCCTTTGCTCGGGGAGCGAATCAGAAGGGCTCTCCACATGCCGGCGCTAGCAACGGTTATCTTGTCCGACTGTATAAGTCGACCCATAATGATTCTGAAGCTGGTATTGGAGAATTCCGAGCTCGGGCAAACGCCAGGTAAGAAAGGCTACCCGGTTTGTCAGGCCCGGAAAATATCCAGAAGCCGCATGCCCCCAAGACTAGGCCTAGCAACTCCTGCACAGTATCTGCTCACTCGACCTTAGTGTGACTATAAGCTCGAATTCTGGTTAGATTTCTGTGTTCCTGAAGCCGGGGTG
Source organism: uncultured Acidobacteriota bacterium (assembly GCA_964463145.1). Taxonomy (GTDB): domain Bacteria; phylum Acidobacteriota; class UBA6911; order RPQK01; family CBDAPI01; genus CAYXBG01. The sequence continues at coordinate 7,985 of CAYXBG010000042.1, forward strand.
AATTGGAAGCCCAGGAACAACTGATCACTGTAGGCTCCCCCAGGATGCCATGGTAGCCTAGGGCTAGTGAAAAGAAAGAATCGAGGAGCTTCTAGCCCAACACTTAACGACCTCAATGACAAACAGAAGGAAGCTGTTTATCATCATCAAGGACCACTGCTCATAATTGCGGGAGCAGGTAGTGGCAAAACCAGAACCATCACCCACAAAATCGGCCATCTTATCGACCAGCTTGGGGTTTCTCCCGAAAACATTCTCGCCGTAACCTTTACTAACAAAGCAGCAGAAGAGATGCGGGATCGGGTTGCTCTCCTCACAGGAAATACCACGGCTACACCTCTGATCTCAACCTTCCACTCCCTCGCTGCTCGCCTCCTGCGCCGACATGCCCAACTGATAGGCTACGAGAACGATTTCGCCATCTGCGATTCACTCGACCAGCGACGGGTTTACCGGTCTGTATATCAAGAACTGGGAGTAGTCTCAGAAGGTCTGTCCATCCGGATGGCCCAATCTATTGTGAGCCGTGCCAAAAATTCTGGGCGCTCTCTCGAAAACCTAGCCTATGGCGACTTCAACTCATCTAATCAATCATCCCTACTTGAGATCTATAAAACCTACCAAAAGCACCTGAAACGGGCTAACGCTATGGATTTTGACGACTTGATTCTGAATGGAGTAAAGCTTTTCGAAAACCCCAAAATAAGCAAACAATATGGAGCCTTATTTCGCTACGTTCTTGTTGATGAATATCAAGACACTAACACTCCTCAACACGATTTACTGACCTCTCTAACACGACACCATAATAACGTCACTGCGGTGGGTGACGAGGATCAGTCTATTTATGCCTTCAGAGGTGCAGATGTAGCAAACATATTGAGATTCGAGCAAGACTTCCCCGGGGCTCGCATTATCCACCTCGAACAGAACTACCGCTCTTCCCAGATCATACTGGATGCTGCCTCTGCACTCATTTCAAATAATACGCGACGACGTGAAAAGACCCTGTGGACAGAACATCCAGAAGGGCCGCCTATTTCTCTTTTCGTAGCAGGAGATGCAAACACAGAGGCTCTTTACGTCTCCTACAAAATTTACAGCTACCTGCGTGAAAATAAAAAGAAAACAGTAGGCGTATTGTACAGAACCAACTTTCAATCTCGCCATTTCGAAGAAGAATTCCGGAGACTCAACATCCCCTACAAGATGGTAGGTGGCGAGAGTTTTTACAATCGCAAAGAAGTGAAAGATGCCCTGGCCTACCTGCGAGTGGTCAATAATCCGCACGATACAGTTGCCCTACTAAGAATCATTAATGAACCCCCTCGCAGAATAGGCAAAACTACCGTTGCAAGACTTGAGAAATGTGCTCGTGATCAAAATCTCAGTTTTTGGGGAGCAATTAATCAAAGTCTCGAAACCGGAAAACTACCAAAGCCCTCTTTCCGAGCCCTCACAGCATTCAGAGATCTCATCCATGATTCCCAATCAGCGCTCCAGGAACCTCTCCATCTTTGCCTGTCAGCAATTTTGGATACGGTTGGCTATAGAACACATTTACAAGCCCTTGAAAGTGATGAAGCGAAAGGGCGCCTCCTGAACCTGGATGAGCTGATAACAGTAGCCAGAGAATCATACCAGCGAAATGATGACATACGCTCTTTTCTAGACAATGCCGCCCTCTATTCTGAGACCGATCAATTCGACTCCTCCTCCCCGGTTACCATGATGACCTTACACAATGCTAAGGGACTGGAGTTCGAGGTTGTCTTCTTAGTCGGATGTGAGGAGGGACTTTTCCCTCACAATCGAAGTTCACTGGACGAAGAACTCGAAGAAGAACGACGCCTTTGTTATGTAGGCATCACTCGAGCACGGGAAAAACTCTATTTCAGTTACTCACAAAGCCGTCGTCAATATGGACAAGGATCCAGTTCTTTTAACCTTCCGAGTCGATTCCTCAGTGAGATCCCCCAAAAATGTCTCTTGATGGAATCAGCCGCGGGTTTTGGCAGGGCACATTCTTCCTCTTCAGCCACTTACACACCTGCAACCCCTAAGCAGGGAACTGCATTCGCGGGACCTACTTATAACTCTAAAGCTGAAGTTCAGGGCTTCCTCAATGAGCTCGGTGATACTAAAAAATCGCCCAAACGTAGACTTGCCTCGGGCGCACTAGTCCAACATCGCAAGTTTGGCCGCGGCAAAGTATTGCAAGTTGAAGATCTGGGAGATGATTTAAAGGTTACGGTCCGTTTCCCTGGTATTGGAATCAAAAAGATGTTCCAGCGTTTCGCGCACTTGAAAATCATCTAATGCATATTCCTGAATGTGGGAATTCTATTCTGTACGGAGCAAGCCGAGAACACTGGCATCTCGATCTGACAGCCAACCACCGTCTGATCTTTCCTTGACGCTACCGTCTCGTTTCCAAGAGCGTTCACACTTTGGGAGGCCTCTTATATCAATCACCTCCAGCCGGATCTCATCCCCTACCTGCAGCTGGACCTGACTTACGCCACAGAGATCTGCTAACTCCTCTAAAAATGGAGATAAGGTCTTCATTCGTTCCTCAGATACTGTCGCACTAATTGATGTATCCAAGGGGTTTTTAAGGTCTGTACCTTGAGACGCTTTAGCTTCCTCCAATCTTTTCATGGCCTCATTCCGAAACAACATCACCTCTTCCCATTCCGGTGCAGCCTGATATTCGAACTCTTTCGGAGCTTCTAACAAATGTACAGAGTCTTCAGACTCCTCATCTTTATTAACCAGGACGAGCCATGCTTCTTCAGCAGTATGTACAAGGATTGGCGCTACCAACCTTATTAGCACATCCGCTGTCCGGTTCATGACGGTCTGGGCACGGCGGCGGCGGCGGCTGTCTGGTGCATCACAGTAAAGACGGTCCTTAACGGCGGCTAGGTAAACTGCACTAAGCGTATGGTTACAGAAGTTGAAAATGGTTTCTGAAGCGGTCTTGAAATCAAAAACAGCATAGGAATCCTTCACACGCTTAACAAACTCAGCCAGTTCCTGCATTACCCAGGCATCTACTGAAAAAAGGTCTTCATCGGTTAACTCAACACTGACGTGATCACTATCAAAGTCGTTCAGATTGCCCAGCAAAAAGCGTATTGTGTTTCGAATTTTGCGGTATTCTTCACTCGCTACTCGGAAAAACTCCCAATCGACCTTAACGTCGTTAGCATAGTTGAGCGAACTCACCCACCAACGACACACATCGGCACCATACTGCTTTAGGATGTCTTTGACCTGGATAGCATTCCCCGAAGATTTACTCATCTTGTGGCCCTGAGCATCTACCATGAATCCGTGGGTCAACACGGTCCGGAATGGGTTAACCCCAGTCACCCCCAAAGCCGGCAGCATGGAGAGCTGGAACCACCCGCGGTGCTGGTCAGAACCCTCGAGATAAAGGTCCGCCGGATATCCCAAGGCATTTGCCTTTAGGACAGCGTTCCAAGAAGAGCCCGATTCAAACCAGACATCAAAGATATCTCCACCGGTCACCAACTGGGAGATCATAGAATCACTTTTTGTGTCCTTGAGCCATTTAGGAGCATCTGGATCTTCCTCTACCTGGTAGTTGCTCAAAAGTTCATCCGGCGAAGAAAAGAACCAACTATCCGAACCGTATCGAGCGAACCATTTGGAAACTGCTCGGATCGATGCGGGTGTTAGCAAGAGATCTCCATCAGGTCCAAAAAAAGCTGGGATTGGAAGACCCCAGGCTCGCTGCCGACTGATACACCAGTCAGGTCGCGCTTCCAGCATTCCAACAAGTCTATTCCTTCCCCAATCTGGAACGAATAGAATATCTTCCTTGGCAGCCTCTAGAGCACGGTTGCGAAGGGTTTCAGGTCTACTCCCATAAGGTCTATCCACTGCCACGAACCACTGGTCAGTGGCCCTGAAAATCGTCGGGGTTTTGCTACGCCAATCATGAGGGTAACTATGGAGAAATTCCTCTTGAGAAAAAAGAGCTCCATCTTCAGAAAGCTTGTCAATGATTATAGAATTAGCATCCCATACTGTTTTCCCCTGGATCCACCTCGGTACTGTCTTATCAAATGTCCCATCTCCAAGAACTGGACAGTCGATTGGCAGGCCCTCTTTAATACCAGTGTTATAGTCATCGGCTCCATGTCCTGGAGCAGTATGTACAAGACCAGTACCTTCATTCAGCGTTACATAATCAGCCATTACTACACGGCCAGTTCTCTTCATGAAAGGATGCTGATACGCAATACCAACCTCCACTAGCTCATGTCCTAGACATGCCCCTTGGATCTCCACTCCCTGTACTCTGTCTTTGAAAATCACATCTACCAGCTGTCTTGCAATGATAGTCAGATGATTGGAACTTTCCTGCCCATAACGCACCAGCACGTATTCTGCAGCTGGAGCTACCGCAACGGCTTGATTAGCAGGCAACGTCCAAGGAGTAGTGGTCCAGATCATGAGTGATACAGGGCCCTCCTGATGATTGAGTCCAGCGGGCAAGCGCTCAGGGTTTTCTATAAGAAAATCAACAAAGATGCTGCGATCCTTACGGTCCTGATACTCGAGCTCTGCGTCAGCTAAAGCAGTTTGATTCTCAATCGACCAGTGAACCGGTTTCAGGTCACGATAGACGAGACCTTCCTCAGTTAACCGAGCAAACACTTCAAGTACATCAGCTTCGTACTCCGAGTCCATGGTCAAATATGGACTGTCATACCTGGCTGTCGTTCCTAATCTCTGCAGCTGCTCTGATTGCATCCTCACATACTTCTCCGCGTAGTTCTTGCAGCGTCTTCGTATGTCTACTGTTTCCAAATCCTTGGCACGAGGCCCGAGCAACTTTAGTACTTTGTGTTCGATCGGGAGACCATGACAATCCCAACCCGGAACAAAATCGACCGTATATCCAGCCATCATTTTCGAGCGTACAACCAGATCTTTAAGTGTTTTGTTCAGGAGATGCCCTATATGAATCGGGCCGTTGGCATAAGGAGGGCCATCGTGGAACGTAAATGAACCCAAAGGTCTATCCAGATTCTGCATCCGTTCATAAAGCCCCATTTTTAGCCATCTACTCTGCAGGCGAGGCTCCATCTGCAAGAGGTTGCCTTTCATAGAGAAAGCCGTCTTGGGAAGCTGCAAAGTAGATCTATAGTCGTTCTTAACCGCCATTACAATCAAAGCCTTATCAGTTTCCAGGTGCCCCCTGGCAATTCACATTTTAATCCTTCTCGGTCCCGGGATTGTATCCTCGAAACCTAATACGAAAAGACAGTGTAGCTCAACTCCTCACTGGGTAATACAATTTACCCTTGGTATGGGCATAGAGGAAATACTTTACTTTTTGGAAAAATCGGGAAGGATACTACCGTATGACAATCTTTAAAAAGATCATTGAGGGCGAGATCCCTGCAGATGTAGTTTTCGAGGATGAGCATTGCCTTGCATTCCGAGACGTGAATCCCCAAGCACCAATACACATATTGATGATCCCTAAAAAGGAGATCAAAAGCTTGGCTGATTCAACAACAGCAAATCAAGAACTTCTCGGCTATCTACTCATCAAATGCGCTCAAGTTGCTCGTCAATTAGATCTGGATTCACAAGGTTACCGAGTGGTCACCAACACAGGACGAGATGGAGGGCAATCGGTAGAACATCTTCACTTTCACATTTTAGGGGGTAGACCCCTATCCTGGCCCCCAGGTTAAAGATGTAAAATGCAGGAAACTACTGACAGGATTACTCATCCTCTTGTTTAGGGAATTGAAAGATGGTGTACTTCGGTGAAGCTCTAGGACCGGTTTCTCTTTAAGACTTAAGGCATTTGCACATCTGAGAGTAGCCCCTGATATTGGAGTGTTATGAAGTCAGAACAGCAGCAGCATGATTACGACTTTGCTGAGATGGAGCCACGTTGGCAAAAATATTGGCAAAGAAATCAAACCTTCAAGGCTGTCTTTGATCCTTCAAAGCCCAAGTTCTACTGCCTAGACATGTTCCCCTATCCTTCAGGTCAGGGGCTGCACGTTGGTCACCCTGAGGGATACACTGCGACTGACATTGTGTCCCGATATAAACGCATGAACGGTTTCAACGTTCTACATCCGATGGGCTGGGATGCCTTTGGCCTTCCAGCAGAGCAGTACGCCATCAAAACTGGTACACATCCCAAAGAAACGACCGCTGTAAACGTGGCCCGATTTCGCAAGCAGCTTCAGATGATTGGATTTTCCTATGATTGGGATCGAGAAATAAACACCACCGATGAAAAATACTACAAGTGGACACAATGGATTTTTCTAAAGCTTTACGAAAGAGGCCTTGCATACCAATCTCATGAACCGGTCAATTGGTGCCCGGCACTGGGAACCGTTCTAGCAAACGAG
>CAYXBG010000043.1:0-11728 GCA_964463145.1 uncultured Acidobacteriota bacterium
CCGGAACCCATACTAAAGAAATCGTCGATTTCCTCAGACAGAATGCCCAGTAATAATATGTCCGACTGGGATACCCCTCCAGACTATACCCACAGACAAACTATCCTGATCGATCTTCGTGCCTACACTTCGGACCTCCTGGAAGGGCATTTCCAGGAACCTGGGCTAACTATCCAAATAGAATTCTATCCCTATGTCGGATTGCGTAATACTGTTCGAATCAAGGAGGGCAATCTCTGTTTTCGGCTGAGCGACATGCTAAAGGATGCACCCTTAGACATCCTCAAAGCACTGATAATAATACTTTTACACAGATTGTGGGATAGGAAGCCTCCTAGAGACTCGCTTTCTATCTACAAGAACCATATAGGTCAACAAAAGATAGTGCGGCGAACCTACAAGGTACGAAAATATCGTGGCCGAAAAAGACTGACATCGCCCAGAGGGACACATTTCAATCTGGCCCCTATCTTTCAGAAACTCAATCAAGAATATTTCAACAATGAAGTTGAAATCTCCCACCTTTCCTGGAGTGTCAGGAAAACCAGTCGGACACTTGGGCATTATGATCCTGCTCATGAAGCCATAGTAATAAGCAAGACTCTAGACCAGCCAAACATTCCCAGTTACGTTGTCGCTTTCGTTGTTTTCCATGAAATGCTGCACGCTTTTCTCGGAGAATCAACTCACAATGGGAAGAGACAAACACACGACTCTCGTTTTCGTTTCGCAGAGAAAGACTTCGCTGAGTACCAGGAAGCTACGGACTTTATTGAAAAAGTCTTACGATCTCCATGAAACTCTTTCAATTCATAGATTTGAAGGAGCTTCAGAAGTCTGAAGGGAACACCTAGATTCTACAGCCTTGAGTAGTTAGGGGATTGGTTCCCGACTCCAGCATTCCGACTGCAAATCTATTCGCCTGGGAACGAGGCCTCAAGATCATCAGGTGTGACGGCAGCGGTTCCCAATTTAGCTACGACGGCTCCGGCCGCAAGATTGGCCAGGACTGAAGCATCCTGAAAAGAGTAACCGCAGGCTAGCGCAGAGCTGACCGTAGCAATCACCGTATCCCCAGCTCCGGTTACATCAAAAACCTGCTTGGCCGCGGCCTGGATATGATCCGATCCATCCTGATGGAAAAGGGTCATGCCTCCCTCTCCTCTGGTTACAAGTAGTGCCTCGATCCCTGTTTTTTTAATCAGCGCAGTAGCCGCCAGAAGCTCAGCGTTACTATCCGCAGCATGTACACCTGCCGCCAGATGGAACTCTACGAGGTTAGGAGTGATAAGAGTAGCCCCAGAATAGCATGAGAAATCAGCTGTCTTAGGATCCACTGCAACCGGTACTCCTAGGTTCCTAGAAGCGTTTATTAGCAGCTGACAGAGATCGGGAGTTAAAACACCCTTAGCGTAGTCCGAAAGTATGACAGCATCTGCCCCCTGTAACGCCTCCAGAAAACGATCATAGAGATGCTGCACTAACTCTTCAGAAACGGGTGCCCGGTCCTCGATATCAGTCCTGCAGATCTGCTGTTGGCGTGCCATAATCCTAGACTTGATAGTCGTGACGCGATTTGGATCAATCACAAAACCATCAGAGGAAACTTGGCAATTCTCTACTTGTATTGTCAGATCGCGAGCAGCCAGGTCTTTACCTACTACTCCCAACAGCGCAACATTCTGGACACCCAGAGAAGCCAGGTTGGTGGCTACGTTAGCAGCTCCACCGGGATGCATGGTAGTTTGCTCCACGGCCACAACCGGCACCGGTGCTTCGGGAGAGATACGGTCAATCTTTCCCCAGACAAAGCGGTCCAGGACTAAGTCCCCCACTACAACAATTCGACAATTCTGCACCTTGGCAAATAAATCACGTAGCTGGTTCCTATTTATCAAAACGGCCACACCTTACCACAGCGCCCCCTTTCTTCTGTCTACTATAATCGGCAATTGATGGTTACAACATCATGGACTGTTAGAATCGTAGCTGTTTGAAAAATTGAACAACTGAAAGAGTGTGTGAATTTGAAACGTATTCTATTGGGGCGCATCGGAGCCCTTGGAGACACACTAATGGCTTTGCCGGTGGCTCGATTTCTGAAGGAGGAATCAGAGCTCGACATCGACTTCCTTTGTACCGAGAGGTTAACCCCATTGGTGGAAATGTCACCTTGGGTAAACCGGGTATATGGACTAAAAAACCGCCATTTACCTTTCCTTCTCTCAGCGGAAAAACAACGTCTCGCCAGAAAATTAGCCGGCAATCGGTACCACTACGCTGTTCTTATGGAAAATGCTCCCGGCTTCCTAAGTCTTCTAGAGCGCTCAGCTATTCCCAATATCCAAAGTTTTCTCAATTTTCCTTTCGAATCCAATGCTCATAGTACAATTAACAATCTCCGGCTGGCTGGTGCCAGTATCAAAATTTCAGAGCCGCGTTCTGTTGATCTGAATTTACCGGAACCCAAAAAACAAGATGTATTGGAATGCCTAGAGGGACTCCCCTCGCCCATAATTGGACTACACCCCGGTTACGGACTACCTCAACGAAAAACTAACCAAAGTGAAAAACAGAGAGGCTGGCCTTCTAAATCATTCGTCAGCCTGGGGCAAGCGCTGCAAAATCTGGGCGCCTCCATTGTTTTGACTGGATCTTCTGAAGACGGCCCAGCTTGTCAAAGACTTGCCCGAGACCTGGATCACTCGCGGACGCGTATCTTAGCAGGCCAAACCACACTACCACAGCTAGCTAGTCTTATTCGGAAACTCCAGCTCTTTGTTTCTGTGGACTCCGGACCAGCCCACCTCTGCGCGGCGGTTGGCACTCCTCTTATCGTACTGTGGGGACCTGGAAAATGGATTCAAACACGACCCATATCGAATGGAGGAGAAGTCATCCTGCTCCGCAAAGAACTTCCCTGCTCTCCTTGTTACGACACGCCAGCAATGAAAACATGTCTGAAAAACATCTGCATGCAGTTTATCAGGGTCGACGAAGTCTTATTTCATTGCCAAAGGGTCTTAGATCAAACTCCATAGCCTGATCTATAGGGATTCTAAGTCTCCTCTGAAGCCTTGCTGGTATCACCGGCAATGTCGGGGACAGCCTCGTCAATCAACATTACTGGGATACCCTCCTTGATTGGATAAACCAGACGACAGGAATCGCACCGAACTCCACTCCCATCTGAGATCAATGCAACCTCTGACTTGCAAGCCGGACAAGCAAGGATATCAATTAATTCTCTGCTGATAGGTAAATCACTAGCCATCAATTCACCGTCAATCTATGTTAATCGAACAAGGTCGTCAACCTATCAAAACGCCAGTCAGTAGATTGCTTTCGAAAATCCACAAACACATTGACCTCTCTTTTACAGCCTCTGCTGCTGCAATTACAATATTTCTCGACGCAACCAATCCATGGCAAATCGAGCAGATCGAAGACGAACCGTCTGACGATTCCCAGGAAACACCCTTTTCTTCACCTTAACCTCACCATTGACTGAAATAGCAGAAAAGACTAAACCCAGAGGCTTGTTCTTACTGGAGCCACTCGGGCCTGCAATGCCGGTCAGAGCAACAGAGACTTTAGAGTTCATGAGGGCGCATACCTTAACAGCCATTTCCTCCGCTATTGGAGCACTTACCGCCCCCCATTGCGACAATTTTTCCTGAGAAATATTAAGGACGGATGTTTTAATATCGTCGTTGTAAGCTACTACTGTGCCTGAGAAAAATTCCGAGCTGCCCGGTACATCCGTCAACATTTTTGCTAATAATCCACCTGTACACGATTCTGCAGTCGCAACTACCAATCCCTTTTCCAAAAGCAAATCACCCACGACAGAAGCTAGGGATTGGTTTTTGTCTGCAAATACAGCTTCTCTTAATTCCCTTCTGACATTTTCCACCAATTCTCCAAGTCGGCACACGCACTCCTTAGATGACAGGTTTTGTCTGCAGCTAAAGTGAAGATCGACAATGCCTGGAGAAGATAAAATGGTAGTGTTTATCTCCTCATATTCTTGATAAATAGGGGCTATCCTCGCATCTACTGCAGATTCTCCCAGTGAGGCCACACGGAGATGCTCTGAGAAGAATTGGTCGCCTGGCACCTGCTCACGTATTCGATTTAACACCTGTTCTCGAAACATAGGTTTCAGTTCAGCCGGAGGACCAGGTAACAGAAACAAAGAACAGTCATTAATCTTCATATAAAGACCTGGGGCCGTCCCACGGAAATTTTTTAGAACGGTAGCGCCCTCAGGCACTTTTGCCTGCCGACGATTGTTCTCAGTCAGTTTCAAGCCGAAACGAGAGACTCTTTTTTCAATATTCTCCATCAAAGCACCATCAAAATAGAGAGGGCGATTTAAAGCTTCTGCTACTACCTCGCGGGTGATGTCATCGGTTGTCGGGCCAAGCCCTCCCGTGACAATAACCACTTGGGCCGATTGGAGCGCCTGTTGAACACTCTGGGAAATCTGCTCTGAATTGTCACCAACGACCAGTTTTCGCTCTACTCGAATGCCGAGCTGATTGAGATGTCGGGTCAGAAAAAGTGAGTTCGTGTCTACCTTTTCGGGAGTCAGTAACTCCGAGCCAACAGCAATGATTTGGGCCCTCGACTCAGAGATCTTCTTTGATTCATCGGAATCCTGCATTGGCCTCAGACTCCAATCGTTGTAAAAAACATAGCCCAGATCTGAGCCACTGCGATAGCTAACACTCCTGCATATAGCCCCGCCACAACATCATCCATCATGATGCCTAACCCTCCAGGAAGCGATTCGGCTCGGCGACAAGGAAAAGGCTTTGCTATATCGAAAAATCTGAACAAGAAAAAACCTAAAATGATCATTGGAATCGATAAGGGAATGATTAGGAAGGTCAGAAACTGACCAGCTACCTCGTCAATAACGACACAAGAGGGATCTCGCTCTCCCAAGCCCGCCTCAGCTGTACCAGACACAAAGACTCCCACTGTCAGTGTTAATAGGAAGATGCACCAAAGAAAGAGACATAACGATTGAGGGATAAATTGATAGACGAGAAGAGTAATACAAACCGCTCCTAGAGAGCCCCAGGTACCGGGAGCCAGGGGGAGCAACCCCAGGCCAAGGCCTACTGCAAGCCACCAACCAATTAGTCTAGAGACCATACTCATCCTCTGATGGACCCTCAGATGCAGTTTCTTCTGCAGGAAAGCAATGGTTGCCATTCAGCCAGTCTCTCAAATCAAGAAGCCGACAACGCTCTGTGCAAAAAGGAAACTCTTTAGAATCCCTTTTAAAAGACCGGTCACACCTAGAACAATGGCACCTCAAGCCCTCCTTCATGACACTACCGTACCCACTAGATCATAGGGGTGCGCCTTGTCGATCCTAACATTGTGTATCTCTCCCGGTTCCATGTCTCGATCAACACCGTCTACTAAATAGACTACTCCGTCAATATCGGGAGCCTGTCCTTGAGTCCGACCTTGCCACAAAAAATCACTTTCCTTAGAAACTCCCTCTAGCATGACTGGTATTTTCTTGCCTATCATTCGTGTGTTCAATTCATGAGAGATCTTGGACTGGAGATTCATAAGTCTATCCCGTCGTTCTAATTTAATCTCATCGGGAATTTTCCCGGGCAGAAGATGGGACTCAGCGTGCTCTTCATCTGAAAAGACAAATGCACCTAGTCGATCAAACCTAACTTCTTCCGCAAACTCCATGAGTTGGTCGAAGTCATCGTCAGTCTCTCCCGGAAATCCAACAATCATTGTCGTCCTCAAGGCAGCATTGGGGATTCTTTCCCGGATGCGAGCCACAAGCCTGGTTAATGAGCCCCGATTTCCTCCGCGTTTCATTCCTTTAAGAACTAACCTTGATGCATGTTGCAGAGGCAGATCAATGTAGCTGCAGACCTTTGGACATTCACGGATAGTGTCCAGCAAGTCGACCGAGATATTGTTTGGGTATGCGTACAAAAACCTCACCCATTCTACTCCTGTAATTTCATTCAACCTTGCAAGTAGCTCTGCCAATCCATTCTTATTGCCCATGTCCCATCCATACATAGTGGTGTCCTGACCCACCAGATTGAGTTCTCGCACACCAAGTCGCGTCAACCGCTCAGCCTCTTCGACAACTGAATCAAAGGGGCGGCTTCGAAAACTTCCCCGCATCTGGGGAATCACACAAAAGGTACAAGGATGGTCACACCCTTCGGCAATTTTGATATAGGCAGTGTGCCCAGGTGTCGTTAACTCACGCGGGTTGCTGTGGTCGTAAAGGAAGAGCTCTCTATCTTCAAAAACAGGTGTCGGCTGGGTAACAGGCCCACTCAGATCTTGACATAATTCTAGAATCTTAGGGATCTCATTAGTTCCGATGACTGCATCTACCTCGGGAATAGACTCCTGGATTTCCTTGCGATATCGCTCCACAAGACATCCTGCGACGATTAAGCGCTGACATCGGCCTGTGGTCTTTTCACGCACCATTTCTAGAATAGTGTCGATCGACTCCTGTTTTGCTGATTGGATAAAACCACAAGTATTGACAATTAAAATCTCTGCTTCTTCCTGGTGTGAGGTCAACTCGTGGCCCGCTCTTTTCAACAACCCTAGCATCACCTCGCTATCGACAAGATTCTTAGGGCACCCCAGACTGACAAAACCTACTTGAGCCATATCAGAACATTATACTTCTAAGAACCTAAAGTCCCACTACCCGCAAGTATTTCTTCTGTAAAGAGTTTCTGGGGGAGGGAGGTCACTTGCACCATGGTGTGGGTTGGAAAAATCACCCGGCGCAAAAAATAGCTCACATTCAATTCGTGGTATAAGGTGTAAAATGCAATTGATTCGCGATCTATTCGGTATCCCTGAACCGGGGGAAAACCACTCTGACATTACCAGTGACTCGATTCAAGAGATCACCAAAAAACTAGTAAAACTTCCCCCAGAAAAGGCATGTAAGGTCGCTGCTTTCGCTTATCTTTTAGGTCGTGTCGCTCACGCCGATTTGAAAATCACTTCTGAAGAAACAAGGGCAATGGAGCAAATCATTGTTGATCACGGAGAGCTGTCTCCAGAAGAAGCTACCATTGTAGTGCAAATAGCCAAGGCTCAGAACTTGCTTTTCGGCGGCACTGAAAATTACTTGGTGGGTCGAGAATTCAAGAGAATAACTCAATTATCGGAGAGACTAGGCCTCCTCAAATGTCTTTTCGCCGTTTCGGCCTCGGACGATATTATTTCTCTGACCGAGGACAATGAGATCAGGAAAATTTCTAAAGAACTAGGGATCTCTCACAAAGAATTCATTAGAACCCGTCTTGCATTCCGTGAACATTTGTCTGTGTTGAAGGGCAAACTAGGCTAACAGGACTGATCTCGCGGACATTCTGAAGCAGACTAAAGCTCCGGCCTTCGCTATCACAAAGAGGGCCCTGCCTATGGCCCATCTTTGCTGACAAAATCTGTTTTAGACAAGGAATATATTATCCCACCTGGCAGAGATACCAGCACGAGGACAAACGCAGATAATAATCCTAACGCAACTGCGGTCTCTGGGATAACCCCCAACTCACTGAAAAAAACAGTGTACAAATACTCCCGAAGCCCAAAACCATTAATGGTCAAAGGAACCATGATACTTAGATTGATAAGGGGAACGAATACGAGATACGGATTGAATGATGCTGTAATCCCAAGCCCCTGAGCTAAAAGCCACACTGTAACAACTGAAAGACCTTGGATAATCAACGATAGACCTACCACTCTGGCGATGGACCCGGCACTCCCATATAAGGCCTCTAGCCCAGAAAAGATCAATCTGAGACGATCTTTATATTCAATCATTCCCAGTCGGTCCAAAATATGCCCTAAGGTGCGATGAGTGCGGTTGTGGAACAAGGCTAGGTTAGCTAGGAGAAAAACACTAAGCAGGGCAATGAAGACATAACGCAATTCCACCTGTCCCAGTTGAAGTGGATTACACAGGGCAGCAACCAAACCAATCAAAAGAAGTGAGAAAAGACCAGCCCCACGGTCCAGGAAGGTAGTCACTAGAGCTTGTGGCAGGCTAACGCGGGTCGCTTTGGATACATAGTAAGCTCGAAAAAAGTCCCCACCTATCGACGAAGGGAGAAAAAGACTAAAAAAGCTGCCGACAAAAGTGATTTTTAACAGCCTCCTGTAAGGTTGCCTCATAGAGAAAACTCGAAGGAGAATACGCCAACGAAGTACTGCAACCAAGAGCAAAATGAATTGCGTGACACCTGCCAATAGCAGAAACCTTAACTTCATCGAAATGACTGCTTTTAATAATTTTTCCAGATCTAAGTGGTAAGCCAGCGAACCGAGAAGGATAACCGTAATAGAGATCTTAAGTGCTGTCTTCCAACTCATGAGATTGAGCCCCTCAATAAGTAGAGCTCCCTCGAAATCTGTCCATATCCGGAAGCTTCTCTGCAAAGCAAGACTGGCCACATCCAAACAATCATGACGGATAAAAACTTTCGGCCTGCCCCATCGTGGAGACTGCCCAAGGAACACCCGGAAATCAATAGAAGACACACACTCATCTCCTCCAACTAGTGGCGATGGTATCTTAATCGGACTCTCAACAGCAGTCCCTACCAAATCCCCTCTGAGGAAAACTAAAGCTTAAGATCGCAGGCCCAATCCCGATTTTTACGGTACCAGTCAACGAGCTGCTTAAACCCAGATTCCACAGACATCATTGGTTGCCAATCTAGAAGATTTTTCGCCTTAGATATGTCAGCCCATGTCGTTTGTACATCGGCTGGCTGGGGGTCTTCAAATTGGATCAAAGCCTTCTCCCCAATCCTTCTTTCCAATATCTGGATCGTGTCTAGGAGCTTAACAGGGTGGTCCGATCCGAGATTAATAATCTCAAAACCAAGGGGTTTTAGGGCTAGAATCGTCCCACGCGCTATGTCATCCACAAAAGTGAAATCCCGGGATTGCTTGCCATCTCCGAAAATTCTCACAGGCTCATTTTCAAAAATCCATTTCGTGAAACGCATGGGGCTCATATCCGGACGACCAGCAGGACCATAAACTGTAAAGTATCTTAATACTGAGATATCTAATCCATGAAGATGATGGTAACTGTGACAAAGGGCCTCCGCAGCCTTTTTTGACGCAGCATAAGGAGAAAGCGGACGCCCCGTAGACAGAGCTTCGTTGAAAGGTTGATCCTGAACACCGTAGAGGCTCGATGTGGAAGCCTGGATAAATTTTTGGATCCCGTGTTTGATACAGAGATCAAGAAGATTGAGTGTCCCCGTGACGTTTGTTTCTATATAAACCCAAGGATCTTGAACAGATTGCCGGACACCAGCACGAGCAGCTAAGTTAATTATAGCCACGGGCCTCACGGATCCCAATAATTGATCCAGGACCGGTCTGTCCAGTATATCCACAGATTCAAAACAGAAATCTTCCTGTACACGTAACTGCTTGAGCCTCCACTGCTTAAGACGTACATCATAGGCGTCATTCAGGTTGTCAATACCGAAGACGCGATGCCCTTGCTCGAGTAATATCCGAGAGACACTGGAACCGATGAATCCAGCCGCTCCAGTGACGAAGTAGGTGGCCCTGTTTCTACCTGACATGGCGCACCACATCCCTAGTATCAACTATTATCTTGGATTCGCTCGCTATCATCTCCCAATCGAAGGCAGTATGATTCGTCACAATGACGGCACAATCAGCCAATTTGAGAGCCTCCTTCACATTTTCCTTCCTTTTCATTTCAATACCATCGGCACGGATGCTAAGAACATAAGGATCCACATATAAAACCTCAGCTCCCATCTGCTGTAGTAATGCGATAATGTCCAATGCGGGAGACTCTCTAACATCATCAATATCCTTTTTGTATGCAACTCCCACTATGACAATATTGCTACCCTTCACAGATTTTTCCACACTATTAAGTGAGTCTTGAACCTTCCTCACCCAGTAGGCTGGCATGGCAGCATTAATCTCACCTGCCAATTCGATAAAACGTGCTTTGTAGTCAAGGGTTTTTAGTTTCCAGGATAGGTAGTGAGGATCCAAAGGAATGCAGTGACCACCAACTCCTGGGCCTGGAGTAAAAGGCATAAAACCGAAGGGCTTTGTCGCCGCTGCCTCGACAACTTCCCAAACATCTAGCTTCAAACGATCACACATAATTGCGACCTCATTGACCAACGCAATATTCACTGCTCGGTAAGTATTTTCGAGTAGCTTGACCATTTCGGCAGCTCCTGTTGAAGTTACCGGAACCACTCGCTCCACAATCTGTTTGTACAAGTGCACTGCCGCCTCCGTACACTCTGGCGTTACACCACCCACGACTTTAGGAGTGTTTACTAGTGTGAAGTCCTGACGACCCGGGTCGATTCTCTCGGGTGAAAAGGCCAGAAAAAAGTCTTCCCCAGTTTTTAAATTAGCTTCCTCTAAAAGCGGTCTTACGATCTCCTCAGTGGTCCCCGGGTAGGTAGTTGATTCCAGTAAAACGAGCATCCCAGGACAGAGATGTCGACTGATAGCCTGAGTGGCATTAACAACGAAACTCAGGTCGGGTTCGCGGGTTTTCCCCAAGGGAGTAGGAACGCATACGATAACAACATCGCAATTTTTAACCTCCGAGAACTCCTTGGAAAATTGAAGCATCCCCTTTGGTAATGCTTTCAGTCTTTTCGAAGAAATATCTGTAACGTGAGAAATTCCGCGGTTCAATCTTTCAACAATTTGACCGTCGACATCAATCCCAGTAACCCGGAAATTCGCTTCTCCAAAACTTAGTGCCAGCGGCAACCCCACGTAGCCTAATCCCAGCACGCATATGCGAGCCTCACGCGTCTCAATATTACCTAGAAGCTTGCGTCTTAGATTATCGAAATCACTACCTTTTTTCATTACTACAACCTTTGTTCACGTTTGGCCAAGTCGAGATCAGCATCCACCATAAGATTTATCAGCGATCTGAAATCAGTCTTAGGCTCCCAGCCCAGCACAGATTTGGCCTTTGCAGGATTAGCTACGAGATGATCGACTTCAGCCGGCCGGAACAAATGTTCGTCCACCACCACAAAGTCCTTCCAATCAAGATCAACTCTGGAGAACGAAGCCTCAACCAAGTCTTTAACCTTATGGGACTTACCCGTACCAATCACGAAATCCCTTGGCTCTTCCAATTGCATCATCAGCCACATCGCTTCCACATAATCACCAGCGAAACCCCAGTCACGAGCTGCCTCTAAATTACCCAACTCCAGCTTGTCTTCCAGGCCCAATTTGATAAGCGAGGCTCCTTTTGTCACTTTACGAGATAGAAACTCAGCCCCACGGCGAGGCGACTCGTGGTTAAAGAGGATTCCCGAGCAAGCAAAAAGATTGAAACTCTCTCTATAATTAACCGTGATGTAGTGACCATAGGTTTTGGCAACTCCATAGGGACTCCGAGGACGGAACGGTGTTTCTTCGGTCTGAGGAGTCTCCTTAACTTTACCAAACATCTCACTACTGGAGGCTTGATAATAGCGGATTCGGGGATTAACCAGACGAATGGCTTCCAGGAGCCGAGTCACCCCAAGGGCCGTCAATTCAGCGGTAAGAACGGGCTGTTGCCAAGAAGTGGGAACAAAGGATTGCGCTGCCAGGTTATAGATCTCATCTGGTTGAGTAGAATCAACTAGGCTGACCAGGG
>CAYXBG010000043.1:11738-14188 GCA_964463145.1 uncultured Acidobacteriota bacterium
TCTGCCTGCCGGATTTCAATAGCATCGAGAAGATGTTCGATGCGGGCTAGGTTCTGACTGCCCGATTGCCGGGTCATCCCGCAAACACGATACCCCTTATTCAGTAGGAACTCGGCAAGATAAGACCCATCCTGCCCAGTAATACCAGTGATGAGGGCTGTCCTACACATACAAGCCTATATTCTCAAGCCTCCAATGTATCAGAGGCCAGCAAATAGCCCTGATCTACTAGATACTGTACGACCTCACGAGCATTTTCCTCCAGGCTGACCTTGGTGGTTTCAAGTCTGATCTCCGGATTTTCGGGTTCTTCGTAAGGGTCATCAATCCCAGTAAAGCCCTGAATTTCTCCCCTGCGAGCCTTAGCATACATTCCCTTGACATCACGATTTTCACAGACATCCAAGGGTGTATCTACAAAGATTTCGATAAAACCATCTCCCACCATCCGGCGCACGTCGTTGCGGGCAGCACGATAGGGGCTGACAGCAGCACAGACAACCGTCCCACCATGGCGAACCAGCTCAGCAGCCACAAAGCCGATGCGTCGAATGTTCGTGTCGCGGTCTTCGGCGGAGAAACCAAGACCTTTCGATAGATGGGTACGGACGACATCACCATCTAACAAAGTCACTTGCCGTCCATGCTCCAGCAAAAGAGTGGTCAATACTTCTGCAGTGGTAGACTTTCCGGAACCACTTAGTCCCGTAAACCATACACAGACTCCAGTTTGATGCTTAGCCGGAAAACTCTCCCGCAAAATCTCAGCCACCTCAGGCCTTGTAAACCACGAAGGGAGTGTTCGTCCTCGATTTAGATATTCCTCTCTCACCTGAGTTCCAGATATAGAAAGAGTCTCTGTTGAACTTTCTATCCGAGAGCTTTCTTCATAGCGCTTTTCTTCCGACAGGTAGACCAGTTCCTTGAAAGGCACAGCGGCAACCTTAACTTCATCAAAGTGCTGCTGGACAAGCTCTTGAGCCTCGTATGGGTCATAATAAGGCTGGCCTGATGAATCCTTGCCTGGGCTAGCATGATCACGTCCTACGATTAAATGATTCGCTCCGTAATTACGCCTGATTATGGCATGCCAGAGCGCCTCACGAGGCCCTGCCATACGCATCGCTAAGGGCAAAAGAGCTAGAACTATCTCGGAGGGTTCATAGTAACGCTGAGATAGCACTTTATAAGTTCTCACGCGAGTGAAATGGTCAACATCCCCTGGCTTCGTAAGCCCCACAACTGGGTGCAACAGCAGGACGCTATTGGTCTCCCGAATAGCACGCTTAGTTAATTCCTCATGCACTCGGTGTAGCGGGTTCCGCGTTTGGAATGCCACCACATTTTTTTTATCGGTCTGCTCCAGCTCTCCTCGTACTTCAGACGGTGAAAGCCGCAGATTCTGAAAATCAAAGTGGCGGGGCGCCCAAAGAATCTCCAGGCGGCCTGAGATATTGAATCTGCCCCAGTGATGCATTTCGGCAACAAGAGGGTGGCGCAGATCAGTTGTTCCCAAAACCTTTCGGGCCAATTGATCGAGATCCCATTCAAATATTTCTTCCAAATACATAATCGCCAAAACATTATTTTTGGAATTTCTCAACGCAATTGCCTGCCCAATCTTTACGCCCGGGGGCAGCGTAACCGGAAGGGTCACTGGTATCGGGAAAAGAGTCCCGTCGTCGAGCCTCATATCATTGACGACGCTTTCATAATCCTTCTGGCCCATAAAGCCCTCGAGCGGTGAGAAAGCACCATTAGCAATTAATTCCAGATCACAAACAGCTCGAGCACTAATCTGAATCGAAGGGAGATTTCCAGCACGTCGATGTAACTCCGCAGATTTCTCATCGGTTGGGATAAGGTCGACAAGACTCCCTCCATAAGGTTCAATCAAATGTGCACTCTTAGTCGAACTCATTTTTCCCACTTTCCTCCGAAACAACGTTGGGCCAAATACACCCGATTGCTATCGATATTTTGCCAATAGACTCAGAGCACTCGCAGAATGTCGGCATTAAGGAAGGAACGGATTGTACCAATTTAGCGCCTTATCCAAAACCTCAAAGGACTGTCGACGGCAAGATGCAGACGGATCCAGGACCAGCAATTCCTGATGGAATCACGTAAAAGCTCCTTACCTATCGCTGGATATCTAGAGCTTTATCTCCGTATTTCCGGTTTACCCGGCTTCAGCACTCCAATCTCTTACCGCCGAAACGACCCGCTTCAATTGATCACCTTCCAGCTCAGGATAGATAGGTAAGGCAATGGTCTGATCTGCAGCAGTTTCCGCATTAGGAAAATCCCCCGTCTTATAACCCAGCGAACGGAAGCATTCCTGTAGATGAAGTGGGATAGGGTAGTAAATCTCGCAACCAATTCTCCGCTCCTTCAAATGCATCACTAAGGCGTTGCGAGGACTGGATGCGTTACGACCGTGAGACGGG
>CAYXBG010000044.1:0-14153 GCA_964463145.1 uncultured Acidobacteriota bacterium
GCAGAAGGGGTTCAATCTGTTCTAAGTATTGTCTGGATTTCTTCATCATCTAGGTTTTCGGTTGTGACTAACTTTACCCCGGTATCGAGCCGCAGTGGAATTTCCTGGTTTCGGATGTGTCTGAAGACAGTCTGGACACCCTCATAACCCATACGTTCCGGGTCCTGAACAACGAGCCCATCAATTTCACCATTCCTAAGAGCTAGAATGAGCTCATCAGAGGCATCAAAGCCAATGAATTTAACTTTTCCTGCCAGATGGTGTTTACGGAGAGTAACCAGCATCCCGAATGTGACCGATTCATTAGGACAAAAAATAGCATCAGCCTGACGCAGGAAATCCAACAGTTCTTCTGATTTCTGGATCGCTTCACCGGCTGTAGCACCTGCGTATTGGTTATCGACCAATATTTCTATTTCTGGGTGCTGTGTCACTACTTCCAGAAATCCATTTTCACGCCTGGTGGTACTTGCGGATCCTATCATGCAGCGCAGTAGAACCACTTTCCCTGATCCCTGTAGGATTTCTACGGCATGTTCGCCTGCTAAACGGCCTCCTTGGAGATTGTCGGTGCCCACGAAACTGGCGAAATCTTCCCCGACTACGCCTTCCAAAGCCGAATCTATGATTACGACCGGAATCTGATTGGTTTTGGCCGAAAGTACTGGGCGTAACAGAGCCTTTTCATCGAGAGGGGCCAGCACTATTCCGGAAACTTGTTCACTGACGAATTGCTCCATAAGGGCGATTTGTTGAGCTCTATCGTCTTCTTTTAGAGGTCCCTTCCAGACTATATTTACTCCTAGATCCTTTCCGGCCTTTTGAGCACCCCTTTCCACAGAGTTCCAAAAGGCATGAGTTGTTCCCTTGGGAATGACCGCGATGGTGGGGCCTGTTTCCACTGGTCCTTCTTGAGTGCAGCTTAGTGCAGTAAATATCAATAGGCAGATCATGGTTAAGGATCGAGTCATTAGCATGGTTTTTTCTCAGGGAAGTAACAAGGTTTATCCATTACCGGATTACTGCCTACGCACACAGTACAAGCTTTCGTAGCCACGCAGTAATATATCATTTCCGACTAGGGCAGCTGAGGCATCGAAACCATCATCGAGTACATTTTTTGCGAGGACCTGAAACTCCGTACCGTGCTGAAGAACCAAGGTGGTACCATTCCTGCCGGTTATATAAATGCGTCCGTCCGCGCCTACTGGAGAAGCATACACAGCTCGAATTCCATCCAGTCTTTTTCTGCTGTATTTCTCGGTGCCAGTGCTGGCCTTAAAGGCAGAAAGAATGGCCCGGTTGTGCTTGGTGAAATATAGAGTATCGTCGTGAAGAAGGGGTGAAGGTACGTATGGTGTGTCTCGATTATGTGTCCAGGCAATCGCAGACGTATTCGAGAGGTCCCCAGTGGCTTTGTCAAGCCGGATTGCCTGGAGAGCGTTACCTCTGAAACCACTTGTTACGAACACCATATCTGATGAGGCAACTGGTGTGGGGATGGCATTGGGGGTGAGTCCGGGTGACTCCCACAAAAGGTGTCCAGTTGTCAGATCATAGGATCTGACATGATTTGTCGCACCTGTAATGATCTGTGCACGACCGTTATACTCCGTAACTAGTGGTGTCGCCCAGGTAGTTGCCTCGGCTCTCTCGGTTTTCCATATTTCTCTACCTGTATGTTTATCTAACGCCACTATGAATGATTCATCCTCATGATCCCAGTTGATTATAAGGTAATCTCCATGAAGGGCAGGTGAGGAGGCCTCTCCAAAGCCGAGCTTAATACGCATGTTCCCGAGATCTACCTTCCAACGGAGGTTGCCATCCATGTCATAGCAGAAAACCCCATAAGAACCGAAGAATGCAAATACGGAATCTCCGTCTGTGACTGGGGAAGAAGATGCCCATGTCCCATCAGGATGAGTCCCTTGATGTGGGGTAGTTTCTATTGCTGTCCGTGACCACCTCGTTTCACCATTCGCACGATCAATAGCAAGCAGAGTGAAGGCCTGGCTTTGTATGACGGAAACTCGTAGGGGATTTGACAAGCTGCTACGGATCGCCTCAAGAGGGTTATCAACACTGCCGGTGGGAATGGCTGTAGCGATGAAAATCCTATCATTCCAAACCACAGGGGATGAAGTCCCTTTGCCAGGTATGGGAATCTTCCAAGCAATGTTGACCCCTTCACTCCAATTCAGAGGTGGATTTGCATTGGGACTATATCCTGTGGCCAGAGGGCCTCGCCATTGGGGCCACGCTTCAGTTGCAGGTGTTTCAGCTTTTAAAGGTATGAGATGCGTGAGCAACAATAAAGTGAACAGCCACTGTGGTTTCATTAATTCTCTCATTTCTTGGAAACAAAAGACTTTTGCTTTTTGAAAAATCTAATTTCAATCATATCCTACAGCCACTCGGTCCTGATCCGGAATTTGCACCGGAATTGGTTTGTGGGTTTCAGATAGGATTAAACCAGATCGTTGGGCACGACTCCAGCTCTCGTCCAGCCACCGTCCACAACCAGCACCTGCCCATTAATATACTCTGCTTCTGGTGTAGTCAGGAAGTGGACAGCATGGGCGATGTCTTCTGGGTTGGCTACACGTCCACTTGGGTTCAGTTTAGACCACGCTTTCTCATAGTCTGGATGTTCTAGGGAGGTCCGTGGAGTTAACGTAGCTCCTGGAGCAACGGCATTTACCGTAATTTTCAGAGAGGCCAATTCGAGCGCACAACTCTTGGCGAGCATTTCCAGGCCAGCTTTTGTCATCCCGTAGGCTGACAGACCTTTTATTCCTCTCCTACCGGTCACAGATGACACGAAAATAATACGCCCTGTGCTCTTCTGACTTTGTATTTGCTTGGCTGCAGCCTGAGCGAGGAAGAAGGAACCGCGGAGATTTAGATTGACCATATCTTCAAAATCCTGACTGGAAAGCTCAAGGAATCCTGCGATTCGGGTTGTCCCCGCATTGGCAACAGTAATGTGAAGTGCCCCAAACAAGGAAACAGTATTTTCCACCAACGAGTAAACAGTTTCGATATCAGAAGCATCCCCTCCTAGAGCTTGGCAGCGCTCGGGAAAAGGCATGTTGGAGGCCGCCTCTCTAGCTGCATCTAAATCGATATCGTTAAGTACAACATTACAGCCAGCAGAGGAAAGTCGTCTACAGATAGCCAATCCAATTCCTGTAGCAGCACCTGTAACGAGTGCAGTCTGGACGCCCTTGTGCACTTGTGTCATACTCCCGATTTTGATTTTAGGGTTATCTCGAGATCTGGAGAGCAGTCATGAAATGGGTTCGCTTTGAGCATGAAGGCCTGCATCGCTTTGGTATTTTACAGAATGATTCGGTCACAGTAACGTCTTTAAATTGGGATGATGTCTTGGCAGGACGGCCAGCAGTTTCTATTGGGACGGTTCCGTTGTCGGAAATCCAGTTGCTTTCACCTCTTCCTAGACCAGGCAAGATCATAGCGATTGGATTGAACTACATGGACCATTGTCGGGAGCAAAACCTCACACCTCCTGAATCCCCGGTCATGTTTTGTAAGTTCCCTACTTCGGTTATCGGACCTGATGAAGTAATCGAGTGGTCCTCGAATTTGACTAAGGAAGTCGATTATGAAGTGGAATTGGCGGTAGTAATCGGTCGTACCGCACGGAGGGTGAGTCAAGATTCGGCTCTCGATTATGTTTTAGGTTACACAGCTGCAAATGATGTTAGTGCCCGAGATCTGCAGTTTAGTGACGGACAATGGGTGCGAGGGAAAAGTCTGGACACATTCTGCCCATTGGGCCCTGCTTTGGTAACCACTGATGAAATTCCTTGCCCTCAGGATCTCATTATTCGTTGTGAGGTTAACGGAGAGACTCTACAGGATGGTCATACGAAAGAAATGATTTTTCCAGTTGATTATCTGGTTTCATTTATTTCCCAAGCGTTCACGTTAGAACCTGGTGATGTTATTTTAACGGGAACGCCAGATGGAGTGGGGGTATTCCGCGATCCCCAGGTATTTTTGGGTAAGGATGACCAGGTAGCTGTCGAGATTGAGAATATCGGACGGATGAATAACATTTGTCGGGAACTAGATTAAGCGTGATTGACGGTGGATGATACAGAGGAGATATTTCTAGTTACCGGAGCAATGGGATGCATCGGTTCCTGGGCAGTTTCCCAGCTTATCCGTCGAGGCAAGAAGGTCATTGCGTTTGATCTTGACTCCAGCAGGCATCGCCTAGATCTTCTGTTGGACCCTGAGGAACAAACAGCCATTCATTTTGTTGAGGGAGATATAACCCTTTTTAACGAGATTAATGAGGTCTTTCTATCAAATCGTATTGACAGGGTGATTCATCTGGCGGCTCTGCAAGTTCCAGCCTGCCGTGCTAATCCAGTACTGGGGGCCAGTGTCAACATGATGGGGACTGGCCACATATTTGAGGCCTGTCGCCAAGCTGGCATTAAACATCTGGCGTATGCTTCCACTGCTGCCGTCTATGGTCCTCCCCTTGAAGATAGTTCTGCTGCTCCTCTTTCTGAGGAGTCTGCAGTTAGTCCTATGACTTTGTACGGAGTATTTAAAAAAGCCAATGAAGGGCAGGCTCGAAACTACTGGCAAGACTATGGTGTTAGCAGCATTGGACTCCGACCTCACACCGTCTATGGATTGGGTCGAGATCAAGGAATGACTAGTGATCCGACCAAAGCAATGCTTGCAGCCGCAGCAGGGCGGTCTTTTCAGTTGCAATATGCCAATGGTTTTCAGCTGCAGTATGCCTCGGACGTGGCTAAACAGTTCATAGACGCGGCAACTGATCTCAAGTGTGGAGCCTTCGTTTTTAATCTTGGAGGCGAGGCCCCTTCAATGGAAGAACTCGTTAGTACGATCAAGGAAGTAGTCCCTGGTGCGGATATCAATTATTTGGATCAAAAACTCCCTTTGCCTGATGTTTTGGATGACTCAAGATTGAGGAGCCATTTTGAGACAGTTCATGAAACTCCAGTGAAGGAAGGAGTGGAGAGGACAATCCAGGCATTTCAGGGGATTCTTGCCAAGGGATCACCCAAGCTCTCAATAGAATAACTGCAGTGCTTGGGGAATGTCGCACATTCTCTGAATCTGGAGGTCTGGATTTGGTGGCCTTGTTCGATCGAAGTGCCTGATTCCTTGAAGTTTAGAATACGCGATCTATTTAATCGTTCTGGCCGTCGCGGATTTGTTGGACCTGTTTTTCCATTACCTGCTCTAGATGTCTACGTTCTTCTATCAGCTGGTTCTGTAGTGCTTCAATCGGAGCAATCTCTCCGGATTGGATAGCTTTGGAAATTTTCTCTTCTGTCTCGAGTTGTTTTTCAGCAATTTTAGCCTGATATTTTTTGCGTGTTTCAGTTATAGACTTGCGTTGTGGATCACTTAATTTTTGGATTTTTTCCGGAGTCTCCGCCAGTTTCTCAAGTGCTAGCTCCAAGGCTGTTTTTAGGTTGTCTGACATATTATTCTCCAAATCCTGGATGGCTTAAATCTTTCTCGACAGATGGACCAAAAGAATAACATGCTTCTAGTTTTCTGATTGTTGCCTGGCGGAATCTCTCGGATTGACTGAAGATATAGGCGGCCTCGACAATCAAGCTATACCCATAGTAACTTTAAGTGCATGAGGCCAATCCTTGCTTTTTCAGTATTCTTCTTGAGCTCCGTCGCCGGAGCCACAGTAATAGCTTCGACTTCTCTTAAGCCCCTGAACACGTCAAACTCCGAAACCTTTACAGTTCAGTCTGATGCTGAGAGGCGAGTCCTCAAGAAAGTCATTAAGAAGATTAAGGCAACAGGAGGCCGAGTGATCTTTTCGGAACTTTACAATGATCTCGAGCTAGAGGCTGATGAAAAGGAGTTTTTGGGACGTTTGTATGAGATTTTTTTTAAGATCCCAGGATTTTTGGAGGCCTATTTTTCAATTTCTGGAAATCTACCCACTCGAGAACAGATAGGAGATAACTTTGGAATTAATAAGGAGTCTGTCGAATTGCTTCTGACAGTGATGGAGATGGATTCTCGAGTCCCTCAGTTATTTAGAAGAAATCCAGCGACGAGAGAGATAATCTCGATTGACAGGACGAAAATCGCAGTGTTCATGTCTCGTTATGGCAACTCGGTTCAGTTTTTCTGGGAAGGCAAGAAACTGCCTACATTTAAGCTGAATAGATTAGATCGCCAGGGTGCTATTTCCAGTGAACAATTAAAGAACCAAGTTTCCCTCGTCTATTTCTGGTTTTCAGGATGCCCTCCTTGCGTAAGAATTACCCCTCATTTGGTGGAGCTAGGGTTGAAGTACGGCGAAAGAGGATTTCAAGTTATAGGGGTGAATGCTGACCGAGTGCTGAAAATCCCTATGACTCAGGAGGCCCAGAGGGCTTATCTAAGGGAGGCGGGAGTGGACTACCCGAACGTTGTTCTCACTGAAGAAGCCCAGGCTGATTTCGGGAATGTGAACGTGTACCCGACCCTTTTTTTTGTTGGGCCAAGTCTGGAAATTGAAGCACACATGATCAACTACCAAGAGCTAGATACTCTGAAGGCTGTTGTCGAAGGGTTGATGGGTCGTCCTGAGTGAACTGTGCTGGGGATCCTTTACGTCGCTTGACCCCCCTGGTATGATCCCGTCGGATTTTGCTGGTAAGCTTTTGCCTGAACTCGTGGGCATCCAGAGATCTTGTTACATCACCATTATAGAACCCCATGCGTAAAATAAAGCAGCTCAAGACTACGGTTCGTGAGTGGCAAATGGTTGGTTCAGCTCTTTTGAGCAAAGCTCATCCCATTCTTGCCCACCTAGTACCTATGAGACGTTGTAATTTAGCTTGTACCTACTGTAATGAATACGATGATTTCTCGAAACCTGTCCCCCTTGAGACTGTTAATACCTGGACAGATAAGCTGGCGGAGCTAGGAACTTCGATTATAACTATCAGCGGTGGTGAGCCGCTCATGCACCCTGAGCTAGAGGAGGTAATTGAACATATTCGGAAGCGTGGGATGGTGTCAGGTCTTATTAGTAATGGTTATCTGATGTCTGTGAAACGGATTCAGTCTCTCAATCAAGCAGGGCTGGAACATCTACAAATCAGTATCGACAACGTCGATCCTGATGAAGTTTCAATGAAAAGTCTTAAAGTCCTAGACAAGAAACTCCAATACCTGGCTGAATATGCCGATTTTAAGGTCAACATAAATTCGGTGCTTGGTTCGGGTGTGAGTTGTCCTTCTGATGCTCTCAAGATAGGGAAACGTGCTGTAGAACTCGGTTTTACCTGTACCGTAGGTGTTATCCATGACGGGAGTGGCCATCTTCGGCCACTGAGTGAAGAAGAGAAAGAGATCTTTCAGGAACTACGAGAAATCGGGAAGAAAGGGTACCCTCGGATTAACCGTTATTTCCAAGAGAATCTGGCCCAAGGTAAGCCTAACAAGTGGCGTTGTAGGGCAGGGGCTCGTTATCTTTACATATGCGAGGATGGGCTAGTCCATTACTGCTCTCAGCAGCGAGGTCATCCCGGTATTCCCTTAAAGGACTACTCAGTGAAAGACATCCAGCGGGAATACCTTACCGAAAAATCGTGTTCTCCTTACTGTACGATTTCGTGTGTGCACCAAGCATCAATGGCCGATTTCTGGCGGGCACCACAGACATCTTTGGCAGCTCTTGACCAGTCCGATAGAGAAGAGGGGAGTACTTCTGAAGACCTGATCGAACTAGATCATTGAGTCCTGGCCTAGACTTGTATCCATATCGGCTATGCCTGGGTTCAAAACTGGTCGAGTTTTTTTCGCGCCTTTTTTAGTACTTCCAGTAACATCTCCATGGTGAGGCGCTTGGTAAGTGTGTTCTGCTGGCTGGGATGGTAAGAACCAATCAACAGGGGTTTCTCCTCAAAAGCGAATTGAACTCCGTGCCCGAATTGAGGTTGAGGTCTTGGCACCGGAAGCTGCATCGATTTACGGGTCATTAGATAGCTATTCCAAGCGAAGGCACCTAAGGCCAGGATGACTTTAATATTTTTCAAGAGTATAAGCTCTTGCTGGAGATAGGGCAGGCAGAGTCTTTTTTCCAGTGGAGTGGGCTTATTCCCAGGAGGGGCACAACGGACTGCTGCGGTTATATAAGTATCTATGAGTTGTAATCCGTCACCCCTATGTTGACTGGTGGGTTGGTTGCAGAACCCCAACTCGAAAAGTGCCCTGTATAAGAAGTCTCCGCTTCGATCTCCAGTGAACATTCGCCCAGTCCGATTGGCTCCGTGAGCCCCCGGAGCTAATCCTAGAATTAGGAGGCGTGCTTTGTCATTCCCGAAAGAAGGTACCGGACGGCCCCAGTAATCCCAGTCTCGGTAAGCACGACGCTTCTCGATTGAGATCTGAGTTCGATGTTTCACTAGGCGGGGGCAAGAAGTGCAGCTCGTAATTACCCCCTGCAGTTTAGTCAGGGATGATGTTGTTTTCGAGTTAGTCAACTTTATTTCCGCGCTGGACACTCTCTGCTGGTGGGCAGGTGGATGTCAAGATATCATCAAGAACGAGTTACTCTCTTCTTCTAAGAGAATTAGTTCAAAAGGAAGTCAGCCACGTTTCCTCTACGGTCAATATCCCCTTAGGTCATATTGAATGACGGATATTCTGGTGTCTGCAGATTCTTCCCGGTAATATGAGTTTGTGAGTATAGAAGAAGCATCTGGGGCAATAAGGCGCGCTAGTGCATCCGAAGTCTGTAGGATAGTGGTTGGGATCAGTGGCGCCTCAGCGCCTGTCTATGGTATTCGCACATTGGAGTTGCTCGGCCGCATAGAGGGCCTAGAAACTCATCTGGTCTGTAGTCATGCAGCCGAAACTACCATTAAATTAGAGACCGGGAAAAGCCTTCGAGAAGTGCATGATCTGGCTGATGTAGTCCATCAACCTGACGATTTCGCAGCAGCGATCTCTAGCGGTTCATTTAGCACGAACGGTATGATTGTTGCCCCCTGTTCAATGAGTACTCTGGCAGGGATTGCAGTGGGCTTGACGAAGGATCTCCTCACGCGTACTGCAGACGTCACCTTAAAGGAAAGACGACCCTTAGTCCTTATGGTTAGGGAATCACCCTTGCACCTTGGACATCTTAGGAACATGGTCAAGGTGACAGAGATGGGAGGCGTAATTGCGCCCCCTATACCATCCTTCTACCATAAACCAACTCATCTCGACGAGATGATCGATTACAGTTTAGGGCGTGCTTTGGATGTATTCGGGTTAGATATGCCTTGGATGAATCGCTGGACAGGTCCTGGAAAAGGCTAGGATACGAGGCGCTGGTTGGGGTGTATGGTATTAGTGTTTATCCCCGGGTTAATGACTGCGCACCATGGGAGTCGAGTTCGGGGCCAGCTCCTGCAGCATTAATTCCACCCAGGGGCGTTTTTCATTCTCAGGGAATTCTGTTAGAAAAGCCTGTAATGCTGAGACGGCAGGATCGAGGCGGTCAGCAAAGGTATGAATCTGGCTCTCCAGAATGTAGCCATCGGCGCGAGCTGCACTACGCGGGAATTTTGTCGCAAGGGTTTTTAACTGTTTCAGTGCTTCCTCTGGTTGACTACCAGAGGCGAGTGTAAAGGCTAGCCAGTAATAGCTCGTATCTGTCATCTCGGATTTATTTTCGGGGTCATACACGATCACGTTAACAAAATGTTTTGCTGCTTCCAACAGACTATTTCGTGTCAAATATTTGTGGGCTAGTTCGAAGTTTGCTGTAGAGGAGTGAGGGTTGCTCTCGACTGTTTCTTGAAGCTTTTTGAACGAATTAGGGCTTGCCAGATATTCTTCTACTTTTGCCTTGAAATTTTGGGCGTCAACATAACCAGTTAGACGGTCAACTTCAAACCCATCATGGTCCATGACAAAAATAGTCGGATAATTAGATATCTGAAATTTTTCTCGTAACTGTACCCCTGTCGGGTCAGTTTCGGCATTAAGCTTGACCCATAAATACCCCTCCCGCATCTCTTCGCGAACGAGAGGATCTTTGAAAGTGGTAGCTTCCATTTTTTTGCAGTAGTTACAGCTGTCGGTGTACAGGTAGGTGAGAACAGGTCTTCTTGTCTGTTGGGCTTTCCGAAGAGCCCCTTCGTAATCTGGAGTCCATGGTATTCCCTCAACTGTGCCGATACAGACAGAGAGAGACGTGATGGATAACAGAATGAGTATCCGCAGTAAAAGAGTTGTTGGGGCGTGCGCCTTCATTCTATGACCTCAAACACAATGTCATCACGCGATCCTTCGGCACCGTCAGCACCCGCCGAACTGAGTTTGTAACCGGAAGACGAGTATGAACTGTAAAGGAAGGGATTGGACCAGGCATCAAGCCGTATTACACTATTGAGAAATCGCGGTGCCAGGAGGTCTATGAGTGCTCTAAAGTCAGTAGCTTGGGGAACGTATCCTTGCTCCACCTGATACAGTCGAATTGCTTCAGCCATGTCTTCTAGAGACTTCATAGTAGTCTGAGTACGTTTTTCATTCAAGAGCGCTAAAATATGGGATATTTTTTCCCAGTGTCGGTCGGCTAACCGGACCTCTGTCAATTCCCATCGTCCGTTCTCTTTGACGAATTTAAGTGCCGTTTTCACCTTCACTTCTGCTACTAGAGAGTTTCCTGATTCGCGTGTTTCTAGTATCTCTAATTCGGTGGCTTTGAGTTTTAGGGGAGGGGTGGCTTTGTTGATCGACTCAGCCATCTGATGATTGATCGTTTTGCCACAGCTGGCTCCGATCAATATCAAAGAGCTCGTAGCTGCAAGCTGGAGATGCCTCCACATGGAGTCAAATATAGCACACGGCATGAACTGATGAGAGGTGATGTTATGCTAGAACGGTCTCCTGATGGGCAGGTCTTGAATGACACAAAAGGGGGCGTTCTCAACCGCAATTAAATGAGTCGTGTTGATTATGAGCTTATGACCAATACTCCGGTCGGGTTGGTTCCAGTCGGTGAGCAGGATAGACTCGGCTGCGATGCTTTAGCGGATTGAAGTGCTAGGAGAGCGGGATGTCACTTGAGCTAGATACTCCTATCCAATTTGTGAAGGGTGTGGGGAAACACCGATCAGAGCAATTGGGCAAAGTGGGGATTAAAATTGCCCGAGACTTGCTTCGGTACAAGCCTTTTCGTTACGAAGATAGGACCAGTTTCTGTTCCATATGTGATGTTAGGCCAGATGTCTCGACATTGTTTCGTGGCCGCATTCTGGCAGCTGCTAGTAGAACAACACACCGTAAAAGAATGCGTATCCTTGAATTGGTAATTACGGATGGTTCAGGAAGCTTATCTGTAAAGTTCTTCAATCAACCGTATTTGGCGGAAGTCTTGAAAGCCGACCAAGAAGTGGTTTTCTACGGTACACCTCGGGCTGACAGCTATTCATCTGGACTCTCTTTGGCTAATCCAGAGTTTGAGATCCTGAAATCTGAACCTAGTGACTCGCTTCACAATGGGCGGATTGTTCCAGTCTATCGGAGGGTTGGTAACATCACTTCTAGATCATTGCGTGTAATCGTAGCGCACTTATTGGATGGTTTAGAGGGTCATATTCCCGAGCGATTGCCTGGGTGGATTTTGGACCGATATGGATTCCCTGACCGTGAAAATGCGATTCGCCTGCTGCATTTTCCAGTGGTTCCTGATGGTTGTCAGAGAGACTCATTTTTATTGGATTTAGGTAACTCTCGGACGCCTATGCAACAGCGTTTGGTATTTGAGGAATTTTTTGACTTTCAATGTGGGTTGCAGGTGGTGAGGAATCAACGCGAGAGTCTCCCTAAGGGGCGTAGTATCCGTATCACCAGTGAGATTAGGGAGATCGTGAAGTCGGTCCTTTCCTTTCATCCTACCGTGGCTCAAAAGCGTGTTGTAAAGGAAATTGCAGATGATCTCTGTAGTGAAAACATTATGAATCGACTCTTACAAGGTGATGTGGGGTCGGGTAAAACGATAGTGGCAGTTCAGGCAATGGTTATCGTAGTTGAAAATGGTTATCAGTGTGCTCTGATGGCGCCGACAGAAATACTGGCTGAACAACATTTCGAGACTCTTAGGCGAGATTTAGGCAAAGCAGATTACAAGATCGCCCTTCTCAAAGGACGGTTACCCATTGGGATCCGTAGGAAGATCCTAAGTAAAGTGTCCGACGGGACTGTACAGATCGTTGTGGGGACACACGCGGTATTTCAAAAAAGCGTTGAATTTCAAAGCCTCGGGTTGGTGGTCATTGACGAGCAACACCGATTTGGGGTCATTCAGAGGATGGACCTTCAGCAGAAGGGGAAACGCCCAGATACGTTAGTGATGACAGCCACTCCCATTCCAAGAAGCCTGGCTCTGACACTTTATGGGGATTTGGATTTCTCTGTAATAGACGAGCTGCCTCCTGGAAGGAAGCCCGTGCTTACCCATGTTAGGACTGAGGCAGATCGTTCCAAGGTCTATCAGGAGGTAGTGTCCAGGCTGCGAGAAGGTCACCAATGTTACATAGTTTACCCTTTGGTGGAAGAATCTGAAAAAGTTGAGGCCAGGGCAGCAAAGGAGATGGCGAGCATCTTGCAAAAAACTGTTTTTTCCGCTTTCAAGGTTGGTTTGCTGCACGGTCGACTCACTTCTGAGGAGAAAGATAGTGTAATGCAGCGATTCAGGAGGCATGACCTGGATGTCTTGGTGGCCACTACCGTTATAGAAGTAGGAGTTGATGTCCCTAACGCAACACTAATGGTAATCGAACATGCTAATCGTTTTGGGCTTTCTCAACTTCACCAATTGCGTGGTCGTGTCGGGCGAGGATCCAATCAGAGCAGCTGTTTTTTGATGTCTAGTGAAGGGAGTTCTTCCGAAGCTCGGCAAAGGCTGGATATTATGCAGCAGACTAACGATGGATTTCAAATCTCAGAAAAGGATTTGGAAATACGAGGGCCTGGTGATTTTGTAGGTACTAAACAGTCGGGTCTCCCTCAATTTCATTTTGCGAACCTTGTTCGGGATAGGGTTTGGCTTAGACGCGCTTGCAGAGATGCCGAACAATGGTTAGAAGAAGAGCTGCAGGGAGGGGTTGAATCTGCCCATTTGAAAGAAATGATCTCAGACTGGGAGCATCGCTTCGGACTCTTTCACGTGGGCTGAGGTTGGGAGGATTGATCTGAGAATTATCGGTGGGGAAATGAAAGGCCAGAAGTTGATGAAACCTCCGGAAGGGGTCCGACCTACCACTGATCGGCTACGAGAAGCTCTTTTCAACGTATTGGGGGATGTTAAAGGAACTGTGTGGGTGGAGGCCTTTGCGGGTACTGGTGCTGTGGGGATTGAAGCGCTAAGCCGTGGAGCCGAGTTGGTTATATTCAATGAACGTGAGCGGAGTGTTTTGCAGATATTAGAATCTAATTTCAAAAAATGCGGACTAGAGACTGGATGTGAAATACATCGGGGGGATGCTTTCGTTCTTTTTCGGCGGCTGACCGGTCGTCTGGTCGATGTGGTATTTCTCGATCCTCCTTATCGTTTTGGGCGCTACGGTAAGTTACTGAAGAAGATCAAGGAAGCATTGGCGGAGGGAGCTCCAGGCCATATGGTTTTGATGGAGGTATTCAAAAAGACTGGGGATGAGGTCGTGGGGCCTCACTATAGAATTGTACGACGTCTCAGGGCAGGGGACAGTCATCTCCTGATACTGAAGCCTATCTATTAACCGTTGCAACGATAACTTAGGCTGCCACCTCTCTAGATAGAGACCGGATAGGGACCGGCTTGAGTGGTAGGTATGTAGTCCTCTTTGCAAAGATCGCTTGAAGCAGTTCCAGGGAACGCCTAAGATTGTCTTGGTAGGAAGTATGGCAGTTGCACTTTACCCTGGATCTTTTGACCCTGTTACAAACGGTCATGTCGACATTATAGAGCGGGCTTCTCGGCTTTATGACAGAGTTGTAGTTGCAGTCCTGATCAATGCCGAAAAAAATCCCCTCTTCAGTCCTGAAGAACGTGCCAGCATGCTTCGTGAAGTCACGGCTTCGTGTCAAAATGTAGAAGTCGAGACATTTGATGGTCTTCTTGTAGACTTTGCGGGCGCACACGA
>CAYXBG010000045.1:0-13823 GCA_964463145.1 uncultured Acidobacteriota bacterium
TAAAGAGTAATTAGCAGTACCACATGCCGTGAAAACGGGGCACCGGAAACGAAAGAGCTTATGCCGACTCCAGCGATCATTGTTTACTCTCGGCCTGATTGACCGCCATGTGAACATCTGAAAGAGGTTCTTTCAAGCAGAGGCTTAGTGTTTACCAGTAAA
The DNA here is from genome assembly GCA_964463145.1 of uncultured Acidobacteriota bacterium. Taxonomy (GTDB): domain Bacteria; phylum Acidobacteriota; class UBA6911; order RPQK01; family CBDAPI01; genus CAYXBG01. The sequence goes on from CAYXBG010000045.1 coordinate 163, forward strand.
GATGTTCAGGAAGACCCTGTTGCGTTCAAGGAGCTTGTGTCTTTTGGGTCGCGGTCTACCCCAACGACGGTGATAGGAGGGGAAGTAGTGGCAGGATATAATATCGATCGTATTTTGGAAATTTTGGATAGAGAAACAACCTGAAACTCCCCTATAGTTGGATTACACTTGGTGGAGAATCCCAGGTTCCGGGTACTCCTTAGATCCACCTAACGATTGGTCTCCCGATGGAGAGTGCTCCTAAGAACCTTGCCTTGCCAGACGAGGAGCTGCTTGATATCGTACATGTTCCTGGCCGGCGTCAGAGGTGGATCTAATGACGCCTTTTCCGAGTCTGAGGAGCGTTGGCCTTGTTATCGACGGGTCTTTGCCGACGAGAATTTACATCATCACCATATTGTAGGAGACATCATGTCATTTTCACTTCCAACTCTGGCATACGACAGTGGAGCCTTGGAACCACACATCGACCAGCGGACCATGGGAATCCACCATGGCAAGCATCACAACGCCTACGTTACAAATTTAAATAATGCCCTCCAATCAGCTCCTGAGTTAGCGGACAAGAGCTTAGAGGATATTCTGGCAAACCATTGTGCTGTGGTGCCAGAGAACATCCGCGGTGCTGTGAGGAATAATGGTGGAGGCCATGCCAATCATTCCCTTTTTTGGGAACTCATGGACCCCAATGGAGGAGGTGACCCTTTAGCTAATCTAGGGGGAGGGATAGTCGAAGCATTCGGGAGCCTAGAGGACTTTAAGGCTAAGTTTGCTCAGGCAGGCATGACGCGTTTTGGCTCCGGTTGGGCGTGGCTTGTAAAAAACTCTTCTGGTGCACTGGAAGTAACCTCCTCTGCTAATCAGGACAGTCCTGTTATGCAGGGAGAGACCCCCATACTGGGACTCGATGTCTGGGAACATGCCTATTACCTGAAATATCAGAATCTCCGTGGAGACTATATTTCAGCTTGGTGGAATGTGGTCAATTGGCAGGTCGCGGAGGATAGATTCAACGGCTAGAGAGTGGAGTTTGGTGGCTATTGATGCACACGATTCGAAAAGCGGTGATTCCAGCAGCGGGACTTGGAACTCGTTTCCTGCCGGCAACTAAAGCGGTGCCCAAAGAGATGCTTCCGCTCGTTGACAAGCCCACCATACAGTACATAGTTGAGGAAGCAGAGGCGTCTGGCTTAGAGGACGTTCTTTTTATCACTGGCCGAGGAAAGAGTGCGATTGAAGATCATTTTGATCAAGATCCTGGTCTCGAACACACACTCCGTACAAGAGGGAAAATAGATCAACTGAATTTGATCAGTAGGATTGCAGGGATGGTGTCTGTCTCGTCCATCCGCCAGAAGGAGCCCCTTGGTCTCGGACACGCGATCCTTATGGCAGAACTGTTTGTTGGTAGAGATCCTTTCGCGGTTTTTTTAGGGGATGATGTAATCCAGAGTGATGTGCCGGCGATGCAGCAGATGCTAGAGATGAATACTCGTTTCCCAGGGATTTTCGTTGCTGTCCAGGAGGTGCCTGAAGCGACAGTCTCACGGTTTGGCATTGTTGCAGGTGAGGTAGTTGAGGGAACCGAAGGACGGCTACTGCGCGTCGACCGAATGGTGGAGAAGCCCGAGCCGGAGGCAGCTCCTTCGAATTTGGCTATCGTCGGACGTTATTTACTTACCCCTGAGATTTTCAGCAGCTTGCATTCGGTTACTCCTGGTGCAGGGGGGGAAATCCAACTTACAGATGGTATTGTTTCCTTAATGAAAGCCGGTCTCCCAATTTTTGCTTATCGGTTTAGAGGTACTTATTACGATGCTGGCGATAAACTTGGAAACCTCAAAGCGACTATTGAAGTCGCTTTGAGGCATCAGGAAATAGGGCCCGCCTTCCATGAGTACTTGCAGGAGTTGATGGTTACATTGAAGGAGTAGGTTTAAGAGAACTATTTGTAGATTGAGCAAACCATGCTGGATCGTCATTTTATCCGCAACAACATCGAGTGGGTTCGTGAGAGTTTAAGTACCAGAGGTTTTTCACTGGACACCGAACATTTTACTCGGCTAGACAGTCAGGAGCGCAATCTCCGTAGGAAGTCGGAAGATCTGCGCCGTCAGCGTAATGAAGTTAGCCAGGAAATTTCCCAGATCAGACAAGGAAAAGGTGACTCCTCTCACCTGATTTCTGAGATGCGAGAGGTCGGAGAACGAATTAAGCAGCTTGAGGGAGAACTAGAAGAGGCTCATCTAGCGTTGAGGGACACCCTGGCAAGAATTCCTAATATTCCGCACGAGAGTGTCCCCGTTGGGAAAGACGAACAGGCAAACCAGGTGATTAGATCTTTTGGGGAGCCTCCTGAATTCAGGTTTACCCCTTTGGACCACGTGGAACTTGGGAGTCGACTGGGCATTCTTGATCCAGGGAGAGCTGCAAAGGTAACTGGTGCTCGATTCACGAATTACTACGGAGACGGGGCTCGTTTGGAGCGAGCACTAATTAATTTCATGTTGGATGTGCATACGTCAGCCCATGGGTACATAGAGGTATTGCCTCCATTTATGGCCAACAGAAGTAGTTTTTTTGGGACAGGTAACCTTCCAAAGTTTGAGGGAGATCTCTTTAAGGTGGAGGATACGGACTACCTCCTCGTACCCACTGCCGAAGTTCCAGTGACTAACCTTTGCGCAGGAGAGACCTTGCAGACAGAGCATTTGCCACTCTGTTTTGCTGCCTATACTCCTTGTTTTCGCAGTGAGGCCGGATCACACGGCAAAGACACTCGAGGGCTAATTCGTCAACACCAATTCAACAAGGTAGAACTGGTGCGCTTTGCAAGTCCAGAGGATTCCTTCGATCAGTTGGAGATCCTGACTAGGCATGCTGAAGAGATCTTGAAACTTCTAGGTTTAGCCTTTCGAACCGTCGTTCTGTCCTCTGGAGACATGGGGTTTAGCTCAGCGAAAACCTATGATCTGGAAGTTTGGATCCCAACTCAAAATGCATATCGAGAAATCTCATCTTGTAGTAATTTCATGGATTTCCAGGCTCGTCGTGCCAACATCCGGTGTCGTTCTTCAGAAAAGGAAAAACCAAGATTCCTGCATACGTTGAATGGTTCGGGACTAGCAGTCGGTAGGACTTGGGTCGCTATCATAGAGAATTTCCAACAAGAGGATGGGAGCGTTATTATCCCCGAACCTCTCAGGCCTTATCTTGGGAATCTTGAGCGGATTGATCCGAAACAAATCCCATCTCTAAGTATCGATTAAAGGATACTTGTAGAGTGAAAAAATGCTGAAATTCAACTTGGATAAGTCAGTTGGGTTGAGTTACTTTGAACAGCTCAAGGGTCAGCTTTTTTCTGCTATCTACTGTGGGAAAATCCAGGAGGGGGATAGACTCCCATCTCTGAGAAATCTCGCTGAAGACCTAAAGGTCAACTATAAAACCGTCCGTAAGGTGTATTCCAGGTTAGCGGAAGAAGGGTTGGTCAAGATAGTTGCGGGCAGCGGCGCTTTTCTTCGTAAAAGGGACGGTGGCTTCACCAGGATGCGCGATGATGCCATATATAAATTGCTGGGGGATGTCTACAGTAGATCTCGTGAACTAGGGTTGCCTGATGAGCGCCTGATCGACTTACTCCAGGCCTACTCTGGTAGATCTCAACTTAGGCCACTGCGATTAGCGATAGTTGATGATGACGAAGAAGCGCATATTTTCTCGAACGAGCTTGAGTTGCGATTAGGGAGTCACGCTGTTTCTGTCGCTCTTTCTGAGGCGAACACCTCTCGTGGCTTAGAGATTTTGGGTCAGAGCGATGTGCTCTTGACGACAAGCTGGCATATGGAAGAAGTAGCCAAACTAGCAGATGGTTTAGGAAAGAAGCTGCTCGAGATCAAGCCTAGTCATGAAATATATACGGAAATTTTGAGTGCAGCGCAAGATTACAACGTTGGTATTGTCATCCGCGATGAAAAGACAATGCATGCTTCTTGGGAAGTCTTTATGCATATCTATCATCCATCTACCGATAAGCTTTTTTGGATTGCACCTATTCACAGGCGTGACCTGATCGAAAAAATTATCCAGTTTGCTGATCTGATCTTTGTGTCTCCAATGTGCTGGGATGAAATGAGAAAGTTGACCCCCTCCGACAAGACGTTGAAGACTTATGAAAAGTTTATTTCTGAAGAAACTCTTAACGATTTGAGGCGGATGCAAATCCTTGGGTGATGGCAAAGTAGTAGCTCGGAATACCAGGAGGCGGAGACCAGGCGACAGCAAGCCTAGAGTCTCGAGTAATGTCTAGCAAGAATGAGGAGAATATTGGAGCCTCTTTGGAATCGTATATTCGCGCCTTACCCAAGGCGGAAATTCACCTCCATTTGGAGGGTTCTATTCGCCCTGAGAGGTTTCTCGGTCTGAGTCGAAAATACCAGACAGAGTACCAGGATTTCTCCCCTAAAGAATTAGAGAAAACTTTATTCACGTATGATGATTTTTGGGATTTCCTGAGGACTTTCAAGGTTGTAAGTCAGCATCTTAGAGAGCCCGAGGACTATATCGATTTGGTCAATGATCTACATGAATATTTAGTTCGACACAATATTCGTTATTCCGAAGTGTTTTTTGCTCCATCAATCCCGGCCAAGCTGGGCTTCGACAGTGGGAATATTATTGCCGCCATTTTAAGTAAGGGGAAGGAGATTGAGAAGCAAGGAGGAATTCAACTGCGTTGGATCTTCGATTGCGTCCGCCAATTCGGTGTCGAATCTGCTCGACAGACAGCTCAACTAGCGGTGGAAAATTCCGGGAAGGGTGTTGTGGCCTTAGGGTTGGGAGGTGACGAGACGGTTCCTCTGGCTCGAGAGTTAGAAGAGGTTTTTTCGTGGGCACGTGCTCACCAGCTGCACATACACGTACATGCAGGTGAGATCGGAGGTCCTTCTAGTGTTTGGGATGCCGTGCAGATTTTAGGAGCCGACCGGATCGGACATGGTATTCAAGCGGCACGGGACCAAAAACTAATAGAGTATCTGAAAAATCACACCGTTGCCCTCGATGTGTGTTTGACAAGTAATGCTAAAACCAAAGCCTGGACACCGGTTGCTCAAAATCCTTTTTGGCTGTTGTTCAAAAGAGGTGTGCCGGTGACTTTGAATACTGATGATCCAGGGCTTTTTGGTACTGATCTGGGAGAAGAATATCGTATAGCCTGCCAATACTTTGACCTTTCGAGAAGTGATTTAGCTTACATCTCAATGCAGGGAGTCAGATCGTCCTTTCTACCGCATCAGGAACGGATGGCACTGATGCAGGATTTTCAAGATAATATTTATCAGATAAATAAGAAGTACAATTTAGAGAGCAATTAGTTCTCATATTAAACAGATGGACACCGTTATTCACATGTTGTTTTTGAGAGCCAGCCTTACGGACGAGGTTGGAGCCAGTAAAAGCTACACATTGTTCAGTGTGACTAGTTTAAAATAAGATATCTATCAGGCTGGAGGAGTGGCCGAGTGGTTTAAGGCGGCGGTCTTGAAAACCGTTGTTCCCGAAAGGGTACCGTGGGTTCGAATCCTACCTCCTCCGCCATATTTCACTGGCCGTGATCTCATTTTTGTGTCTTTGCCTAGGCCCTAATTAACTAGCCCGATATAATGGCTAGAATGGCCCTGCGGCCACTTTGATTGAACTTGATAGGGAGGTGTGCTAAATGGATCACCAGAAAGAGGCTCTCAACTATATTGGCGGGAAATGGACCCAGTCTAGCAGTGGAGAGTCAATTAACATTGATAATCCTGCGGATGGAGAGAAGCTAGCAACAGTCACTCTTTCTAACCAAGTGGATATTGATTGTGCAGTAAAAACTGCCCGAAGTGCCTTTAGAGACTGGCGTCGCACGCCTTCGACGGATCGAATTCAATATCTGTTTAAATTCAAAAATCTACTTGAGGAGAACCTTAACGATATTGCTCGAGTGACAACTCTTGAATGTGGCAAAACATGGGAGGAAGCCAAAGGAGAACTGCGGCGAGGCATTCAAAATGTGGAAGCCGCTTGTGGAATCCCATTTTTAATGATGGGGAGTAATGCGGAAGACATCTCCTCTGGGATAGATGAGCACATGATTCGCCAACCACTTGGTGTAGTAACAGCGATCACTCCTTTTAACTTCCCGGCGATGATTCCCCTTTGGTTTCTTCCTTATGCTATCGCTTGTGGCAACACTTTCATCCTGAAACCGTCGGAGCGAGTGCCTTTGACGATGGCATCAATCTTTGAATTACTCGACCTGCTTGACTTGCCTCCTGGAGTAGTTGGTATGGTCCAAGGGCGAAAAAGGGTTGTAGATGGATTGATAAAACATCCGGATGTTCAGGCGATTTCCTTTGTAGGATCAACTCCTGTTGCCCGATCTATCTATGCGAAGGCTGCCCGCTATGGTAAGCGAGTACAAGCTCAAGGAGGAGCTAAGAATGCGGTTGTCATTCTGCCTGATGCGGACATGAAAGTAACATCCCGAATTGTTAATGAGTCAGCATTTGGATGTGCAGGGCAACGGTGTTTGGCAGCCTCCGCGGCCATCACTGTGGGTGACGCCCGAAATAGTTTCGGTGCTGAGATGAGAGAACTTGTAGAGTCATGTCAGCTGGGTTTCGGATTGGATGCAGGTGTGACCATGGGCCCCGTGATTACCGCTGAGAGCAAAAAACGTATAGAGGGTCTAATAGAGCAGGGTCTGGAACAAGGTGCAGAAGCGGTAGTAGATGGCCGGGAAACCGTGCTTAGAGGCGCAGAGACAGGCCATTTTCTGGGTCCCACTATTTTATCGGGGGTCTCTCCCTCGAGCGAGTTGGCGCAGACCGAAATATTTGGTCCGGTGTTGAGCATGATACACGTAGACAATTTGGACCGAGCAATCAACCTTATTAATCAATCTGACTTTGGAAATATGGCGTGTCTGTTTACTTCAAGCGGACGTTCTGCCCGTGAATTTCGGTACCGGGTAAGAGCGGGAAATATCGGGATCAATGTCGGCGTTGCAGCTCCTATGGCCTTTTTCCCTTTTTCCGGGTGGAAAGACAGTTTTTTTGGAGATCTACATGCTCAAGGCCTTGATGCAATCGATTTTTACACTGAAAAGAAAATTGTAGTTGAGCGTTGGCCAGGCTGACCCAAGATTTCATTCCTGGGATTGTGATTGAAGATTGTCAGCTAGCTGGACTTTCATTTCACAGGAGTTTATTGATGCGAGGGGTTCTCTTTTGCATTACTTACAAAATTTTTTATCAGTCGCTAGTCTTTTGTGGGTGGTCAAGAAAGAGTGAGACGTTAGGGGTCAGTCATAATCCCAGGGACGCACGGGCTCATCGAGTTCGTCCTGTACTTCAAGAGCTTTTTCGAAACGTTTCTCCAAAGATTTACGGCGCTCCTCTTCATCGGAAAAGGCTTTTGAGAAAAGTGCGTCCGCCTGTTTTTTCCGAACTGTTTCGGCTTTAAATGCTTCCTCCAGCGAGTATTCGGGGCTTTTCCCCTGGTTGCTGATGATGAGTCCGGTGGAAGCATCGACGATTAATGAGGTGTTACAGCAAGGACAAGTGAGCTCTAGGTGTTTTTTACCCTTTGGCATTGATCTGATTGTACCAAGAATCTATTCAAAATTGGGAGATGAACCCAGAACGGGATGTTTCTATTCTAAGCTTGTAATTCACGGATTCGGTCCTGGATTTTAGGGTCATCGAGAAGTTCAGATGCAGTAATAAGGGGTATGAAGCGATAGCCTTTGAGAGCTTGGGCACCACCCTGCTCACGGTCGACTAGTGCAAGTACCACAACAACTTCACAGCCGGCATTTTCGGCACTTTTAACCGCCTCAAGAGTCGAGCCTCCCGTGGTACAGACATCGTCGATGATGACAACTCGCTTTCCTGTAGCAGGTTGAAACCCTTCTAGCCTACGTTGTGTGCCATGTTTCTTGGTCCGTTTACGCACAATAAAAGCAGGCAGGGCAGGATAGTCATGTTGTTCCATGTGGCTGACTGCAGCCACTGCAGAGACTATCGGATCGGCTCCGAGTGTTAATCCTCCAATGGCATCCACTTCTATAGAGACATTGGCTAAAGTCTCCAGAATTAACTTAGCAGTCAGGTATGCTCCCTCGGGATCCAACGTTGTGAACTTACTGTCAAAGTAGTAATGGCTTTTTTGTCCCGAAGCCAGAGTGAATTCACCCAGCTTGAGGGACTTTTGGCGGAGAAGGTCAAGAAGGCGTGTTTTGGTAGGGTTATCGGTATTCATTTGCTGCGATAATTTGTGAACTGCATGTCTATGCCAAAGTTTTGGGCTTTGAGCATTTTTATCACCTCTTGAAGAGCATCTCTATTCTTACCCGAAACTCTAATGATGTCGTCCTGGATAGCTGTTTGGACTTTGAGCTTGGTTTTTTTGATCAATTTTACGATCTCTTTGGCTTTATCAGTAGGTATGCCTTGCTGGATTACGGCGTTTTGGCGCATCATTCCCCCACCTGCTTGCTGGGCTACTTGGAAATCAATAGCTTTGAGGGAAATCTTGCGGCGGACTAGCATGCGCTCGAGAATTTCTCGCACTGAGCCGAGTTTGTAGTCATCTTCTGAGACCAGAATGAGTTCATTGTCCTCGAGTTTAATGCTGCTTTGACTCCCTTTGAAGTCGAAGCGCTGACGTATTTCTTTCGAGGCATTCTGCACAGCGTTGCGGACTTCGCTAAGATCCGTCTGTGAAGCTATATCAAAGGAATTTTTTTGTGCCAACTGTTCCCCTCCTATTTGTTCATTCCCCAAGGTAGAACAAACTAACCCTCGGGATAGAGTCTCCGAGACTCGAAGTCTGCAATTTATCCCAAGCAGGCCTAAGGCTCAAGGGCATGTTACAGTTCAGGGATGAAGTATCGTACTTTAGGACGCACTGGATACCAGGTTTCAGAGGTTGGTTATGGTACTTGGGGTATAGGCGGACAAATGTGGCGAGGAGGGGATGACAAGCAATCTTTACGGGCACTTCATCGAGCTGCCGAACTCGGTCTCAACTTTCTGGACACAGCCCTTATCTATGGAGAAGGGCACAGTGAAAGGTTGATAGGACAGTTTCTCAGGGAGTTGCCGGCACGGTCTGTGTATGTCGCTACAAAAGTACCTCCTCTTAATCTGCGATGGCCTGCTCAGGGCTCCTTGAGAGAAGTATTTCCTCGTAAACATATAATCGCGTCAGCGGAAACCAGTCTACGCAATCTTAGCGTTGATCATTTGGACCTGTTGCAATTGCATGTTTGGTCGCCAGATTGGATGGACGAAAATGAATGGTATGAGGCGCTAACTGAGCTTAAGAAGTCCGGGAAAGTGAATTTTTTCGGGGTTTCGGTAAATGATCACAAGCCTGAGGAAGCCTTACCACTAGTTCGTTCAGGCCTTATAGACAGTGTCCAAGTGATTTTCAATATTTTCGATCAGAGTCCCTTGAACGAGCTGTTTGCGGTTTGCTTGGAAAACAATGTGGGAGTGATAGTACGAGTGCCTTTTGATGAAGGAGCTCTTTGTGGAAAAATAACCCCGGAGACAAGATTTGCCAAAAAAGACTGGAGAAACCGTTATTTTGCAGGTGATCGTAAGCAGGAAATTTTCGACCGGGTCTCCCGAATTAAGGAGTTATTGGAACCAGGAGAAGAAACACTTCCCGAATTAGCTTTGCGCTTCTGTCTCCATCCTCAAGCGGTTTCCACTGTGATTCCAGGCATGAGGTCCAGTCGTCATGTAGATGCAAATTTGAGAGTCTCAGGTCAACCACCTCTGGCTTCTGAAATGTTGAGTCAACTAAAACAACATAGCTGGGAGAAAAATTTCTACGGTAGCTAGGATTTTCTGTCTGTGAGTAAAGTGGAGGTTCTGTAGGGTTTTTAGTGGGTTGAAGATTCTTCCTCACGATAGTTTTCCCGAATCCAATTTTCGATGGCCTTGCCTGGGTCATTTACTCCGATCGCATCAATTTCCAAAGCTTCCCGGTTAGGGGCTTTTTGCAGGAGGTTGATCCCGTGCTGGTAATCTTTAAACAATGCAGTGCAATAGGTCATGACTGTCTCTTTAGCCTGAGCACTATTTTTCGCGATGCATTGGACTGCCTCGGGTGTGAAGCGCAACTCGATGCCATGTTCTTCGGAGAATTGGTCTGTGAATTTTCTTATCTGAAACTCAACGACCCGGTGTTGATACATATGAGGAGTTTTTAGTAATTTCTGCAGGGAAGACTCTGGGTCCTTGACCAGAGATTCTGTTACTACTATCTCCTTCACCTCTGGTTGATCGGGCAGTATGTATTTGTACTCTCGGAAAACTTTTTCGCAGACTGTCATTAGGCCTCGTGCTCCGGTTTGCTCAGATACAGCTCTGGCAGCCAGGGCCTGCATCCCCTCATCAGTGAAGTAGATATCGATGTTGTAGGAAAGAAAGTCCCTCTTGTATTGTCGCAGTAGTGATCCCTCAGAATATTTCAAGATTTTGAAGAGATCATTCTTGTCGAGTGTATTGCAGTGCACGACTACGGGCAGTCTTCCGACAAGCTCTGCTTCGAAGCCAAATTCAAGAAGATCAGAGGAGCGGACCATACCAAGAAGACGATTTTCAGTCTCTCGTATACTCCTGTCTTTGTTCCCTTTTTCTCCGGTGAATCCAATCTGTTTGAATCCTGTACGCTTCTTAATGATCTCCGTTAAGCCATTAAATGCTCCACTGACTATGAAGAGTATATGGCGCGTATTCATCGTTTTCCGATCCGTCTTTCCCTTACTTTGTAGTTCCATGAAAGCTTGCATTTGGCCTGCGACATCTGTGGCCGAGCGCAATGGGACTTCAGTGTCTTCCATAAGCTTGAGGAGCCCCCGTTGGACTCCATGGCCGCTTACATCACGGCCTCCGATGTGATGGCCACCTGCAATCTTGTCAATCTCATCGATGTACACGATCCCATGTTGTGCTAACTCCACATCACCATCCGCTTGAGTTACTAGTTCTCGGATTAAATCCTCTACATCCCCTCCGACATAACCAGTTTCGCTGTATTTGGTAGCATCAGCTTTTACAAAAGGAACACCGATCAGACGGGCTATATTCTGGATCAGGTAAGTTTTGCCGACACCCGTGGGCCCAATAAGAACAATGTTCTGTTTTTTGTAGTCTTGCAGATCCTCAGGTTCGCTGGTGTCTTGGATGTGATGGTAGTGATCACAGATAGCAGTCGCGAGGACCTTCTTAGCGTCATCTTGCCGGATAACGAAGCGATCTAGGTAGCCCTTAATTTCACTGGGTTTATAGTTGAACTCCAGAGCATCTTTACGCTTGGACTGGGTTGATTCTTCATCTTCGGTTTCCTGGTTTTCTGGATGTGGGAGAATTTCCACGTGCACATCAGAACCATATTTCCCTTGTAGAATTTTCCGGAGCTCCTCGGGATTTAGCTGGTCGTCTACACTCATATTTTAGTCCTCATGTCTTTGTTTACAAAAGGGCTTCACGATACTTAATAGGATCGGATGGGCCTATGTGCAAGTTTATAGACTCAGTCCCGTGACTCCGGTTCGATGAATTTGATCTTCGGATACTCCAATGGTAGACGATGAGGCCTCTTTCCTGTAATAGCTTTACTCAGAGAGGTTTCCCATTCCTCCAGATGAGTAAGGAGGTCAGCGAGGTTTATCCCGTTGTAATTGGTTGGATAGCGGCTGAGTTTTTCTTGTGAGCGGATCAGCATTGCTCTAGCTGCACCCCATTTACCGTGTTGATAGTGGTGGAAAGAAACGGCCGCTTGAATTAGACCTTGGAGGAAAGGTTGGTAATCACTTGACTCCTGTAACCAAACCTCCTCTAGGGTGTCATGGCACTCGTAAAAACTCTCCCGATTAAAGAGCTGAATACCTTCACGATACTGAACTACTAAAGGGTCGAGACTATTCAGAGACTACTCCTGCTAGCCCTTCACGCAGTCGATGTGCTCACGGACCGGTTCAGACTGCTACGGTAGACAAGGGCGTAGACGCTGCGGAAGGGGGCTACACAGTATTTCTCAATCAGTTCTTTGGTTGCACCCGGACGGCGAGCTAAGGATTCGATATATTGGCCATCAGTTCTAAAAGTGAGCCGCATGATGTCCGCTTTGCCGCCCTTTTTTTCTATATGGAATGCTGGCCCCAAGCCTTCTGATAAATGGAAGACATCGCGGAAAAGAGGTCGCCCGAGATCCCGAGGCTTGGTGATAGGAGCTTTCCCAGCCGAATCGTAATGGTCGAGGAGCTGTTGTCTGAAATCATCGTAATCGAAATTCTTGACCTTGTTATTAACACTAACCTCAAGCAGGAATTCTTCGTTTTCCCAACTTGCTTTGAGTCCATAAGTGAAGTCGAGCCCATGTTTATCAAATTTTATTCTGTGTCCCTGTTCGCTGTGAAATCTTTTCAGCTCGATTTCAATGTCTGGTTCGGGATCGATCATTTCTTCCAGGCTCTCTTCAGTCACGTAGTAGGTTGACACACGATCGTACCAACTATCGATTATTTCAGAGAGAACCAGGTCAAATGTATTTTGTGCAGTTACTGGCTTAGACATTTCTGAAGAGAGGTCATTCTAAACCACTATCGACTGAGATCAAAACAAACATTTCCAGAGCCCGAAGATAAGTGGAGTAGGAAGCTTGTAGTAGTTGTCTTGAATGCCTTGTGCAGTAAGAATTTTTTATAGGCCATATACTGTTTTGGATTTGAATTTTAGGCACCCAAAATCCCTATGTAAGGGAGATTCCGGAAATTTTGGTCGAAGTCCAAGCCGTAGCCAACAATGAATTGATCGGGAACTTCGAATCCCAAGTAGTCGATTGGGATATCGAAATTTTTCCTAGATGGTTTGGAAAGGAGAGAGCAGAGACGGATTGAGGAGGGTCGTTGCAGTTTCAGGTGTTTAAATAAAAAACGGGCGGTCTCCCCAGAATCGATGATGTCCTCCACTAAAACAACATCCTGACCTCTGATGTTGCTTTCTAGGTCTCTGCCGAGTTCGACTATCCCAGAGCTTTTAGTTGTTGCACCATAACTTCTTGCTGAGATGAAATCGACCTGCAGTTCAAGGGATATATTTCGGATCAGATCGGCATGGAAAATAGATCCTCCACGTAAAACGCCAACCATAATAGGTGTCGTACCTTCCAGTTCGTCCGAAATTTGACGTCCAAGTTCGCTGACTCTCCGAGCCAGAGTTTCCTCGTCAATCAAAACACTGACAATCTCGTTCAAGGATGGGAACCTCCGTGATGAAAGACTGCCTTACGTACTATGTTCCTATGCCTTCTTCATTGTGCGTACCTCGCAGACTAATGGCCTTGCTAAGCACGTAAATGGATCCACGGCTAACATCGTCCATGCACGAATAAACAGTCGGTAAAACGATGAGTGTTAGAAAAGTTGACGTTGTTAGTCCGCCGAAGACAGCAAGACTGACCGGAGCCCACATTCGAGCCCGTCCTTCGACTGCTGGGAATAGATCGGGCAGCAAGAAAGGCAAGGTGAGAGGCAATAACCCGAACAAGGACGTGCAGGCCGTCATTAGAATAGGGCGTAGTCTGTCCATTCCTCCTTGGAT
>CAYXBG010000046.1:0-13683 GCA_964463145.1 uncultured Acidobacteriota bacterium
AAGAAATGGTGATGAAAATACCCCACAATCGGACCACGGCAGAAATGGGAAGTGGAATTCCCGCCACCTATGTACCAGCCCGAAACACCATCTTCCTTTCCCTGGCCCTGGCTTGGGCAGAAGTTTTGGAAGCATCAGACATCTTCCTGGGTGTAAATGCTCTAGACTACAGTGGCTACCCCGATTGTCGTCCCGAATACATTGACGCCTACCAATCTCTAGCCAATCTTGCCACAAAAGCAAGCATAGAGGGAGAGGGCCAGATTACTATACACACACCCCTCATCCGGCTAACAAAAGCGCAGATTATTCATACCGGCCTAGAACTTGGTGTGGATTACAAACTCACCCACTCTTGCTACGATCCAGATCATGAAGGTCGAGCCTGTGGGACTTGTGATGCCTGTAAGCTACGATTGAAAGGGTTCGCCGAATGCGGGATTTCTGATCCTGCCTCCTACCAAAAGGGCATCAGTCTCTAAGCATGAGCTACTCTGTCAAGGCAATCTTCTACACACTTCAAGGTGAAGGCGCCCAGACCGGTCGTCCCGCAGTTTTTTGCCGTTTTAGTCACTGTAATTTATGGACCGGCCATGAAAAAGACCGTGCCAAGGCCGTTTGTCGCTTTTGTGACACAGACTTTGTTGGTACAGATGGTGCTGGAGGAGGGATATTCGAGACAGCCGAACAGCTGGCAGAAGAAGTAGCCTCTCATTGGAACAATAACCGCAGTGAACATGTCAGACCTTTCGTCGTGTGTACAGGAGGGGAACCTCTCATACAATTGGATAAGTCTGCGATAGATGCACTGCACAATCGAGACTTCGAGATAGCTATTGAAACTAATGGGACCATCATCCCACCGCAGGGGATCGACTGGATCTGTGTGAGTCCAAAATCAGCAGCACCTCTCGTTCTCCACGAAGGAAACGAATTGAAACTTGTCTACCCGCAGACTGGCTTATGCCCCGAAAAACTGACTGGACTGCATTTTGATTACTACTTTTTGCAGCCCATGGACGGTCCAGAACTAGCCAAAAACACACAACTCGCCCTCGAATATGTGCTCGAACACCCTCAATGGAGATTAAGTCAACAGATACACAAACTACTTGATATCCCCTAGTCGTGATAAAAGTTCTCTGGTAGTAATCTCTTTGCATATTAGAGAAATGGTGCTCGAATGATGGAAATTTTCAGGAGTTTTACTTTTGAGGCAGCACATCGACTGCCAAACGTTCCCGCCGGCCACAAGTGCGCACGCCTTCATGGTCACTCCTTTCGGGTCGACATTTATCTTGCCGGGCCGGTAAATGAACATAGCGGTTGGATAGTAGATTTTTCGGATATTAAGAAGGCCTTTGAACAAGTTCATAATACCCTTGATCACCAATACCTAAATGAGATAGAAGGACTAAAAAATCCGACCAGCGAGAACATCGCTCTCTGGATCTGGAAGGCTATTGCTCCATCCTTACCCCTTCTTTCCAAGGTTGTCCTGCATGAGACTTGTGCGAGTGGGGTGATTTATCGAGGAGACGCTTGAGACTGCTTAAACTCTTGGCCAGAATATATTGCTGACTTGCGATTGGGAATGATTTTTACGCTGCTGCTTACTCTGATTTCTTAACCCAGCGTCCATCTACTTGGATTGATCCCAGGTGCTTTCCGGGCCATACCCGTTGGCTTGTGTGGCTGTTCCCACACTACTCCATTGGTGTTGAGACTTTGCAAGAATGGCTTTGCTATTTCGGGGGCCATGGATACAAGATCGGGATCCCATTCCTGCATAGGTTGGATGGGACCTGCCCATGCAGGACGATAACCCAATTGGATTAACTCTCTTGGTCGATCATCGCAGTTAGGGTGGGTACCGTGGAAAAGCAGTGCCGGAATGATAACGGCCGAACCCGCAGGAAGGCAGAGAGTGATCTCCTCGGGGTGCGATTTATACCTGACATAGGGGTTTGCCTGAGCGTGATACGAAAGATGGGAACGAGGAATAAGCCGGAAAGGAGCCCGCTCAGGGATTAGATCATCTAGATAATACAAAACCCGCAAAAGACGGGGACAACTCCCCTCATACCCGAATAAATCCGAACCATGTGGCTGACCATCGGTGTGCAATGATATGCCGGGGGAACCAGGATGGGTTCTTTGGAAAAATCCCCTTGTAAACACGATGTCTGGTCCAGTCAAACTTTGGATAAAATCAATTACTGGATTACATCCGATAAGTTCTGCCACAGCCCTACTTACCCATTGAGGTTGAGTAACTGAAAAGGTCTGGTGAATGCTGTAGCTCTTATGGTCCATCTCAGCCTGAGCTAGTTCTTTCTTGAGGCGCCGAACCTGGTCCTCATCTAACACATTGGGCATTACAAGATAGCCTTCAACTTCCAGTTGACGAATCTGTGCCCCACGGTTCATAGAATCAAAATCTGTATCATCGACTTTCATGGAGGCTATTTTTTCGTTGCCTTGAATTATTGGAGTCTTAGTACTTGTCATGATAAATCTCCCTAACGAATTCGTAATAGCTCGGATCGCTCAACTGAAGTTCGAATCCCATCTTCTTATCAATTCATCGGGCCCAATCCCAGGCCTGGAAATCCTTACTCCAGGCTAATCCCAGACTAGAATGGGTACTGAACATAGTTCGTTCGTCTTCTGGGCCACTG
The DNA here is from genome assembly GCA_964463145.1 of uncultured Acidobacteriota bacterium. Classification (GTDB taxonomy): domain Bacteria; phylum Acidobacteriota; class UBA6911; order RPQK01; family CBDAPI01; genus CAYXBG01. The sequence goes on from CAYXBG010000046.1 coordinate 2,682, forward strand.
CCATGAAAAAACATCAGCAATCTGCCTATTTTTGGTTCACCCCGTAGATCGAGAACAAACCCCGCAGTAAGGCGCCCCTGCGCCCAATCCCACTCCTGCTGGCCAAGAGTGATAAGTGGACCCCAGTCTCTCCAGTTTTTCATGTTGGTTGACCTTTTTATGCCGATCCCGTTTTTAGGGGAATGGAACATTAGGTACTCCTCCCCATCCACTAATATGCATACGTTCTCTCCGGCTGAGATACGATTGAAATAGGTCCAGTTTTTCAGGTCATAGGAGTACGACATATTGGCTGCGTTGTCGTCAAAGAAACACCACCATTTCCCAGGGGAATCCTTGTCCTGTACAAGAAATGCATCTATCAACCTCCCCATCTCTTCAACTGGGACTCCGGGTCCCTTGACGCGTAAAAGTTCGGGTGGTCCCCAGTTCTCTAGATCCTTGCTCCTGGTAACCCAAATACGAGAATCCTCATTTCCGTATTTTTCCCCATTCGGAGTTGGATATGTCTGCATGCAAAGGAGCCACTCATCCCCATAGCGAACAACATTACCTGGACTAGCAAAATTCAAGGTCCGGGAACGAGGCGTAATCGGAATAGGGGCAGTCCACTTAATCAGATCAGTGCTTTTGCTGGTGGCCACAACCCAGAAATGACGACCGACTTCGTCGGTGGTGATATAGGTGTAAAAAAGCCTGAATATTCCATCATAGTACAATACTGTAGGATCACGGAATGCCAGTCGGGAGTTACCCTTAAAAATAATAGGTGAAGCTATTGAGTTGAATTCTATAGGAGAAGATTCCAGAATTTGGACCGACCCTGTCAAGAGTGCTATCCCCAATGCTATTGTAGCGCCACTACCACCAATCATTCTGCCCATTTAGTTATTTCACCTCTTTCGGTATCATTTGTAAACTAAGTGGGTGGAATCAGCTCACTGACAGACTGAAAATAGTTCGAAATTTTGTAATGCCTTGCTTATATTGTGGGGGGTAATTTCAGATGTACCGCAGAGATTTTTTGAATTTTGCCGCAGTTGGTCCTGCAGCTCCTTGGATTTTGCAGAGTCGACTGTCTAAAAAACCAATGTACCGAGCCTGTGTTATCGGCGATACAGGTCATGGCAACTATGGACACAGCCAACATCTACTCTGGACTCTTCACCCCGCTGTAAAGGTAGTGGGCCTGGCAGACCCTGATCCGAAAGGCCGTCGAGAACATGCTGCCGAGTCTGGAAGCGATAATACCTATGCTGACTTCCGTGAAATGCTCGCCCGTGAAAAACCAGACCTGGTTGCCGTCGGGCCACGATGGACAGTGAATCACCGGGACTATGTCATAGCCTGTGCAGAGGTGGGAGCTCATGGGATTATTGAAAAACCCCTTGCAGTAGATATGGCGGAGGCCGATCAGATGCTAGATGCTATCTCTAGCCGAAATCTGAAATGGGCAATATCCTTCAATCAGGCCGCATCTCCAATCCTTCAGCACGCCCGCAAGGTTGTGATGGAAGACGGGCTCATTGGAGAAGTACTAGAAATCCGTGCTCGAGGCAAAGAAGACCGTAGAGCCGGAGCAGAAGATATGATCGTATTGGGATGTCATATTTTTGACATAATGATTTCTTTCCTAGGACCACCTCTTTGGTGTGCATCCTCGATAAGTGAGGGAGAGCGTCCCGCCTCGGTCGAAGATATCAGAGAAGCCACGGAATCACTCGGACCTATTGTCGGCAACCGGATCCAGGCGACCTTTGGATTCGAGGGTGCAATCAACGGCTACTTTTCCTCCCAGAAAAACAGTCACGGCAATCAAGGAAGATGGGGGCTTGATATCTACGGAACGCAGGGAATGGTTACGATCCGCACTAACCATGTAGCTAGAGCCGCTTGGTTGCCTGACCCTTCCTGGGCTACTGGAAAAGACCGTCCAGCTTGGAGACCGTTACCAGGAGCACCCATTGTCGAGCCCGGTCCTTCTGAGGTGTGGTACTACGCTCCCATTGTGACTGACTTGATCGAAGCAATAGAAATGGACCGCGAGCCTCGGACCAGCCTGGCAGATGGCCGAGCTGCTTTGGAGATGACCCAAGCAGTTTTTGAATCTCATATACAGGGTGGTCAACCTGTCCGATTCCCTTTGTCTCAGCGTGATCACCCTTTAAAACGCTGGGGAACATCATGACGAGAATTACTTCGGAGCGGAAGTAAACAGTCAACAGCCTCTGTTATTGAGGGGAGGGTCTAGACTAGGTTGGTCATGCTGGCCAAGAACTTGCTGCTGCGGCTAACAGCCTCGGAAACCGGCATAACTCCTTGAAAGGATTGATGTATCGTCAAATAACCCGAATATTCAATCGCGTGCAACCCTTCAAAAACCGCTGAAAAATCGACGCCTCCTTCTTCCCAGAGACCTATATGATCCACACGTCGTGGACCATGCGACCATGTGCCAACCTGTGCTTCTCCCTCTGGATTTAGCCTGTGGTTCTGCACGTACACATTAAAAATCGACTGGCCAAGTCTTTTGATTGTCTCCGGACCATAATCTTCCCCTGCTATCATCCAATTCGCAGGTTCATAGATAATTCCGAAATTACTGCGAGCTACCTTTTTGATTACGTCTAATGAGCCATCTACCGTTTCGAAGAGACTGGAATTGTGGGACTGGTGAGCCAAGCGGATTCCGCGCTCTTTAGCTTCATCGCTAGCTCGAGAAGCCCACTCGATATCTTCTTCTTTTTTCATACAGACCCTAATCAAGTCAGCTCCAAATGTCTCAGCGAGGTCAAGGTACGGCTTAATATTACGTAGACCATCAGGTCCGTGCTCGTCATTGCGGGGAACCGAAAAATCTCCCGTGACCATTCCCACTCTCAAACCAGAATGCAGAATCTTATCGGCCATAGCCTTAATAATCTCAGATTCCGTGTGTATGCCTGCTGTGGAAGCACGCATACACATCGCGCGAAAATCATACTTCAGGGCTAGATCAATCAGTTCTTCAATCGTCATGGACGATTCTTTCTTGTTGTGAAAAGATTCTGCCACACGAACTGATAAAGAAAGCTGTATACCTCGCTGGGGTGAATCCACCTTTAGTTCTGGCTGACTGATTGCTTGAGGCTCTTGACTACATCCAATGGCTGAAGCTGCAGAGACAAGTAAAGAATTTTTTAGAAATGACCGTCGTGTCGAATAAGGAGCCATACGAACCCTTCCCTGAGTGTTAGTTTTGTACAAACTAGTCTAAAGCGGCTTACCCTTTTCAGCAAGCGGTATAACCCGCCCTGTTAACCCTCGACACAAGGAACTCCTGGACTCACGGGGGAAATCACTCGGTGGATAGTAATACAGATCGAGAGATAGACGGGCCCAGGCTATCTATACTTACATCATCCGCTTTATTATCTGCTGACTTTGCTCTTTGGTGACGGCAACCGGCCGGAAACTGAGGGGTCCGCCCTCATCTAAGACTGCTTCTTGATCCTCTAAAGTGGCTTGCTCTCTCTGGAGGAAAAGCCCAGTATAGATAGTGTCCCCCCACTCCATTGCCTTTTCACAAGCGGCTTTCCAATCACTGACATCGTGCCCTTCATCCTCTAACCGTTTTATTCTTGGTTTGAAAAACTTGTAGTCATTATCGTGATTAAAGGTTACGCATGGGCTGAACACATCGATATGTGCAAAACCTTTGTGCTTTATAGCTTGCTCCATCAAGGAAATCATATGCTTGGGGTCGCCGCTGAAAGCCCGGGCTACAAAAGTGGCTCCATTCATGATGGATGATGTAATGGGGTTTATAGGCGTCTCCACATTTCCAAAAGGAGTGCTTTTGGTTTTCATTCCCTGACAGCTTGTGGGGGATATTTGTCCCGTAGTAAGGCCATAGATCTGGTTGTTCATGACAACGTATGTCAGGTTGACATTGCGACGAGCAAGATGGGTGAAATGATTACCTCCTATGCCGTAACCGTCTCCATCCCCGCCAGTCGCGATTACTGTCAGTTCATGATTAGCCAATTTGACACCAGTCGCCACAGGAAGTGCTCTCCCGTGTAATGTGTGCATACCGTAAGCATTGAAATATCCCGGCAAGTTAGAAGAGCAACCTATACCACTTACAGTCACTATTTCATGGGGCTGCAGTTCCAGTGAGGCACAGGCAGCCTGGAGCCCCCTTAGAACTCCAAAATCACCACAGCCTGCACACCAGTCTGGATCTACTTTGCCTTTGAAGTCCTTTGCCTTAAGTGGTTCTGGTGGTGGTCCGGAATTAATGTCTTCTATGATTACGCTCATTTTTTGCTCCTCGCTAAACCATTATCTCTTGGAAGGGTACCGAATGCGTAGTCTGGCCAGATAACTGATCCAGAACAGCCTGAACGATGTGATGTGGCATGAAAGGCTCCCCGTCATACTTACGAATATGCCCATCCACATCAAGTCCTGTCTCACTTCTCATAAACCTGAAAAATTGTCCGGAATAGTTATTCTCAATCATTATGGTCCGCTTGCATCTACCAATAATCTCGGTAGCTGCTTCGGCCTTGAAAGGGACTATCCACTTGAATGACAGGTGGTTTGCAATGACCCCCTTCTCTTCTAGCTGTTCTATCGCTTCCCGAATAACCCCGTATGTCGAACCCCAACCAATTAGAGTGACTTCAGCATCCTCAGGTCCCTCTAGTTTTGGTGGAGGAACATCGTCAAGAATATGCTCGATTTTCCGGGCTCTCTTCTCGACCATTTTCCGCCGCTTGTGGGGATTAGTAAACTCATCACTAAGCAGAATTCCATCCTCGTCATGTTCATCGGTTGCAGCCACATGTATGTATCCTTGCATGCCGGGGAGTGCCCGTGGCGAGACACCACTCTCTGTGTCTTTGTATCGCAGGTACTCGTCGCCATTCGCTGGATCAGTAATGAGTTCCCCTCGGTCAATTGGTGGGTGCATATCAACAGCATCCGGATCGACACTGAACGTCCCCTCAGAAATAAGAAGATCGGAAAGTACTATGCCAGGGCATTGGCATCTATCCACGAGATTGAATAGCTGAGGCAAAGTATCGAAAGCATCCAAAGCACTCCTGGGAGCTACTATGAACTTTTCAAAATCTCCTTGACTGGCACCTAGCATCTGCCAAAGATCTCCCTGTTCGGTTTTTGTGGGCACTCCTGTGGAAGGACCCGCTCTCTGGACATTGATAAAGACCATTGGGATCTCCATCATTGCTGCTGCTCCTACCGATTCTGTCATCAGCGCAAAACCTCCACCTGAGGTCGCACACATGGCTCGACAACCAGCATGCGCGGCTCCAATGGTAACCATAGCAACTCCGATCTCATCCTCAATTTGACGAACCATAATCCCGAGATCGGGACCGTTTTTCGCCATCCAGTGCAATACTCCAGTAGCAGGACTCATCGGATAGGCAGAGTAAAACTTAACTCCAGCAGCTGCTCCACCCATAGCAATGGCATCATTGCCAGTCCAAACAGCAAGAGGCTTAGGACCTTCGGGGAGAGGGCGTTCAAATGGTAAAAAATTGGCCGCAGTATACTCAAAAGCCGCCCTTGCAACATCAACATTCTCTTCAACTACAGCTTCTCCCTTGCGCCCAAAATGCAACCGCAAAGCGTCTTCCAAAACTTGGAAATCAAGTCCCAGAAGAGAAACCATAGACCCCAAGGACACTGTATTCTGAACCAATCGGTTACGATTACCATCAGTGATTTCGACAACCGGGAGGGGGCACAGGTGCGCACCTTGGTTAGCCTCTCCAGGTTTTATAGCGTCACTGTTGTAAATGACCCTCGAACCGGGCCCCATAAGAGAAAGATGGCGGTTCATTGTATCCTGATTCAAGCAAACTATCAGGTCCAACTTGTCTCCGTGATTTTCGACGGGTTGATCACTGATCCGGACTGTCAGGAAAATGTGCCCACCCCGGATGATAGATTGATAAGCGTTATAAGCGTTTAGATGAAGGCCTCTCCGAACAAAGGAACGCGCCAGGATATTACCCGGGGTTGCGATCCCCTGTCCTGCAGCACCTCCAATTGCAAAGGCAAAGTCGAATTTCTCAGAACTCATTTATTCTTTTCCTGTCTATCTATACTAATTCCCCAGGGTGAACTAGGGGATTGCGTTGAAATGGAGGAATTCGTATCCCCCAATTTGGTATCAAAGTTGGCTGTCTCGATCGCGACCGCAGTCTGTCAAACTTGCACCAGTCTCCACAAGAACTCTGATACTAATAGTTATTGGTCTTTTTGGCAATCACTGAAGCCTTCATTTTCTGTAGTCGTCTTCCGGAACAAGACTGGCAAGAAATATTCTGCCGGCCCTAAACCGCCCGAGTATGAGAGGCCTAATTATACTCCCTTTTCAAGTCGGAATCGAGGTAAAACCGCCCCACTCTCCCCGAGGTGGAAATCGACTCCATATGTAGATTCTAGATTGGACTTCGTTAGTACCTCAGAGCTGGGGCCCGAAACACTAACCTCGCCCTGATCTAGAAGAATAATATCATCGCAAAACTGTCCGGCAAGACTCAGGTCATGCAAAACGATTAGCACGGTGTGTCCACTAGTCGACCAGTCTTTGAGAATCTTCAAAATACTAAGTTGATGATATGGGTCAAGAGCTGCCACTGGTTCATCTGCCAGCACAATCTCCGAATCACTCGCTAATACTCGGGCAAGTAGAGCCCGGGCTCGCTCTCCACCTGAGAGGGTGGTAATCGCACGGCCACGCATCGACTCAAGCCCTGTCTGCTGAAGGACACGGTCGATTATCTTGTGATCACCTGAAGACATCTGAGAGAAGGGCTCCAGGAAAGACCGGCGCCCCAAAGCCACTAACGAATCGATCGTAATGGGCCAATGAATAGTTTGACTCTGAGCTAAATAGGCAAATTCATGACTCAGTTCGTGAGAGCGACGATCGGTTAGATCTACTCCTTTCCACAAAACACGACCTCGTTCCAGAGCCTGCAATCGCAACAATGCCCGCAGTAAGGTGGTTTTCCCCGCTCCATTAGGTCCTATTAGGCCAGTTAGGCGACCCTTCTTAATCTCACATGAGATGTCTTTCAAGATCGGAACACCTTTCATAGAGACGCAGAGCTTCTCCGCAGATAAAATACTCATCGCATCTCCCGCCGCGTTTTGATCACAAGAAAGAGGAAAAAGGGGGAACCAATCAGAGCTGTCAGAACTCCTATTTTGAGCTCCCAATCGGTGGGGACCAACCGAACCCCAATGTCGGCTAGAGTGAGCAGGAGTGCACCTCCTAGAGCACTAGGCAAAATCAACCGGGCAGGATCATGCCCGACAAAGGGACGAATTACATGGGGAACAATTAGACCTATAAACCCTATTGTCCCCGAAACCGCTACTCCTGCCCCTACAGTTAAGGCAGAACCTAATACGATCATCGCGCGCAAACGAAAGAGATTGATTCCCATCGTCGAGGCTGTTTCTTCACCAAGCGAAAGTCCCCGCAGTGCAGAGGCATTACTCAGAAGGCAGATCCAGCCAGCCACCATAAAAGGCAAGGCCATCGCCACTTCTGTGAAGGATCTATTGGAAAGCGAGCCTAATAACCACAGTACCATGTCACTCAAAGTAAAAGGGCTATGGGATAGATTCATGGCCAGGGAAGTCAGAGCTCCGGCCAACGAACTCAGGCCTATCCCCACCAGGATAAGAGTCATCACACTAGTGTCCTTACGTGCCAAGTAATAAAGGAGCGTTGTCGAGATCAGGGCTCCAACCATGGCAAACCCAGGAACAGCATAGGTTGAAACAGTAGTCGCCCCATAATAAATAGCAATGACTGCGCCCAAGCCTGCACTAGCACTAACCCCTATTACTCCCGGGTCAGCCAGTGGATTCCGCAGTAGGCCCTGCAGGGCTGCTCCTGCCATACCAAGAGAAGCCCCCACAAGGATACCTACTACTAGCCTCGGGAGCCGGATGGCTTGGACGATTAAGGCTATTCGATCCGAGTCAGGATCACGAAACAGACTCGCTAAAGACTCCGCAAAAGAAATGGGAGCATAACCGACTGTGAGGCTGAAGGCCCCAAGAATTACTAAGGCAACGACCAATCCAAAGATGAAAAGAGAAGGTTGGAGACGCTTCCGAATCATCTTAGCCTCTCCCTTTTACCCTAATCTTTTGAGCAGCCTCGTAGATAGATTCCACTGCATCCATAAAAAACCAAGCTGAACAGGCTAATTGGGCTGCAGGCAACACAACTGTGGGAGTCTCCTCCATCACCTCCCGCAGGAACTTGTGGCGAGCGATTGACCAGTAATTCACCCGAGCAGATCTTAGATCGAAAAAAGCAGCAATCACCAGATCGGGAGGATCTAGTGCAATTGCTTCTAAATTTAGCTCCCGCCAGCCTCTCTGCCCACCATCGGCAGCCATATTGATTACTCCCGCCGCAATCATTACCTCATGTACAAAAGTGTTCGCCCCTGTGGTTAGTCCTCCTGGGGTCACGTATATGGCTCTCGGCCGTTCGGATTCAGGGTCAAGTGAAGCCCTAATCCGAGTAAGTCGATCCTCCAGTTCCTCGATAAGCTTTTGAGCCTTCTCTGACTCCCCCAAAGATACCCCGATCGAATCCAAATTGACTGCCGCAATTCCAAGATTAGCCCCGAACAAAACTTGAGCTATATTAGTCGAAAACCTTGCCAGATAGGCAGTTGCTCCGAAGCCACCCCCCCATTGCCGGACCACCAAATCAGGTTGAGAGAACAACACTTCTTCGCCTGACGGCCGAATTTGAGCTAAGCCGGATGCCCTGCTTGCCAGGTAGGAGTACTCACTATCCGCAGCAGGAGAAACAGCTACGATGTTGTCCCTTTCAGCAAGTGCAATTACATACTGATCAGCACAGTAGTCCAAGGAAACAACGCGCTCTTGGGCATTCAAGGGAATCGCCAGTCCTCCCAGGGACACTATCCCAAATTTCAATGCCGTCGCTATTAATCGGTACACGAAACCTCTTCGTCGGTCTTAAAAGTCTCCACTATAAGACAACATTTCTCTATCTTCCTTGCCTAGAAATTCCCCGATCTAAGGAACCCCCTACTGGACTGTAAATCGTAACGCTACTCAATTTTTTTAAAAACCAGGCTCGGCCTAGCCAAGCCTTCTTCCACCGCTGCGATGGCGATTAGGTGATCTTGACTGAAAAGTCGACAATTGCCGCCTTTCTCAACTGTAACCTTGACAGGATTCCCATGGAGTATTTTTTTTGACTTTTCTGCATCCAGGTCAATACGTGGCAACTGGGGCAAAAGCATATGCAAATTTATAAAACCCGGACCTGGAGGGGAAGTGAGACCTTCTAGATTAACCGCATCTGACACCTTCAAAGATCCACTCCGAATACGCCTCAATTCCCGCAAATGGGCCCCACACTTTAGAATCTGGCCTAGGTCATGAGCGAATGTCCGGACATAGGTCCCTGCTGAGCAGTGAATTTCTAACTTCAAAAATTTATCTGATTTTTCGATCAATTGGACAGAATAAATCTTAATCGTCCGAGGCTCCCTTGGCACAGTCTCGCCTCGCCTCGCCATCCTGTAAAGTCTTTCTCCATTCACCCTTACAGCTGAAAACATCGGAGGTATTTGTTGGATCACTCCCGTAAGAGTTTTAATAGAATCTTCGATTTCACTCTTGGAGAGATGGGGAACTGGGCTTTTCACCTTAACGCTCCCCTCTACATCATAAGTCTCAGTGGTCTCACCTAACTTGATAGTGGCACGATAGAGTTTATCGGTCGCTTGAAAAAACCGCGCCAGACGAGTTGCCTGTCCAAGAAGAACCACTAACAGCCCTGAAGCAAAAGGGTCAAGGGTCCCCGCGTGACCGGCCCGACAACTATATTTCCTCCGCACCTGCTGGACAATGTCATGTGAAGTCGGACCTGGGGTTTTGTCAATCGCGACCAAGCCGCTCAATCGGGAGTCTTTCATCCGGCCAGTGCTTTTTGTAAAACTTCTGTTAATTCCTGGATCGCATCAGGCATAGCTCGGTCGATTGTCAGACCTGCTGCATTTCTATGACCACCCCCATCCCAGTTCCGTGCTATCTGGGCCACATCCAAGCACTCACTTGAGCGAAGACTCACTCGAGTTGTCCTAGGCCCCTCTTCCCTGTAGAAAACTGCTACTTTGACTCCCTGAATCGCCAACACATGGTCGATCAGACCCTCCGTCTGTTCTCTAGTGGCACCAGCTTCAGACAACATTCCCTCAGTCATTTGGATCCAGGCTACAGCACCTTGTCGCTTTTTGCTCATTTCCAGAGTCGACAAAACAGCAGCCAATAAACGTACGCTCGACTCGGGTCGCTCACTATAGAGAGACCTGGCTATTACTGCGGGCTCTGCCCCCATTGAAACAAGCCTAGAAGCAACTTCAAATGTCTTCTCCGTTGTATTCGGAAAACGAAAACAACCAGTATCCGTTATTATGGCTACATAAAGATTCGTAGCGATCTCGGGAGTAACCTCTGCACCTAGAGATCCGATAAGTTTAAATACCATCTCAGCCACAGCAGCAGCAGAATCATCTACCCAATTGAGATCTCCATAGAAATCTGTATTGGTATGGTGGTCAATGTTGATTATGTGGTCAGCCTTCAGAGACTCCAGGCCCGTCCGGGGAATGTTATTGCACTCCAGAATAATGGCACCTTCGATATCACCACTAACTTGCTTTTTCCTTTCAATGAGTTCCACTCCAGGGAGCCACAGAAAGTCATTCGGCACCCTATCGGCCTGCACAATCGACACGCTTTTTCCCATCTGCTTCAGAGCGAGACCCAGAGCGATAGATGAACCCAAAGAGTCGCCATCTGGCCGAGAGTGAGATGTCACCACAAACGAAGTATGTGTTTGAATAAAATCAGCTATACCAGTGAATTCTTTAACCATGGAATTCCTCGTCGAGATGAACAATCTCTAGAT
>CAYXBG010000047.1:0-10396 GCA_964463145.1 uncultured Acidobacteriota bacterium
GTCTCAACTGGTGGGGGAGCATCTCTGGCCCTACTATCTGGCCGAAAATTACCAGCTGTTGAGGTATTGACGGATCAGTGAGATTGCAATAGGAGGATATGATGCCACGGAGATCTGTAGTTGTAGGCAACTGGAAGAGTAATAAGACTGTTGAAGAAGCACGTCGGATAGCTAGGCGTTTAAGAGCCGGCCTGGAGAGAAACTCGGATGTTGATGTCCTCGTTGCTCCTCCCTTTACTGCGTTCGAAGCCGTTGCAGGGGTGTTAGGTGGTTCCAATATTCAGTTAGCAGCTCAAAATGTTCATTGGGAAGGTCAGGGGCCTTGGACTGGAGAGATCACTACTGATCATCTGATTGATTTAGATTGTCACTTCGTGATCGTAGGTCACTCTGAACGGCGCCAGTTTTTCAATGAGACCTCCGAGACTGTTAATCTTCGGGTTCAAAAGGTTGTCAAGGAAGGCCTTTCTCCGATTGTTTGCATCGGTGAAACCCTGGAAGAGAGGGACCAAGGAAGAGCTGAGGAGGTTATTCTTGGTGATTTGGAGAGGTCTTTGAGTGGATTGACAGGTCAAGACCTTTTCCGTATCATCATCGCTTACGAGCCAGTGTGGGCGATCGGTACTGGCCGAACTGCGACGCCCGAAATGGCTCAGGAAATCCATAGCAAAATTAGAGCTTGGTTATGCCTAAGGTACTCGCCCGAAATCTCCGACAGTGTCAGGATTTTGTACGGAGGGAGTGTGGGGCCGGAAAACGTTTCCGAGCTGATGTGTCAGACTGATATCGATGGTGCTTTAGTAGGTGGGGCAAGCCTGAATTCAGAGACTTTTATAGAGATAGCACTCTTTGGAGATCGTTGAGAGTGGAAGGCTCATACTTGGACTAAGATTATGATGGTAGTTTTGATCCTGCTTCATATTTTGATCTGTGCATTTCTGATCCTGACGGTTCTTCTGCAATCGGGGAAAGCAGGAGATCTCGCTTCGGCATTTGGCGGTGCTGGAAGTCAGACAGCGTTCGGGACGCGTTCTGCTGCCTCGCTTCTGACCAATCTGACTACAATAGCTGCTGTGTGTTTTATGGTTACTTGTCTTTTGCTTTCAGCTTGGTCTCAACGTGCTGGTTCCAGTGTGATGGGAGATACTACTCCTGTTAACAGTGATACTGTTACGCAGTCTCCGGATACGAAGGGCCAGGAATCGGCAACTCCAGTTGGGAGTGGAGCTGAGGCCGCAGCCTCTGAATCCGATGGGGCTGACGACAAAGCGAAAGAGTAAGCTCCCGATTCAAGTTCCTAGAATGCCGGAGTGGTGGAATTAGGCAGACACACCATCTTGAGGGGGTGGCGCTCGTGAGAGTGTGCGGGTTCGAATCCCGCCTCCGGCACCAAAAAAAACAGCCTTTTATTCTTTTACTATGACGTCTTTGACCGCTTTAACCCGGCGTGCGATAGTGACTATTCTATCCTTCTCCTCCTGGGTGAGCCCGGTAAAGGTGAGGGTTGCCACACCTGATTTGACTGAAATGTGAGTGCTGGAACTATCGACCATTTGATCTTCATCGAGGTGTGTCTTAATCCTTCTGTGGATGGCAGTGTCGGAAGCTCCAAGACCTAGTACGTTCCGGATTTCATCGGAAGCTCGCCGAGTGCCAGCCGCAGTTTTCCGAGCAACGGTTTCGGCACCTCTAGCGGTGGCCCTAGCGCCACCTGCTGTCGTGCGGCCCACTGTTTTTGCGTGCCTTGATGTTGCTCTTGCTGCCTCTTTAGCCTTTTTCTGGATGAGATTGTCGTGGTCAAGCGTAATGCCTAGAGCTTGTAAGGTGCGATCGTTAATCGTTCCGGTCGTCCGGAGGGCGTTATCTTCCTGGAAGGCCCTCAGTGCATCGCGGGTAGAAAGACTTACTTTGCCATCTACGGGGCCTGGGTCATGACCTAATTTCATCAGAGCCCTTTGGACAGTCCTAACTGTAGCAGGGTCATTGATGTGCTTGGGTTGGGCCTCAAGAGAAAATGCACTAACGATGGCAAGGAGTCCTGTGAGCAATACGACTACAATTGTTGGACGACTCAAGCTTGATTCTGCCATAAGAACCTCCGGTAAGACTTGGAACAGTGTCAAATAGTCTAAATCGTTAGTATGACGAACTAAACTAATGCTCTTTCATTGAAAACTGAGAAAACTGTAAACACTCATTTACAGCATATTTATTGGTATGATGCAGAATCTGGTAGCTAGGTTCAGATCTTTCTGAGATACCGGCAGGGTTTGGAATGGTAGACGTATTCTAGAAAAAAGGCTGTAGTGCCAGGTCAGAATATGTGGTCCCAGTCCAACTGGGAAGAGTTGCTTATGGGGCGAGAGAAGACGGATTTTTGTGGTCAGGTTCGTAGAGCCCTCAAAGGACTACCTGATAGAAGTTTTCAGCATGAATCGATAGGAGATGCTGCCGTACATATCATTTTGAGTAGTCTAGACGTGCCGACTGAGATTCTTTTGACAAGACGCAGTTTGTTCGTCCCAACCCATAAAGGAGAAGTTGCTTTTCCGGGTGGGAGAAAGGATTTCGGAGATAAGGATCTTTTGGAAACGGCTCTTCGAGAGACACACGAAGAGGTTGGTATCCCCCCAGAGAAATGTGAAGTTGTCGGAAGGATGAATGACTATCTTTCCATCACCGGTTGGAAGGTCACCCCTTTTGTTTCGTTTCTAACAGAAAGGTGTCAAATTCAGATTGATCCTGTGGAGGTGGATCGGGCTTTCTGGGTGCCTTTAGAGTTTTTCCGAGAGAATACTCCCCGTGTTGAAAAACGACTGAGACTTGGAAGGGCTAGCTCGGTTTATTGCTACTATTATGAGGAAGAAGTTATTTGGGGCCTGACAGCTCGCATCTTGCACGATCTTTTTCAGGGTTTTCTCCCGAGACACTCAATTATGAAGACGGATGAGGATATTTGAGATGAGGGTTGCCTACATCACAGCAGGGTCTGCTGGAATGATCTGTGGGAGTTGTTTAAGGGATAATGCTTTAGCCAACGCATTGTTGGAAATGGGTTGCGACATTTCTCTGATACCTACTTACACACCCGTGAGATCCGAGGGGCAGGACGCTAGTATAAATCGTGTTTTTCTCGGAGGGATTAACGTATATCTTCAGCAAAGATTCAGACTTTTTCGTCAACTTCCGAAATTTCTGGATAGACCTCTCGATTACCCGAAATTATTGAAGTGGGTATCCTCTAGAGGAATTGAGACCGCAGCTCCAATGTTGGGAGACCTGACAGTGTCAATGCTCCGAGGAGTCCAAGGAAATCAGGCAAAGGAGGTATTGAGGCTAGTTGATTTCCTGAAATCTATCAGACCGGAAATCGTCAATTTGACTAATGTGCTTATAGGTGGAGTTATACCAAAAATCAAATCTGATATTGGAGTTCCAGTTGTCGTGACCTTGCAAGGCGATGATTTTTTTCTCGAGCAGCTGAGTCATAGGTACAGGTCTAGAGCACTAGCGTTGATATCAGAGATTATTCCTCATGTAGATGGGTTTATTGTTTTTAATCAATATTACCGTGACCACATGTCCAGTTTTTTAGGTATTCCTAAAGAACGAATATATTGTTTGCCCTTAGGTGCGGATGTCGAAGGGTTCCCAACCGCTCCCCCCTCTAAGAAGGAGGAGGCGAGCCGTCGGATAGGATATCTGGCTAGAATATGCCCGGAGAAAGGATATGGAGCATTGGTGGATGCGTTTATCCAATTGAAACAACTACCAGATATGGGCGATGTAGTACTAGATACGGCCGGTTGGATGGATCCCTCCAGCCCAGATTTTTTAAAGGAGCAGCAAGGCAAAATTGATCGAGCTGGATTAGGGGAGTTTTTCCGCTACCGAGGTATCCTGGACCGGAAACGAAAGATTAACTTTCTTCAGAAGCTAACGATTTTTTCAGTGCCGAGCATTTATCGAGAACCCAAGGGTATTTATGTCTTAGAAGCTTTGGCAAGTGGAGTCCCAGTAGTCCAGCCGAATCATGGAGCGTTCCCAGAACTGCTCAGGCGTACTGGCGGGGGTGTACTAGCTCATCCCAGAGACACGTCAAATCTTGTTCAAGAAATGGCGCGATTGCTGCGTAGTCCTAGTCAGGTTGAGTTGCTCGGAAGGAAAGGCCACAGGAGTGTCCATCAACACCTCACTGCCCAAAAGATGGCAGAAGAAACCCTGCAATTATATCGTCATATTAAAGATGAGCATGATCGATTTGTAGACTGCCGACTTTGATGTTTATGTGTGAGAAGCAGGGGAATGGATATGAGTAAATCTCTCCTCTGATGGAGACTGTTGTGTAATCCGGTCTACAATGGAGGTCTATGCTTCTTGATCAACTATCAAGACCTCTTAGAGATTTGCGGATTTCGGTCACTGACCGTTGTAATATGCGGTGTACTTACTGCATGCCACGTGAGTTTTTCGGGCCAAACCACGCTTTTCTTGAGCGTGACGAACTGCTCACTTACGAAGAAATTGATCTCCTCACGAGAGTTTTTGTGCAGCTAGGAGTTTTTAAAGTCAGAATAACTGGAGGAGAGCCTCTTTTACGTCGAGAGTTGCCAGCGCTGATCTCGCGATTAGCGAAACTGCCAGAAGTATCTGATCTAACACTTACAACCAATGGGTTGTTGCTAGCTCGCCATGCTTCGAGTCTCAAAAAAGCAGGATTACATAGAGTTACAGTAAGTCTGGATTCCTTGGACCAAGACAAGTTCGACCAAATGAATGGTGTCGGCATAGATTTGCCGGAGGTTTTGGAGGGGATAGAAGAAGCCCTTCGTGTCGGGTTGGCTCCCCTGAAAATTAATGCTGTTATCCAGCGAGGTATTAACGAGTCTGCAGTTCTAGATTTGGTTGAACGCTTTCACGGAACAAACTGTATTGTCCGTTTTATTGAATATATGGATGTGGGAAATACCAACGATTGGAAAGCTGAGGATGTTTTTGGAGCAAGTGAAATTGTACAAGAGATATCTCGACAGTATCCCTTGTCTCCAGTCGAGCCTAACTACAAAGGGGAAGTTGCCCGGCGTTGGAGATTTGATGAAGGTAACGGTGAAATCGGTGTGATAGCTTCAGTCACACAACCCTTCTGTGGAGATTGCACGAGGGCAAGGCTCTCATCGGAAGGACGATTATATACTTGCCTTTTCGCTTCAGAAGGTTTTGATTTGCGGTCTATGCTGAGGGGTGGTGCGAGCGTTGATGAGATTAGGCGAAGTGTAGAAAAGGTCTGGACAGGAAGAAAGGATCGCTATTCAGAGAAGAGATCTGAATCCCCGGTCTCCGGACAACGTGTGGAGATGTCTCACATAGGAGGTTGAGTTTTTCCTTCTTGAGAAGAGACCAATTGATCAATAGGGAGGCTTCTTGAAAGGACGGTTGGGTGAAGATAGGGGCGGGATAGGTGGTTATCTGAAGCGAATTTCTTTGCCAGGTTTGAATCGAACAGTTTTCCCTGGAGGTATTGGGACTTCTGCTCCGGTACGAGGATTACGGCCGATGCCACTTTTCCGTGGTTTGACGACAAATACACCAAACCCCCGCAGCTCGATGCGTTCACCTCTCCGCATGGCTCCACGTATGGCGTCGAAGAAAGCGTCGACAGCAATCTCCGACTTGACCTTGGTGATTCCCAGGGTCGTGGCAACTCGACTTACGATATTGGCCTTAATCACCGGTTTCAGTACCCTCTCTTATATCCAGATCTAGAACTTACTTGTATAGATTTCTAGTGTCAAGGAAAGGCGTGTAGTGACGGACTTTTACCATACGGATAAGCTGAGCTACACTTGCAGTCAGGCGGAGGAGTAAGTTATGGGGGTCAAGTCGGATAGATGGATCGTGAAAATGGCAATGGAAGAAAACATGATAGAGCCTTTTCAGTCTGAACAGGTGTCCAAAGGACAGATTTCTTCTGGGGTGTCCTCGTACGGATACGATATGAGACTGGGTCGCAAGTTTGAAATATTCAAGGGAACCAGTCGAGATGTATTGGATCCCAAGCAGGTTAACACTGATCAATTTGAATCGATTGAAGGAGAATCCTGTCTCGTCCCGACTGGATCATTTGTTTTAGGCCAGAGCATGGAATATTTTCGAATCCCACGAGATGTCCTCACCATTTGCAGTGGCAAATCTACATATGCACGGTGTGGGGTTCTCGTAAACGTAACTCCATTTGAACCTGAATGGGAAGGATATGTCACTCTCTCGATTTCTAACACAGGCCCGTGCCCTGTACGCTTATATGCAGAAGAGGGAATTGCTCAGGTGATATTCTTAGGGGCGGAAAGCGTTTGTGAGACATCCTATGCGGACAAAAAAGGAAAGTACCAGAGCCAGCAAGGTATAGCCCATGCGCTAGTTAGGAAGACCAGTGAGGAATGTTGAAGGTTTTAACAGAATTTCCCCTGCGTTATGTCTTCTGTTGCTCTGTTCGGGGATTTTGGCATCCTGTGGTTACAGAGTAGCCCAAGAAAATCGATTGGATCTCGGTTTTTCTTCAGTGGCCGTAGTTCCGCTAACCAATCTCACCACTACATTTGAGGTTGAGCAGCGGCTTACGAGGGCTTTGACTAGAAAAATTGTCGAAAAGACAAGTTGGAAGTTACGTTCAGACCCCAATCTCGCAGATGCTGTCCTGGAGGGAGCTATTACAGAGCTTAGGGTTAGCCCTGTAACATTTGGCCAGAGTTCATTTGGTAACAATTTCCTGGTGACAATGACAGTTCGCATTCAACTCAGAGAAAGGGAATCTGGTGATATTTTATTCTCGAACGAGCGTTATATATTTCGAGAGCAGTACTCGATCAACGTTGATTTCGAGAAATTTTTTACTGAGGAAAATACAGCCTTGGATCGGATTGCTATGGAGTTTGCCTCGAGTGTTATTACATCAGTCTTAGAAGATTTCTAAAGCTTAAAGAGATTAGTGTATGAAGTTTTCAGAATTCAAAAATGCGAAGGATTGCCCAGAACCTCTTTACATGGTTTCGGGGCAAGACCCCTTCCACTCGGAACAGGTGTTTGTTGAAGCTCAGAATTGCGTGGAGGAAGGTGCGCGAAATTTCGACTGGTCGACTTATGATCTAGAACAAGATGCAGAGGTTGATGTGGTCTCAGAGGCGCAGACTTTACCCTGGATGAGTAAACACCGGTGGATATATGTGAAAAACGCTCACCTGGCGAATGGTGAACTCTTAAGATATTTAAGTAAGCCGGTATCACGTACGGTTGTTGTCCTCGAGATTGGTAAAAAGGTAACTAAATGGCCCAAACTGCCAAATATCGAAACCCCAAGAAGAGAATCTCCGGTGGCCTGGGTCCGGAAACGGGCAGAGAAAGAAGGGTTTACTATCAGTCAGAGTGATGCACGCGCTCTTATTGATATGACTGGAGAAGATCGCAAGCGATTGACGCTAGCACTTGAGAAATTATTGCTTAGGCACATGGACGATAAGCACATCGTGGGAGATTCTCTGACGGCATTGAATCAGCAATCTAGAGAGTACGATGTATTTTCGCTAATAGGAGCCCTGTCCAAGGGGAGTGCGGCAAAGGCGCTGAGCATATTGAATCGTCTTTTTGAGCAAGGCCTTTCGGCACCACAGATACTTTCGATGCTCTATTGGAATTTCCGGCGGCTTTTAGTCGCGAGAGAACAGCTGGAAAAAGGGAAGTCTTTTGGAGCACTTCTGAAAGAACTTAAAATTTGGAGTTATCGAGGGAGAGAGAGAGAGATGCGTGCAGTACCAGTTGAAAGAATTGCAGTGATTGTGCGGAAAATTCGACGAGCTGACCACTTATCGAAATCGAGCAGGGTTGAAGAAAGAGTGATTCTTGAGGAACTCGTGGTTGACGCCTGCCAGAGCTGAAATTTATAATTACATTTTTCCTAGAGGTGGGATAGATGCCAAATATCAAGTCGGCGAAGAAGCGTATGCGTCAGGATGTTGTCCGGAGACTACGCAATCGCGGTAGGATCAGTCGCATGCGGACCGAAATAAGACGATTTAGAGAAATGGTGACGGATAAGAAGATTGATGATGCCACAGTACATCTGAGGGAGGTGTACTCGGTTATCGACAAGACAGCACAGAGTGGCCTTATCCATCGCAATACTGGTGCCCGATACAAATCGAGACTTGTGAAATTACTAGGTCTCGAAAATAAAACGTCTTAAACACTCCTTTTGACTGTACGAATTACGCTCCCTGACCGGGGAGGAGAAGTCCTATTTGATCTTCAGGGCTCCAACGTTCAATTGTTGGAGAGGCTATTCGATGTGGAAATCCATGCCCGGGGATCGGAATTGTCAATACTGGGTGGGCAGAAACAGATCGATGCAGTCGAGGAAATTCTTGGGGATTTTGTGAATCTGATGGCAGATGGCCATGAGATGGCTAGTGTGGATCTTCAAGAAGCATTCCAGCAGATAGCCCGGGGAGCAGCTGATAAGTTGCAAGATTTTTTCCCTAAGGCTGTGGTTGTTAAGACTGCGAGCCGAACGATTGTACCGCGCAGTCTTAATCAAGCACGCTATGTCTCCATGATGGACTCAAATGATCTCGTTTTTGCAGTGGGTCCTGCAGGTACTGGAAAGACTTTTCTTGCTGTAGCCAAGGCTGTATCAGATCTTCTTGAGCAAAGAGTTGAGAGGATCGTGTTGTCCAGGCCTGCGGTAGAGGCTGGAGAAAAACTCGGATTTCTGCCTGGGGATATACAAGAGAAGGTGGATCCTTATCTCCGGCCCCTTTACGATGCGCTATTTTATGTGCTCGAGCCTGCCAGAGTGGAGAGACTTTTGGAGAAGCACGTTATTGAAATTGCCCCTCTTGCCTTTATGCGTGGGCGAACACTTAGTCATTGTTCGGTTATTTTAGATGAGGCCCAGAATTGCACGCCGCAACAAATGAAAATGTTTCTAACCCGGATGGGTGTGAATTCTAGGATGGTTGTTACAGGTGACGTTACACAAATAGATTTACCTCAAGGACAGATTTCCGGATTGAAGGATGCCGAGAAAGTGCTTAGAGATAGGAAGGGAATTGGCTTTTGTTATTTCGATCAGGAAGATGTAGTAAGGCACCGGCTTGTACGCTTAATTATTGATGCTTACTCTGCCAGGGAGGAGTCATCTCCTTAGCTCCCTGCTAGGTCAGTCACGTGGAATATTCTGGAAATGCTATAAGCCTGAATTGTCTGGTTTGACCTTGAAACTAATGTTCTGCATTCTATGGATAATGTGAGTGACAGCCTGTGTTCTCTTGGAATACTAGAATGGTAAAAGAAAGTTATCCTTACTTGGTCTTCGCCGGTTTAGGGGCCGTTGCAGCTTTTATGTGGGGGGCTGAATGGACTGCTGCTGCCTTTCTTTTAGTGATGGTCTTTACGGGATTTTTTTTCCGCAATCCTGACAGGATTATCCCCTTGGGAGAAGGGCAGATCGTTAGTCCTGCCGATGGGAGGATTGTAGATGTGCGGGAGGTGGAATCCGGTACAAGACTTAGTATTTTTCTCTCAATTTTTGATGTGCACATTAGCCGAGCTCCGATTTCAGGGAGCATTGTTGCCCAGACTTACCATCCTGGAAAGTTTCATTTAGCTTTTGATGATCGTGCATCTATTGAAAACGAAAGAATGGATTGGGTGTTAGAGGGGGAAGTTGTTTTGAGGTTCAGTTTGATTGCGGGTTTGATCGCTAGGAGGATTGTTGCATGGAAGAAGCCGCGCGAGAAAGTCGCACGTGGTGATAGAATTGGATTGATTAAATTTGGTAGTCGAGTCGACATTACTTTGCCTAAGAATAGTCGGCTTGTTGTAAAATCAGGAGAACGTGTCCGGGGTGGTGAGACAGTGATAGCCCGTTTAGGAGGACCCGCTTGAGAAGAAGAAAGTTTGATCCCTTGAGCAATGGTAGGGGTGGAAGGAAACTGAAACGCTCGATTTATATCCTCCCATCGGTTTTTACGGTCGGGAATATTTTTGCGGGATTTATTGCCCTCATTGCGACATTGGGTGGACAATACCAGCAGGCTGCGATCGCTATTGGAGTAGCCGTCGTCCTCGACGGATTAGACGGTAGAGTAGCTCGACTCGCTAAGGTTACGAGTGATTTTGGGGTTCACCTTGATTCATTGGCCGATACCATTAGTTTTGGTATAGCCCCCGCCATTTTGATCTATTCCTGGGGGCTAGCAGATCTTGGAAATTTTGCGCGATTTTCATCATTTCTCTTCCTGATCTGTGGTGTGATGCGACTAGCTCGATTCAATGTCCAAGTCCTTGACTTGAAACAGTTTGCGGGGCTTCCCATTCCTGCCGGAGGAGGGTTCATCGCTGC
>CAYXBG010000047.1:10406-13566 GCA_964463145.1 uncultured Acidobacteriota bacterium
AGCAGGGAAGCTGGCAGACTTTGTGTGCCACAGTGCACTTTTTCCCTGATCCTCCAGAGATTCCTGTTTTCAAGCCTTTGTTGGTTGGTGCGACGTATCTTGTTTCTCTGCTTATGATTAGTACTATTCGGTATCCTTCCCTGAAGCAACTCAACTTTGGGCGGGGGAAGTCTCATCTAGCGATTTTGACCCTGGCTCTTCTAGTGGCTGGGGTATATTACTACTCTCAAGACGTACTTTTGATCATAGCTTATGCTTATCTCCTGAGTGGCCCCTTAGCACGTCTTTATCAGTCGGTTAACTATAGACTGAAGAGGCTCCATCCTAGATCCACTGAGGAATCTCAATTCTGAGATAGTCCTATTCCCGAGTTTCTTTTTCTCTGGTACTCAAGCTTTATACTGGTCTGGTTAATAGGTGTGATTTGATCAGAAGTTATGTAAGTCGGCGTCATCTCTGATAAATTGAACCGTCTTATTTATCTTTGGAAGGGTGGGGTTTCAATGCACCTTGAGAAGGTGAAGGTTGTATCGGGATCGGTGCGGAGATTATTGCGCAGGAATGCGCACGGAAACGCTGCCCGGCTCCTTCTCAAGCTCCGTCCTGGTGATATTTCACTGATTATGCAGCGGCTCAATCTGCGTGAGCAACTACAGCTTTTCAACTTGGTTGCCCAAAAGGATCGACAATTAGCAGCAGAAGCACTCAATGATTTGGGGGTGGAGCGTGGGGTTGAACTAGTAGCGGATCTTGAGGGATTAGAAATCTCCCAAATACTGCAAGAACTTGAAACGGATGATAGGGCAGCTTTTATAACTGCTTTGCCTCAGAAACTTGCAGAAGAAGTCCTGAGAGTGATGCGACCTGAGGAGTTAGTTCAGACCCAAGGTCTGTTGCAGTATGAAGAAGAGACAGCCGGGAGAATAATGACACCGAATGTGTTTGCTCTGGAGGAGCGACTATCAGTCGGTGAGGCAGCTCAAACGATCCAAGAATCCAGTGATTTCGAGATGGTGTTCTACCTCTATGTGGTCGATGATCGGAAGCATCTGGTTGGAGTTATTTCATTGCGCCAGCTATTGACTGTGCACCCTAGCACTCCTCTTGAAAACATCATGTCTACTGATCTTATCTCGGTAGATACTGCTACCGATCAAGAGGAAGTAGCTAGTCAGGTAGCTCTTTACGATCTTCTAGCCATCCCGGTCGTCGACCACGAGAACAAATTAGTTGGAGTGATCACTGTTGACGATGTTATCGACGTTATCCAGGAGGAGGCTACGGAAGATATCCTTCATTTGGCAGGAGTGGAGGCAGATGACAATGTTCATGCTACGGCCCGTAATTCTGTAAGCAAGAGATTGCCTTGGTTGTTTGTAAATCTTTTCTTAGCGCTTATGGCAGCTTCGGTAGTTTATTTCTACGAAGCAACCATTGGTCAACTACCGATATTAGCAGCCTTTCTACCGGTGGTAGCTGGCATGGGAGGGAATTCTGGGACTCAGGCTCTGACGGTCATGGTTCGCAGTTTGGCTCTCGGAGAGGTGAGCTGGAAAAATGCTCGTGGAGTATTAGCCAAAGAGGTCGCGGTGGGGGTGGCTAATGGTCTGGCGCTAGGACTTGTTGCTGGAACCGTGGGGTATTGGTGGTCACCAGCTAGTGATCTACGAGTTGGTGTTGCTTTTGGAATTGCTATGCTGGCCACAATTTTTCTATCTGGTGTATTGGGTGCCATTATTCCGATGATTCTCAAAAGGCTCAATATTGATCCGGCTATAGCTTCAGGGATCTTTGTGCATACACTGACAGATGTAATTGCCTTTTTCTCCTTTCTCGGATTGGCCAGTTTCTTTTTATTCCCGATGCAAAGCTAATGGGTCTTTTCCGATGTGAGACACTGACTCTACGGACCTACCCCTATTCAGAATCCAATTTGATTGCCGTTTTTCTGTCTCCCGAAATGGGTCAAATAAGAAGTGTGGCGTACGCTGCTAAGAGCGGTCGTAAAAACCGATTCGGAAGTAGTCTTGAGCCACTCACCCACTCTGATGTCAGTTTTTCTCGTAAGGACGGACAAGAACTAGCGGTGATTAAGGATATCTCCATCATTCGCAGTTTCCCAGCCTATGAGTTGGAATGGGACGTCAAACTCCATTTCCTCTACTTCACAGAGTTGTTGCAGGAGTTTAGTAATGAGGCCAATAGTGCAGAGCGTATGTTCCGGTTGGCATTAGGAGTATTAGGGGTCGTGAAATCGATGCCGACCCTCATATTATCTAGGTATTTTGAGCTATGGCTTCTCCAATTGGAAGGGGTCTTACCACCTTTGCATTCTCGGCTGCCGAGCGAATTGGCTGAGAAAGCAACTGATATGATGAAAAAGACTCCTGAGAGAATTTGTGAGGTAGATTTTTCAGTTCAAGAGGTGAAAAGGCTAGGAAGGCTTTCTGAGGAGTTGATAGAATCTCATTTGGAGAAAAGATTAAAAACCTCAAAGATGTTGAAAGAGCTCCTATAATTTTTAGTACTCTTGAGGCCAGAATAGGCCATTCTCTGTGTAGTATCCAGTTGCCAAGTTTGTCTGGGATAGGATGGCACGTGGCGGATGCCGAATTGAAGTAGTAGATCCATTAGGAGCGGGTGCTAATGACTCTACAAGAACTGATCCACAAATTGCATGAGTTTTGGATGGAGCAGAACTGTGTGATCCAGCAACCATATGATCTGGAAGTGGGCGCGGGGACAATGCATCCAGAGACTTTTCTGAGAGCGCTTGGTCCCGACCCCTATAGAGTGGCTTATGTACAACCCTCTCGTCGACCGGGAGATGGACGGTATGGCGAAAATCCTAATAGAGTTTACAAGCATCACCAAATGCAAGTAATTCTCAAGCCAGCTCCAAGTGATGTGCAGGAAGTTTATCTGGAAAGTTTGCGTAGTCTAGGTATTCTTTTAGAGGATCACGACCTTAGATTTGAGGAGGACAATTGGGAAAGTCCAACACTGGGTGCTTGGGGAATTGGTTGGCAGGTTCTTTTGGATGGATTGGAGATCACACAATTTACTTATTTCCAGCAAGTTGGTGGTCAGGATCTAATGCCGATCTGTGTGGAGATAACCTATGGATTGGAGAGAATCGCTGGGTTTGTTAGTGGTACGG
>CAYXBG010000048.1:0-1162 GCA_964463145.1 uncultured Acidobacteriota bacterium
AGAGCCAAGACACCTCGGGAACGGCGGATCTTGCCCAGGTCAGTAATTACTGAGGAAACTACACCGTTTATTTTGTGGGTAAAGTGATATCCATCAGCAATTATGTGGTATTCGTTCCAATCTTCTCGTCGGATTTCCGACTGGATCTCGTCGGGATCCCCCAAATTTCTTACCAAAATTGGTTCGCCCTCAAAAGGTAGAAGTGTTTCCTGCCCGCGGTCGGATAGAATTCCGCGGGAGCGTTCCCCATACAAAATACCCGAGAAGCGCTCTCCTGCCTCGAGATCTGCCTGATATCCCCCTACCACCCAAGGCATATCTGGAACCTCAAAGCTGCGGTACTGAATCCCAGAATTGGCGAACCCTTCCTCATTGTCTGCAATTACGCGATACTCTAGTTTCAACTCGAAGTTACCTACGTCTCCACCACGCCAAATTAGGAATGTATTGCTTTCAGTTGGATTTCGAAAAGTCGTCTGGCCAGTGATGGCTCCTTCCCGAATACTCCAGAAACCAGCTTTGCCGTCCCAACCAGACAATGTTTTACCGTCAAATATAGAGACAAAATTCGCCTCATCACGAGCACCGGGAAATCCACAGCCTAAGAACAAAAAAAGAAAGGGAGGGAGTGAAATTTTGAGAAAAGACATTTACTTATTCACGAGAATAACATAAGCCCAGATGAAAATAGAAAGTGCCCAATGAGTTCAAACTCGGTTCTTCTCTGATCCTATGTTTTGATTCCATCGCCTGCAAACGCCTGTAATATTTTCCTCATTTAACTCAGTTCCCTATCGACAATCGCATAAGCATCCAGGATAAAATAGGATAAATGTATTAGCTTCTGAAGTCCGACACGATGAAACAGCATCCTCATCTTACATTCTTAAGCGATTTCGGGAACCGAGATCACTATGTAGCTTCGGTTAAGGGTGTAATCTACAATCTCTGTCCAAAAGCTCACATCACCGATATTACACATGAGACCTCTCCTCACAACATCATCGAAGCTGCATTTACGCTCGCTCAATGTTACCGATACTTCCCTCGAGGAACTGTCCATTTGGCGGTTGTCGACCCCGAAGTGGGATCCAGTCGTAATGCTATTTTAGTGAAAAGTTCAGACTATTTTTTTGTGGGGCCAGATAACGGCCTGCTGTCA
>CAYXBG010000048.1:1172-5481 GCA_964463145.1 uncultured Acidobacteriota bacterium
CGTTTGTGGACGTGAAAAGGCTCTAGAGATTATCAGTATTGAAGAGGAGAACTATTTACAGAAACCCGTATCACCGGTTTTTCATGGCCGCGACATTTTCGGGCCTGCCGCAGCTCATGTTGCAAATGGTGTCCAAATTGAGAGTCTAGGACCATCAAAAAAAGATATGCAAGGCTTGGATTTTCCTGGGCTCTTGAAACCTGCGCCAGGCACCCTGTTAGCAAGGGTCATCCATATTGATCGCTTTGGTAACATTATCACTAATATCCACTGTGAAGATCTGGCAATCGGAAACCATCCGCAGCAACCAAAACTCATAAAGATCAATGGGGTAAGTATCGAAGACCATTTTCAATACTATGAGGAGGCAAGGAAGGGAAACTTATTTTCTCTTTTCGGAAGTGCAGGCTATCTGGAGATTGCTACACGCCAAGGCTCAGCCTTAGAACTACTTGGGGCTGATCTTGGAACACAGGTTACTGCATATGTTTAAGGGTCTGGAAAGAAAGATGCTTCTAGACCTATGGATCCCTGTTCCATCTATGCTAATCAAAATTCTCAGCCACAGCTATTCAGATACCAAAACCAATACAGCAATTACCTCTTATGTATTCTGAACGGGTCCGACAACTCATCTATGAGCTCCCTAATAGCGGAACTCTCGGCAGTAAAACCCACTATGCCCAGAGAGAGAACCCCATTTGCGATGATGTGACGCGTCTCGAATTACGAGTTGAGAGGGGATGGGTCCGAGAGTGCCGTTTCAAGACCCGAGGTTGTCCTGGAGCTATCGCCTCGGCGGCGGCAATTTCAGCTTTATGTCTTGATTTAACTGTAGAGGAATGTTTAGACCTGACCGTAGAGGATATCCTTGCAGATCTGCAAGGATTACCACGTCACAAACATCACGGAGCGATACTCGCCATTGAAACTCTACATGCAGCCCTGAAATAGAATCCTATACAGGTTGAAAGGAGCACAAGAAAAAATATTCTTGATTTCCCTTCTGGCCACGAATCGGAGAATCTACACGACCTTCAACCGAGATATCTTGGTCCTCCAGATCGCACTTCAAGCGCTCCAGTATCGCCTCCCTGATCTCTTGTCCTCTAACGATCCCGCCTACGCCGATTTCCTGCTTATATGCCTCAAACTGGGGTTTAACAAGCGCCAAAACTCTTACCGGAGCTAATTCTTTGAGTCGAGGTAATACCAGGCGCAGAGAAATAAACGAGAGATCAACTGTTATTATCTCAGGGCGTTCGGGAACTGTATCGAATTCCAGGTACCTAACATTTACACCCTCAATTCGAGTAACTCTATCGTTCCCCTGCAAACCCCAATCTAGTTGTCCTCTACCCACATCTACCGCATAGACGTGCAGAGCACCTCGCTGAAGCAAACAGTCTGTAAATCCTCCCGTGGAGGCACCAAGATCCCAACAGACTGCTCCAGCCACCCCTAATTCAAAAGCATCAATAGCATGCGCTAGCTTAAGTCCCCCTCTTGAGACATAGGGGTTATTGGATGTCCTTATCTGGATTTCATCCTGTATTGAGACCCGAGTGCCTACTTTATCCAAGCGCTGATCTTTTACAAAAACAACACCTCTAAGAATCAGAGCTCGGGCAACCTTCAAATCGGCTGCCAGGCCTTGCAGAACTACCAACTCATCTAGTCTACTAATCTTCGCCTTTCCATCACCCATAGATCTACAGCCGTCCTGTATTAAAATCGACGGACAGAAACGAACTGGGCTAACTCAACTAACCTTTCTTTTCTAGCTCCAAGAAAATCTAGTTCTGCAATCGCTGCCTCGATGAGTTCCAGTGCTATCTGTTTGCTTCTTTCTAAGCCGAAAAGGGCTGGATATGTTGCCTTCTGTTCCTCGCAATCTCTTCCCGACTCCTTCCCTAACTGTGCAGTAGTCCCTTCAACGTCCAAAATGTCATCAACAACTTGAAAAGCCAGTCCAATTTTGCGACCGAAATTTGAAAGTTTTTCAAGACGATGTGAAGTTGTGCTCAAAAGAATTGCTGCTCCATAAACCGCCACGTGTATAAGGGCTCCTGTCTTTAACTCGTGTATGGATTGCAAATCATCTGCACTGTAGGATTTGCCTTCAGTTAGAAGATCCAAAACCTGGCCAGCAATCATACCTTCCCGCGATCCAACACCGACACACATCGTATGAATCAACTCAAGCTGAAGAGACGAGTTACAACTGTAATCGCCTGAGGAGAGCAACTCAAATGCCTGGATTAACAGAGCATTGCCCGCTAAAATTGCAACACCTTCACCGAAGCGTTTGTGTAACGCTGGCTTACCTCGCCGGACATCATCATCGTCCATGGCTGGCAAGTCATCATGAATTATCGAATAGGTGTGAACCATCTCTAAGGCCGCAGCAAAAGGCAAAATATCCACCGATTTTCCACCTAGTGCCTCCGAAGTTGCGATGGCAAGTATTGGTCGAATTCTCTTTCCACCTGCGAAAATCGAATACCGAGTAGCCTCATGGATCAAGGACGGATTTACTCCTGTATCTGGAAGTGTCAGGTCGAGAAACTGATCCACCTCTTGGCGATAACCAGAGAGGTACGCTCCTATACTCATCGATTGGGTCTGGTGTTTTTTCACGGTCACTGACACCGAGATAACAAGGGTTTTTTGATGCAGGACAGCTTGCCGAAAAATTCGTGTCCTACGAAGTACGTGAATACTGACTCAAGCACAATTCTTTATCCCATAGATCTTTGTGTGTAATCCCCACTCTTACTCTGACTGTATCTCCTCATAGGGGACCTCATCATCAGCATCATCACTGCTTTTGAGTAATACCTCTATCCGTTGTTCCGCCGCTTCTAAGCGATTGGAGCAATCCCGAGATAGTTTCATCCCCTCTTCGAACAATTCCAGCGAATCTTCTAAAGCCATCTCTCCTTCTTCTAGCTTAGCGACGATTTTTTTTAAACGCTCCAGGGACTGCTCAAAACTTTTTTCCGACATTTATGATTCCTTTCTTACCTGGAAAGTACCCTTTGCAACTCTCACATCCATAATTTGACCCGGCGATGTATCTTCTGGATCTCGAATCACCTCGCCCTTGAGTGAAGAAACTATTGCATACCCTCGATTGAGTATGCCGAAAGGTGAACAAGCAACCAGCTGTCCGGCTAAAACTTGCAGCCTTAGACGCCTCTCACTACCTAAGAATTCCGTCCTGATTAGGAGTTCCCTATCCAGAGATTCGAGATTTTCTGTCCGGCCTCGTATCGCTACCCGAGCCATTGACAGGAGTTTGAAATGCACTTCATTAAGAGTTCCCTGCCAACGCCGGAGGCGTTCAGAAGCACTGACAAATGCGTGACTGGCAATAATCCTCTGCAGAGATCCTCTTTTCTTCTGAAAACAGAGAAGCATAGCCTGCCTTAGACGAACGCTCAAACCATCGTTCCGCTGCAAAAGGTCTTGGCGAGCGGCCGATACTAATTCTGCTGCTGCGGAAGGAGTAGCAGCTCGCACATCTGCTACGAAATCAGCAATTGTAAAATCTATTTCGTGTCCAACTGCGGAAATTATCGGTATGGCAGAACTGAAGATAGCCCGACCTACAATTTCTTCGTTAAATGCCCACAAATCCTCTATAGATCCTCCACCTCGACCTACTATTATACAGTCAACCCTACTACGCTGGTTAAGCCTATTAAGGGCAATAGCTATCTCCTCAGCTGCACCACGCCCCTGTACATGAACAGGAGCAATCAATATGTCCAACTGATCATTGCGCCGTTTCAAAACACGGATAATGTCCTGCAGAGCTGCGCCTTTCAGGGAAGTCACCACTCCAATTCGAGAAGGTAGAAGTGGTATTTTCTTCTTGAGCTCTTGATCGAAAAGCCCCTCAGCTTGGAGCTTCTGCTTCAGTTTCTGAAAGGCCTCTTGCAGAGAACCTTTCCCGGCAGGCTCTACAGTATCGACTATGAGCTGCAGATCTCCCCTTTCCGGATAAACGGATACATGCGCCCGAGCCCTGACTTTGATACCGTCCCGTGGTTCAAATTCTAGAGAACGGTATTTCATTCGGAAACAAACGGCCCGGATCTGAGCATCCTGATCCCTCAAAGTAAAATAGCAATGGCCTGAAGAAGCCAACAGGAAATTTGTGATCTCTCCTTCCACCCACACATCGCTAAACTTACTCTTTAACGCCGAGCGTATCCCAGTCACAATTTCCGTAACCGAAAACACTTCTCTACTTTTTTGTTCTGTGAATTCCAAGCTATTCATTTAACCCATACGAATTGAT
>CAYXBG010000048.1:5491-7581 GCA_964463145.1 uncultured Acidobacteriota bacterium
ATGCGGCTCAAAGATTTTGGTGAGGAGAACACACGGAGGATTATATGGCCGCCAAGTTTCTCATGTCTATCCATCCTTTGCACTATGCAACTAACTGTTACTTTTTTCAGGGTTTTTTAATACAGAGGTTCCTTGAAATGGAAACGCACAGTTCAAACTCCCATTTTGCCATTCCAAAACAACCGCTTGGCAATGGAGAGCCATGCTATATTGCAAAGTCAATGCCCGCATCCAACCAGGAGTCACTGTCTAATATCTCAGTTATCCTCGTACGAACTAGAAGTGCAGGAAATATTGGATCAACTGCGCGGATTCTAGGAAATATGGGATTGAGAAATCTCAAACTTGTCCAAACGACCTCCTCTGCCGAGGATGAAGCTAGAATGATGGCAACTAGTGCTCATACCATCCTAGATCAGGCTACACAATTCGAATCGCTCGGTGAAGCAGGAGGAGAGGAGCATGTACTTTTCGGCACGACCTCGGGTCGGGATCGGCGTCATTCCCAACCAATTCTATCCCCACGCCAGGCCGCAACACGGATCGTTCGCATAGCCCGCCATCACAAGGTTGGCCTGGTCTTTGGGCCAGAGCGCTCCGGTATGACGGTCAACGAACTATCCCTTTGTCAGAATTTGATCCAGATTCCGACTGACACTGCGTTCCCAGTCTTAAATGTCTCTAAGGCAGTGGCAATTATCTGTTATGAGATTGCTCAGTATAAGGGGAACCCGGCTGGGACTATAGAACCCTTAATCAAAATTTCTGATCGAGAAGAAATCTATGAGCGCATGCAGCGCATCCTGATGCGTATTGGATTCTTAAGTCAGTCAAATCCCGAACACATTATGAAGGCTCTAAGAAAAATCCTTAACCAATCCGAACTCTCACCACGTGACGGCCAGATTATTAGGGGAATTATTAGTCAACTTGAGTGGTACGTCGATAAAGGCTCTCGCCTTGACCCTAAGAAAGTCCTCAAGCCTTGAGGATCGAATCCACTATGATTTCAGTCACACCTATACCGAGGCATCTGCAAAATGTCTCTAACTAACCGAAAAGAGCCAAACACGACAACTGTGGCAGCTTCTTCTTTAGCCTGAAACAGAGCATCGGCTGCATCGGCTGCCTGGCTCGCATCCGGAAATGCCGAACGGAGTTGTTGCAAGCTAGCCGCCCGGGTTGATTCCATCTCGAAGATAAATTGTCTATCAAAAAAGGGAGTTAGGATCTCTGCTACTGAATGGGCGTCCTTATCCTCCATCATAGAAATAACCAGGTGCCGAGGACTCACTGTGAAGCTTTGCAAATAGGAACCGATCACACACGCTGCTGCTGGATTATGTCCACCGTCCAGGAAAATATCGGGGGAACTGTCTATTTTCTGCAACCTACCCTTGAACGTTGTGGACTCCAAACCTTTCGATACGCATCTCTCTTTGAAATTCCAATGCATCTTCTCCAGTTCCCGGGATGCTGCAACGGCTAGAACTGCATTCTTAGCCTGATGCCGGCCAGGAAGTGGCAAAGCAGCTAAAAGGCGATCATCTCGAATCCGGAAACAACCGTCGACCTGTGACTCTATCTGGAAATCAGAGCCATCAACAACGGACAGAGAGGCCTCTTTGTCAAGAGCACGCTTCCTGATGACCTCTTCTGCTTCTGCAACCTGAGGAGCCGATAATACCTTGCAGCCTTGGTGAATCGTCCCAGCCTTTTCGGTTGCAATCTCTGAGATGCTATTCCCCAGATAATTCTGGTGATCTAGACCAATCGGGGTCAAAATCGTCATTAGAGGTTTAACAACATTTGTGGCATCCAAACGCCCTCCCATACCGACCTCCAGGATGGCTATATCAACACCGCAACGTGAGAAATGGAGCAACGCGGTTGCAGTTAGCATTTCAAAATATGTGAGCGGCTGTCCTGGATCAACATAGTCAGAAACCTCCGTAAACAATTCCGAGAAATCCTCTCGGGTAATAGGGGAGCCCTTGACAGAAATCCTTTCTCGGACACTCATCAAATGAGGAGAGGAATAATGACCGGTCGAGAAACCACACTCATTCAGTATGGACACTAAGAATTGA
>CAYXBG010000048.1:7591-13323 GCA_964463145.1 uncultured Acidobacteriota bacterium
ACCGATGGGTATTGTCTGTGCGGATTACCTACACGCTTGAGAAGTCTGTCAACGGATTCCAGGCCGGGCCTCATGGCCAGCACTTCATTTCCTAGATTGTATAGATACTGTTTGCACTCCGAGTAGTTCATCCCATCTTCTCAGGTGCTCTCCATATTCGTTCCGGAAAATCCCGTTCATACCCTCTCAAAAATCCACGAATATTTCTGTAAAGAGCTGTAAACGCCAGAAATCACTACTGAATGCCTTGGGATTCCTCGGGCTGGACACTCATGAAATCTAACCAATCAGTAATAAAGGGTTTAAGCTCTTTCCTCTCGACAACCGCATCGAGCATGCCATGTTCAAGAAGGAATTCACTTCTTTGAAATCCCTTAGGGAGTTTTTGCCTTATAGTCTGTTCGATAACACGGGGCCCCGCAAATCCAATCAGTGCACCAGGCTCGGCGATATTAAGGTCACCCAGCATAGAAAAGCTTGCCGTGACACCACCAGTGGTTGGATCTGTGAGAAGAGCAATATAGGGAATCCTTTCTTCAGACAGGCGGGCGAGAGCCGAACTAATCTTAGCTAACTGCATAAGTGAAAGAACTCCTTCCATCATTCTCGCACCACCGCTAGCCGAAACTATCAGCAAAGCCTTACGGCTATCTAATGCACGCTCTACAGCTCTCGTAATTTTTTCTCCCACGACCGACCCCATGCTGCCACCAATGAATCCGTACTCCATGCAAGAGCACACGATTTTATGGCCGGAGAGAACACCTTCAGCATTGACAACCGCTTCCGTTTCCCCTGTTTTCCGATAGGCTTCCTCTAAACGACGCCTATAACTTCTGAGATCCTTGAACTCCAAAGGATCAGAGGCACGTAGACTCTCATCAAATTCACGGTACTCACCGTTGTCAAAAAGAAGTTCTAGCCTTTGCCGTGCGTTGATCTTGAAGTGATGACCACACTTCTCACAGGTAGAAAGATGACGCTCTAGGTCCTTCTTCCAGATAAAGCTACTACACGTAGGGCATTTGGTGAAAAGCCCCTCGGTTCGGACATTACGCCCCTTATCATCGACAGGTCGCAAAGGCGTCTTTTTGCGCTTAAACCAGCTCATAGATACTCAATCATAGCGGAACTAGCAAAAATGAACCAATCCGCTTCGACCACCACATTAACTAGAAACGGCACCTGCAATGCGCGTCAGTGCCGTCTCCAAATTTTCCATCGAGGTAGCATAAGAGAACCTGATGTAACCCTCGACCCCAAATGCAGAGCCTGGCACAACTGCCACTTGGGCATGCTCCAACAAAAACTTGGAAAACTCTACAGAATCTGGACAGTTGGTCGCCTGCATAGCCTGGCTTACGTTGGGGAAAGCGTAAAATGCACCCTCAGGAGATTGACAACTAAATCCCTCTATATCTTTAATCCCTTCCATAAGAAATTTCCTGCGCCTGTCGTATTCGCTTGTCATGTCAACGATGTAAGCATCATCTATAGAAAGTGCCGCCAACGCGGCCTTTTGAGAAATGGAGGTGGGGTTGCCCGATTCGTGGCTCTGATACTCAGCTATCTTCTTGATCCTGTCAGGGTGAGAAATGCAATAGCCAACACGCCAACCGGTCATCGCATAGGTTTTTGAAAATGAACCAAATATAGCGAAGTTCAGGTCCTCCGGACTGACACATGCGGCTAGCGACCGATGTTCAGCTGCACCGTATACAAAACGGTCATAAGTTTCGTCCGAAAGGCAAAGAACGCCTTTATCCTGACAGATATTACAAATCTCCTCGACATCATCCCCAGGAATCACAGCACCGGTAGGATTGTTTGGGGTATTAAGGATAAGTGCAGCACTACGCTGTGTAATCGCGTCCGATACGGCTGAGGGTCGCAAGGCAAATCCATCTTTTTCGCTAGTGCCCACAATAACAGGATCAGCCCCTGTTATTGTGATCACTTCTGGAAATGTAACCCAATAAGGAGCCGGAATGATAACCTCCTGACCCGATTGGAGACATGCCATTGACAGATTGTGAATGGCATGTTTTGCTCCCGCCGTCATAGCCACGTTCGCGGCTGTGAAGGAGGACCCCCAGGTCTCATTGAATTCATTGGCGACAGCTTCCCGGAGCTGAATTATCCCTATTCCTGCTGTGTATTTTGTGAAGTTGTCATGGATAGCCTGGATTGCAGCTTCTTTGATAGGCTCAGGAGTTGGGAAGTCTGGCTCTCCCGGGCCCAAATCAATTATATCTACCCCTTGAGCCTTCAAACGCTGCGCTTCCTGCATAACAGCCATGGTAGGTGATGCCTTGATACTGCTAAGCCTATTCGCAAACTTCATACTGCCCTCGAAAAAAATGAATTAGCGCTTCAACTCGAAGGATTATAGATATCGGCCGTAGCTGGCACAACATAAACCATCGCATCGTGAGTAGATACTTGCCTCAATTCCTATATACAAATAAGAATAGCTGAGGATCAATTAACCCGAAGGCTTTGACCCGGATAGATTGTCCTAGCCTTTTCTAGGTTGTTAATTTGAGCCAACCTATCAACGCTTATTCCAAAGCTCCTCGCAATTTTGTGCAACGAATCTCCCTTACGAACTGTATACGATCCAGAGAAAGTTGCAAGGCTGCGCTTAGCGGCAGGGCGTCCATCCCGTTTTGGGATCAAGAGCTCTTGACCTAGCCGAAGCCGGTTGGGATTGCTGAGCCGGTTCGTTACGGCAATAGCTTGCACGCTTGTGTCATAGAGACGAGCTATATCCCACAAGGTGTCTCCCCTAGCCACTCGATGATGATCTAGGCGAAGACGTTTAGAAGCGGGAATAGCGGCCATCCTCTCCATTACCTGATCCACTAAGCCTACTGGTATCTTCAACTGATAAGACTTTTCAAGGGGCGGAGTAATTCCTCGACGGAGTTCTGGATTGAATTCCTTCAAGATCTCCCTTTCGATACCCATCTCTTCAGCTAGTACCCTGAGATCGTACTGGTGTTCGACAGAAACTGACTCGGACAATAAAGGTACATCCTGAGTCACGTAAAACCCGTACTCTTCCGGGTTTTTGTAGATGATGATTGAAGCTATTATGGCGGGCACATAATTACGGGTATCGCGGGGCAAGAGGCGTCGTTCCACCATAGTCCAATAATCCATCTCTCCATATCTTTTCAGATTTCTAGAAACACGTCCGGGGCCAGCGTTATAGGCAGCTAGTGCCAGAAACCAGTCTCCAAAGCGGTCGTGAAGGTCTTTCAAATAGCGGGCTGCCGCTACAGTTGCTAGTTCCACATTCCGACGCTCATCTATCCACCAATCCACTTTGAGATCATACATACGTGCTGTACTGGCTATGAACTGCCAGACACCAGCAGCATGCGCCCTGGAGTAGGCATTGGGATTGAAAAGGCTCTCCACATGAGCCAGAAATATCAGATCTAGTGGCACTCCTTCTTCAGAAAATACTTCCTTAAAGTATCTGATGTGCCGTCCTGATCGTTTCAATCCTATCTCGGTTATTTTTCGACCAGGCCCCTGGTAGTATTCTAGCCACCGGAGCACCCGCCGGTTAACAACCATGGGGACATCAAAACGTCCAACCTTCAGATCCTCAGTTACCTTCTGTCCGAGGGAGGGATCTAATTCGAGGGAGAAAATATTGTATTTGGTCAGCTCGTCTAAAGGAGCAATAACAATCTCAGACAATGATCCATCTACTGTCTGCACCAGTTCTTCCACGTTAAGGGTGTGGAGTCTATCTGAGATCGTATGGTAGACCTTCTCAACCTCTGGATAACTAGAAAAATCGAACTCCGATTTTCTCATTCGTACGATTAGATTACTTAAGATTTGCTTGCTTGCTTCCCGATCACCACTCTCAAAAGCTTGATTGGCCTTGTCTAAACTCTGAAGTGATACCGAAAGAAAGAATTGTAGTGGATCGACTGTATTGACTGGTACTGGTCTCTTTTGTTCCTGAACTGGGGATTTTACTGACTGTACTAGACTTTCAGCATCCAGAGAGGCCTGAACTTGTTCTGGCTCTCCAGATTGGCCCAACGGAGCAGAAGACACTGCCTGACTTTGATGACGACTAGCACAGGCCCCCACGGAGACCATTAGAAGGGTCAAGCAAAAAAGCTTCTTCATACAAGCGTCCTGCCTACCATTTTCATATTCCATGCTCAGAGATACGCCTAAGGATAGTCTCCTTCTTCCAAAAGGCGTTCGGCCGCTGGGAGTAGCTCCAGGGCCTTCTGTACCTGCGGATCGATGGTCAAAGATGCGCGATAGCTTTCACGATCACCAAACAACTTCGTATATAGCTGTTGTAGGATCCGATTTCGGATGATCTCCAGATCTTTGTTAAAGGCTTCATCGTCAAAACTTATGTTGTTACTGCTTAGCTCGAGTTTAAAATATTCCAAAAGTTCGGAAGTGATTCGAGTCCGCTTTATTAGAAAATCCAATCTCTCTCGGCTAATTTTCGTGTAGTCCTCGGAAATTGAATCGAAGGGAATATTAGAAGGAACCTCTTGGGTCCAAACTTTTCGTGCAAACTTGAAGAAAATATCTTTACTCATAATCTGTCGGAAAAGAGGAGATGCCTTTCGGGCAGGAACAAATTCATTTGGCTTAATTCCACCATCAGATTTTTCATCCTCAACCACATTTGTCGGTCTGCGACGACCATAGTAATAGTTGTAAAAACCATCTGAGTAGTCACGTTGGATGAGACGATTAGCTGGCGTGTAATATTTCCCGGTGGTGAGCGCAAGTCCCCGTCGACCGCGATCTAATGGGAAAATGGTCTGGACCAATGCCTTACCAAAGCTTGTTTCACCTACTATCAAAGCCCTCTTGTGGTCCTGCAGGGCTCCGGCAACAATCTCGCTGGCACTAGCACTGGCGGCGTCAATCAAAACTATCATCGGAAAATCTTTGCTAGTACGTCTACGGGTGAGAAAACGCTTATTGTCACTTCGATTCCGACTTCTAGTACTAACTACTAGTTGGCTTCTCTCTAGAAAATAATCTGAAACATCGATAGCCGCCTGCAACGCACCCCCGGGATTTCGCCGTAAATCGAGTACGAGACCTTCCAGTTTTGATATTTCTAGTTGCTTTAACGCCCGGCCTAGTTCCCCATTGGTAGTCTCCGAAAACTTATCAATCCGAATATAGCCGATGCCAGGTCTAATATAGAACACGTGCTTAATGGTATAGAGGGGGATTTCATCTCTCTCTACAGTGAAGGGTAGAAGCTGAGGTTCCCCAGGACGCTCCACTCTGATATCTACTGTTGTCCCTTTCGGGCCCTTGAGATTCGGAATGACTTCAGTGTTGACATCCCAGTCCTCGATTGACTCTCCTCGGATCTCGACGATTATATCTCCTGCTCTAATACCTGCCTTGTACGCTGGGGTACCTGGTGCAGGAGGCTCCATAACCATCACATGACCACTCCCAGGCCCTTCAGGACGAATGGTTATTCCAAGCCCGTAGTATTTTCCTTTTTGTTCTTCCTGGAGTCGACTGTAGTCAGGGGTTGTAAAAAAGGAACTATGCGGATCCAGGGTCCGAAGAAGACCCTGGATAGCACTCTCTACCAGTTTTTCAGTGGATACTTCCTGAAAATGTTGCTCCTGAATAAGAGCCAGTGTTTCAGTGAACCTCCTAATCAAATCCTCACGCACCTCCAGAGTTGATCCCGCTCTGAGGCG
>CAYXBG010000049.1:0-13247 GCA_964463145.1 uncultured Acidobacteriota bacterium
GCTATTAGTCGGCAGATAAAGTTCTCGATCTACCGGTAACTAGCTGCCTCGCCTGTGACCCGAAAGTACAGGGCTTGAGGCCTCTGCTGCAGAACCTTCTTGTAGCATGGGGTGGGCGACGGGGCTCGAACCCGCGACCACCGGAACCACAATCCGGTGCTCTACCAACTGAGCTACGCCCACCGCATTTGGATGCCGACGCGAAGGGTCTGCAAACAGGTTCGATTATATCGTCTCAGTTCCAACCACGGCAATGTTTGGAGTAGTTTCGTTGATATGATTTGGAGAATTGTTGTAAGTAGGTCTCCAAGCAGACCGAGATGCAGAGGAATGAACAAAGTAAGGGCGGGTTGCTCGGTATCGCTTTGTTCTCAGGTCACGGTTGCACTGGTGGGTCTATTGTCATTTTCTCGTTCGTCTCGGGTTGTGATTCCTCTGGTTTCGACCCTGTTTCTTGGGGAGATCTTCCTAAAATGCCTTGAGTGAGCTCACGACCGTCTTCTAGGGCTTGATGAATGTGACGGGTTTTGCTTTTCCAAACTTGGTAGATCCGCTGATGTTCTTTGGAGAAGCGTTCTCGGAAATCTGCAGGTGCGACCTGCAATAGCATTCTAGCACTCGTTAAAAAAAACTCTGCAGTTTGAGATCTGGTCACCAAATCTCCCACCAAGGGGAAAACTGTCAGGGAAAGAAAGACTGTAGATGTGATCAACCATCCCTTTACGATGCCGAACAGTCCACCCAGAAATCGGTCAGCCCATCGCAGATGAAGGACTTTGATAGCCCGGAACACTACGATCCTTAAAAGAGTTCCCAGTAGAAAGGTGGTGAGGAAAATAAGTAGGAATGCTGCTAATTCTGCTACTGGCCCCTCTGGAAACCGGAGCTCAATCATCAGAGGTACTGCACGCTCGTAAAAGTGCAGAGCGAGAACCAAGCCTGTGACGGTGCTCGCCACTGAGATAAGTTCCCCGGTTAAACCTCTTTTTAGAGCTGCGAACAGTGACGTTCCTATGATGACGACGGCAATAACATCTAAGAATGTGATTCCGTAGAACATATTACCTAGTACCCCCATGGGGTTTTTTCAGAATGCCTTCCAATTTCCGATTGAAGGGCATTCAAATACCATTTAAAATTGTTCTCTATGCAGCATTGAATGATTAGCCACTAGTATCATCGCGGTCTCACAAAGACATCTATATACAGCTTGTTTAGCCCACAAGATGGCCTCAGAGGTTTGGTTCCGTGCCAGTCAATAGGCGGTAAGCTTGAAGGTACCTATCGGCTGTTGCCTGTAAAACGTTCTCTGGGATTCGAGGGCCTGGAGCCTGCTTGTCCCAATCCAAGGATTCGAGGTAGCCGCGCACAAATTGTTTGTCAAAGGAAGGCGGAGATTTGCCGGCAACATATTCCTGAGCGGGCCAAAAACGAGATGAGTCAGGAGTCAGGATCTCATCGATCAGAACAAGTTTGTTGTCCTTCAAGCCGAACTCAAACTTGGTGTCGCAAATGATAATGCCCCGTTCTAGGGCATACTCAGCGGCCCAACTGTAGAGATTGAGGCTAAGGTCACGTACTTGGTTTGCAATATCCTGACCGACAATTTCTGCAGCTTTTTCAAAACTGATGTTTTCATCATGCCCACTTTGAGCTTTAGTTGCGGGGGTGAAAATTAGTTCAGACAGTTTTTCGGATTCGACCATCCCTTCGGGTAAATTGATTCCGCACACACTTCCGGTTGAACAGTAATCTTTCCAGCCTGATCCGGTGAGGTAACCTCTGACGACGCATTCGATCGCTAGGGGTTCACATCGTGTCGCCAAGGTACTGCGACCTTCTAGTTGGTTAGCATAATGGGGCAGGGGCTCAGGAAATGAATCGACATCGGTCGAGATGAGATGATTTTTAACAATGTTACTGGTTCGCTCAAACCAGAAGGCTGACATCTGGGTGAGGATCTTCCCCTTATCAGGGACAGCATCCGGGAGAATGACATCAAATGCTGAGATCCTGTCGGTGGCTACTATCAGCAGTTTGTCACTGCCTACGGCAAAAATCTCGCGAACTTTCCCACTATTAACCTTTTCAACTCCAGCTAACTCCAAAGATCTCATTTTCCTAGTATGCCTCCTGATGGTGCTAATTTTAGCTATTATTGTTTTGAT
Organism: uncultured Acidobacteriota bacterium; assembly: GCA_964463145.1. Lineage (GTDB taxonomy): Bacteria > Acidobacteriota > UBA6911 > RPQK01 > CBDAPI01 > CAYXBG01. The sequence goes on from CAYXBG010000049.1 coordinate 2,169, forward strand.
AATTCCGTTGAACTTCAAGAGTCTATCCAATACCAATTTATAGTCAAACTTGCATATGCCTTTGAGAAGTCTTTAATCAAGGAAGAGCTCATTGGAAGAGCTTATTCGTCGGGTTGTGAAATCCTGCGAGTGATTGGAGTAAGAAGGAGTTGACACGGTTCTAGAGCGGTTGCTATAGTTGGCACTCACCTACCAAGAGTGCTATCGGCGACAGTCTCCTGACTGAAAGTCGATTTCTACCTAATATGTTCATAAAAAAGAAATGTTTTTCAGAAGGTTTTATAAGGAGGAGTCATTCTGATGATTAGACCTTTGCATGACCGTGTAATCGTCAAAAGAGTTGAGGCGGCTGAAGAAGAAACGCAAGGCGGGATTGTGATCCCGGATTCAGCAAAAGAAAAACCCCAGGAAGGCCTAGTTGTAGCCGTCGGAGACGGTAAGGTACTGGATAATGGTACCAAGGTCGGTATGTCGGTGCAGCCAGGTGACAAAATCCTGTTCGGCAAGTATTCCGGAAGTGACGTTAAAATCGACAATGTGGAATACCTGATAATGCGAGAGGATGAAGTTCTGGGTGTACTGGAAGGATAGGTCGAGTGCCTAGTTTTCCTGACGAAACAAGATAGAAAAAACTAAGGAGAGTATACGACATGGCAGCTAAAGAAATCACGCATGGCGAGGAAGCTCGCCGCGCGCTGTTGGGCGGCGTCAACAAGCTTGCGAATGCCGTCAAGGTTACGTTAGGTCCGAAGGGGCGAAACGTAGTTTTAGATAAGAAATTCGGCTCACCCGTTGTGACTAAGGATGGTGTGACCGTAGCGAAAGAGATTGAGTTAGACGGTTTGGAAAAGGTTGGAGCCTCAATGTTGCGTGAGGTGGCCAGTAAAACTAGTGACGTGGCTGGTGATGGAACTACCTCAGCCACCGTGCTAGCGCAGGCTATCGTGCACGAAGGCATTAGGAATGTAGCCGCTGGAGCCAATCCTATGGCCCTAAAGCGCGGTATCGATCAAGCTGTTACAAGAGCAGTGGAAGAGATTCGCGGACTCTCCAAGCCTGTTGGAGGGGATATGATTGCCCAAGTTGGCTCTATCTCAGCTAACAATGATTCCACCATCGGAGAAATCATTGCTGAGGCCATGAACAAGGTGGGTAAGGATGGAGTCATCACGGTCGAAGAAGCTAAAGGCATTGAAACCTCCCTTGAGGTGGTGGAAGGCATGCAGTTCGATCGGGGTTACTTGTCCCCCTATTTCGTAACTGATCCGGACCGGATGGAATGCAGCCTAGAAGATGCTTACATTCTTCTACACGAGAAGAAGATAAGTTCTATGAAGGATCTACTCCCACTACTGGAGCAGGTTGCCAAGTCAGGTCGTCCTTTTGTAATTATTGCTGAGGATGTAGAAGGAGAGGCTTTAGCGACTTTGGTGGTCAACAAGATCCGCGGGACACTAAATGTTTGTGCGGTCAAGGCTCCTGGTTTTGGAGATCGTCGCAAGGCAATGTTGGAAGACATCGCCATTCTCACTGGTGGCAAGGTAATATCTGAGGATCTTGGAATCAAACTTGAGAAAGTCCAGTTGGAAGACCTGGGTAGTGCCAAGAAAATCACTATCGACAAAGACAACGCGACCATCATCGAGGGTGTAGGATCACAGGAAGATATTGCTGGCCGTGTGAAGCAGATCCGTAATCAGGTGGAAGAAACCACTTCTGATTATGACCGAGAGAAGCTTCAGGAGCGATTAGCGAAGTTAGTAGGTGGCGTTGCCGTCATCAAGGTGGGAGCTGCAACCGAGATTGAGCTAAAAGAAAAGAAAGCTCGCGTTGAGGATGCCATGCATGCCACCAAGGCAGCTGCCGAGGAAGGGATTGTTCCTGGAGGGGGTGTTGCATTTGTACGCGCAGCACTGGCGTTGGATTCGTTCGAGGTTGTTGGAGGGGGTGAGCAAGCTGGTGTATCTATTGTACGCCGTGCTTTGGAAGAACCTCTCCGGCAAATCGCGACTAATGCCGGCTTGGAAGGGGCAATTGTTATTGGCAAGGTGAGGGATTCTAAGGATGCTAACTTCGGCTACGATGCGGCGTCCGAAGAGTATTGCGATCTTGTCAAGGCAGGTGTTATTGATCCGACCATGGTGACGCGCACAGCTCTGCAGAATGCGTCCTCTATCTCAAGTCTACTGTTGACAACGGAAGCGCTCATAACCGAGATTCCCGAGGATGACCCTGCCCCTGCTCCAGGTGGACATGCTCATCCTGACATGGGTGGTATGGGCGGTTTCTAGAGCTCTAGCAGTCTCGGAAGAACTAAAAGGGAGCCGGTTAGAACGGCTCCCTTTTTTTATGTACTAACTTTTATTGAGTTAGTCTTTTGGAGTTTGTGTGACAGGGGGGGGTGTTTAGAATACCTCTATCTTGATCGAATCGTTTGGTCTCTTTGGCCTTTTTTCAAGAATCCCAATGATTAGTAAGGGCTAGTTGAACAGAATGCCATGACCAGCCCTAATTTAAAAACAGCTACCTTTATCGGAGTTGTCCTAATCATTACGATGCACCTGGGATTGGGGTCGCTGCCCCTTGTAGGTCCCGACGAGCCTCGTTATGTGCGTATAGGGCAGGAAATGTTTCAGAGTGGTGACTACGTTACACCTACACTGAATAGTCGGGCCTGGCTTGAAAAACCTCCACTACTTTTTTGGGTTCAAGCTGTAACCTTACATCTATTTCCTGCATCGGAGTGGAGTGCGAGATTACCAATCTCATTTCTAGCCATACTGACCTCATTAGGCTGTGGCTACTTACTAGGCTCGATGGTCGGATCCAGGGTTGGATTATTGGCCATACTTATAGTTGCTACCACCCCATTTTTCTTTGTTTTTAGCCGTGCAGCCAGCACAGATTTACCCCTAGCAGCATTTTTAAGTCTAGCCATGTTGTCGATCTATAGGGGTTATCAGACGGGAACTTTGGGGTGGGTGATTCTCTCCTCTCTCGCTCTGGCTCTTGCCGTTTTATCTAAGGGTCCTGTGGCCTTAATATTGCTGATTGGTACGGTAATCTCCTTTTGGGTTTTAACCGGTTCATTTCTCTTAACTCTCAAGCAATTGATCATGGGGATTGGGGTGTTTTTAGCCGTTTCAATGCCTTGGTTTTTTCTGGTCTGGGAAGCGAATGGTCAATCATTTATCGACACCTTCTGGCTCAACCATCACCTAGCTCGTTTTATTACCGATGTCCATCACCATTCCCAGCCAGTCTGGTTCTATTTGCCTATCCTACTAATAGGCTGTACCCCTTGGATTATTTTTACAATGGCCAATGCATGGAGAAACTGGACGCACTTGTCGGGCGCCTGGTTCCACTCAAAGGGAGTAGACTTATATCTGTGGGTTTGGATTGTTGTTACAGTCCTTTTCTTTTCCTTGAGCCGTAGTAAATTGCCCGGGTATGTTTTGCCAGCTGCCCTGCCTGTTGCATTTTTAGCTGCTATTGAAGTGGATAGGTTGTTGTCTGAGGATATGCAGAGTCTCAGGATCGCCAGGCGAGTAGTACCTGTTTTGGTAGGAGGGTCTTTTATAATAGCCATCCTTAGTATGATTTCTATGATTGTTACCCATGGATCACAGTCTATGGGAATTATCCTTGCTTTTCCTTGGGTTGTCTTAGCGAGTGGAGTTTGGTGGGTTGGATATGAGCCTCGGAAGCTGGTAATGGTTCTTGTCATCAGTATGACAATATTGGCGGGGCTAGCCTCTCTCGTAGTGGCTCCCGAAGTTGGAGTTTTTCACTCCTCGAAAAAATTAGTGCAGGGAATCCGACAACATCTCTCTATTAAGGAACCTTTGGTATTTTACCGATTTTTCCATCACTCTGCACTTTACTATACTGATTATAAGGCGTTGCCGGAGGCGATCGAAAATTTGGCTGATTTGAGAGCATACATGCATACGAAAAATCAAAATTCGTATTGGATACTGACTGAGAAGAATGGGCTAGAAGAACTCCAGTCTATCTTCGAGACCAACCAGTTAGGAGAAGGGACTCAGTTTTTAGTGGAGATTAAGCGCCCACCTGATCTCTAGTAACCTTTCGAAATGTTTACTGGACTACTGCTTGATAAATCTACCTTCTATAAATCTTTTTCCGTCTTGGCCTGACACACGTCAGACTGTAGGATCCTTCTGATGGCACTTTTCCTTTTCAACACTTTAAGCCAGGGTATTTCAGAGTTTGTCCCTTTGGAAAAAAACAAGGTACGCATGTATACATGTGGCCCGACAGTCTATGATTTTGTGCACATAGGGAATCTGCGCACTTTCGTTTTTCAGGACATTCTGCGCCGTTACCTGATCTACAAGGGTTTTGAGTTGACCCATGTGATGAACATCACCGATGTGGAGGATAAAATCATCGCAGCCGCGGCTGATCAGGAGATGGAAATCCAGTCCTACACAGAGAAATACACAAATGCCTTCCTGGAGGATATGGAAACGCTCCACATTGAGCAACCCGATGCAATGCCTCGTGCGACCGATCATATTCCGGACATGGTTGAACTCATTAATCGTCTCGCTGACAGAGGGCTTACTTACCAACGTGACGGTTCGACTTATTTCAGGATTGACCGCTTTCCTGATTACGGGAAACTAGCGAGGCTTGACCCGAGCGAAGTTTCCAGTGGGATCAGTTGTGATGTAGATGAATACAGTAAAGAAGATTCTCGAGATTTTGTGTTATGGAAAGCTCGAAAACCCGGTGAATTTCATTGGGATAATAATCTAGGGCCTGGGCGCCCAGGGTGGCACGTCGAATGTTCCGCCATGAGTATGAAGTATTTGGGAGAGAGTTTTGATATTCACTGTGGGGGAGTGGACCTGATATTCCCTCATCATGAGAACGAACTCGCACAGAGTGAGGGAGCTACAGGAAGGCCATTCGTCAAGTATTGGGTTCATGGTGCTCACCTCATTGTTGACGGTGAGAAGATGTCAAAATCTCGAGGGAACTTTTACACCCTTAGAGACCTTCTCGAAAGAGGATTTGGGGCTGTGGCTATCCGATATCTACTAGCATCTGTACGCTATCGCACTCAGTTGAATTTCACATTTGATGGACTAGCACAAGCGTCCCAAGCTGTGCAAAGAGTGAACGACTTCCTGCAAAAAGTCCGCGAGATTCCCGACCACAATTCTGAAGGTGAGAGCCTTGAAGAAAGACTCTGTGTAGCCCGAGAGGGTTTTGAAAACGGGATGGATAACGATCTCAATACATCAAAGGCTTTAGCTGCTCTTTTCGTATTTATTCGTGAAGTAAACCCACTTCTGGAGAAAGGTGATTTAGGGTCTTCCGACAAGCAAGCCATCTTGGAATTCTTTTCCAGAGTCAACACTGTGTTCGCTTCATTCCAAGTAGAAGAGGAAGGCATAGATGATGACCAGATTTCTGCACTAATAACGGAACGAGAGCAGGCGCGGCTTAATGAGGACTATCGAAGAGCAGATGAGATTCGTCAACAGCTCGAAAAAGCAGATATCGTTCTGGAGGATACCAAGGAGGGCACTCGGTGGAAAAAACTGAATTATTGATTTTTCGGTAATTTAAGAGTCCCGAGTCCGACAAGCTGGAGAGGAAATTGGTTTTAATAAGCTCTACGACCGTTTCCAAGAGTCAATTTCTGAGGAGGATGGAGCGGGAAACGGGATTCGAACCCGCGACTTCGACCTTGGCAAGGTCGCACTCTACCACTGAGTTATTCCCGCTCTTCGGGACGGAGTATGTTAGAATCCCCGCTCTGTCCATGTCAATGGGACAGTCTTAAATCTAGGCCTCATGCAGCGAAATATATCTTTTTTTATCCCTAATACCCTCCTCAGGATGCTGCTTCTCTCGTTTCTAATATTTGGAGTATTAAGTTGTAGTGGACCACAGTCCAGAACTGCCGAAACTCCGACCCGTTTGTTCAGTGTGGGGACAGCCCCTCCTGGGGGTGCATTTTTTGTTGTGGGGAGCGCGATCGCAGACGTTATACAGGCAGGCAATTCGAAAAACGGGTGGCAGGTCACCGCCGAGTCGACCAAGGGAACGCAGGAAAACATTCGTCGTCTAGATCGAGGTGAAATTGATCTAGCACTGGCCAATGCTGCGATTACCTATTTCGCTGTACGAGGTGAGAGTGGCTGGGAAAAAACTTATGACATGCGAGCTGTCATGACATTGGCTCCTAATGTAGCAATGTTTGTTACTCTGGCAGATTCCGGTATCAATAATATCGTAGAATTAAAAGGCCAACGAGTAGTTATTGGGCCATCGGGTGCGGGGTTCGAGATGTTTGTGGAGCCAATTCTGGAGGCACACGGACTCCGATATGATGATCTAACTGTTCTACACGCAGGACAGTCTGCCGCTGTCGACATGCTGTCTGATGGAGCTGCTCGAGCAGCTTTCCTAGGTGGGGCGGTTCCCACGGCATCCATCACACAGGCTGCGGCTGCCCATCAAGTAACACTTCTCCCTCTTGCAGAGGGGAAGCAGGAAGAACTCACAAATAGATTCCCTTTTTTCCACACTGCGGTCATTCCCTCCGGGACCTACAGGAATGTTCATCGGGAATATCAAGGGCTCAATGTAGGTTCAATGCATCTCATTACTGCTGCTACTGCTGATGAAAAAATGATTTACGAAGCGACAAAAGCCTTATATGAAAACCGAGAGGCGTTTGCTCGAAAGCACCCAGCAGGCCGGGCCGTTAATCCGGTCAACGTCGTTAGGAAAACGGGAGTTCAGTTCCATCCTGGGGCAGTCAGATACTATCGGGAGATCGGGATCTGGAACGATTAGAATCTTCACCCAGTCAACTGGGAATTAAGGCCTCTGAACTTGGGTGGAGAGCCCAGATGCGTGATGTTCTGGCCTGGGGTTTGTGCATTTTTGTCTTAATAGAGGCTAATTACCCTTCTCTATCTCCCTCCTCACAACTCACCATATTCCTGACCTGTAGTCTGATGTTGTGTTTTTTGTTTTTCCCAGTCAACTCGGGGAAACTAGGCTGCAGGTGGATAGACCCCATTCTTCTTTTCTCTGCAGGTGTGTGCGGAGGTTACCTCACTAGCCAAGGAGAACGAGTGTTCAAGATCTTTTGGTGGGGAGGGCAGAGTCTCGGTCACCGGGCAGGACGGGAGACATCATTGGATCTGGTTATCGGTATCGTAGGATTAATTCTGGTAATAGAAGCAACCAGGCGATCTCTAGGTTGGGCACTGCCCATTCTAGCAGGCGTCTTTCTATTGTATGCATATATCGGGCCTAGTTTACCGGATTGGATGCTACCCCATAGAGGATATTCTTTCTCTCGTCTAGTAACCCAGACCTATCTGCAGAGCCAGGGCGTCTTTGGTGTGGCTTTGCGCGTCATGTTCACCTATGTATTTCTGTTTGTTTTGTTTGGGACTCTCTTAGAAGTTACAGGAGCTACAGCTTTTATTATTTCCTTGGCCCGACGCTTCTTTCGAAATAGCCCCGGAGGGCCTGCGAAGGTAGCGGTTGTTGCCAGTGGTTTGATGGGCTCCCTGTCAGGGAGTGCTGTGGCTAACACTGCTACGACTGGGACTTTTACAATACCGTTGATGAAGAGCTCAGGATTTCGACCCAGAGTGGCGGCTGCTATTGAGGCGGCAGCCAGTTCCGGGGGAGCATTGGCTCCACCAGTTATGGGTGCAGCTGCTTACATGATGCTGGAGATAATATCTCCTGCAGTCACTTATTTAGAAATTGTCCGAAGTGCATTGATTCCTGCTTGTCTCTATTACTATTCACTTCTCCTGCTGGTACACCTTTTCACATACAGGGAAGGAGTTCATCTGGTTCAGAAGAGAGAACGAAGAACAGTCGCGTCCTCTTGGTCCTGGGAGGGCTGTGTTTTTTTTGGGTCAGTTGTGCTGTTGGTTACTGTACTAATGATGGGTTTTACTCCGTTCCGAGCGGTAACATGGGCAATGTTGGGATGTGTAGTTTTAGCTGCAGGGTCTTCTAGAACTCGGGTGGGGCTAGTTACACTGAAGAAGTCCTTCCTGAAGACGGCCAGAGGTGCGGTTCCTCTGGTTTGTGCGGCAGCTTGTGTGGGGATTGTGATTGGAGTTGTAACGCTGACGGGTGTAGGAGTGAGACTGCCTTCCTTGATTTTACCACTCGCTGAGAATAACTTGCTGGCGGCCTTACTTCTGATGATGTGTGCAGCCATTATTCTTGGTATGGGATTACCATCGGCCATTTGCTATTTGGTGATGGCAACCTTGATTGGACCAGCTCTAGGCGAACTGGGAGTGGTTCCCTTGGCTGCACATTTTTTTATTTTTTACTTTGGACTGATGTCGATGGTTACCCCCCCGGTAGCGCTTGCTGCATATACTGCTGCCACTATTGCGGGTTCTAACATCATGAAGACTGGGATAATGGCTTTTCGCTTTGCATTGGTAGGTTTCACACTACCTTTTATGTTTGTTTTCAATCCTCAGCTTCTTTTACTGACTGCTACTGGTGCAACCCCATCGGTGATTGAAGTGCTAAGAGAAGTGGTTTTGGCTGCTCTTGGAATTCTAAGTCTGGCAGTAGTTTTGGCGGGGTTTCTGTTCTCAAGGACGAATCTTTTAGTGAGGTCAGTGTTTATGGTAAGCGCTATGCTATTACTATACCCATTTACTAGTGCTGGGGTATGGGAGCGGATCGTGGTACAGGGAGTAGGGGTCTTACTGTTAGTGTTTTCAGTACTGCATAATTGGCATGCTCGTCGGTCAATTGCTTAGGCTCTTTTCTGATGTGAAAGGCCGCTAAGTAAAGCAGAGGCCCTAATGCCGCCGGAAGAGCGCCAGCCCAGCATACATTGGCTGTCAGGATTGTTGTTAGAGGAGCTCGATGCCTATCTCTTTGTTTACCTCCAAATGAGGGTGTTGGGTCGGAATTAAAGCATCATTAGTAACTTGTGTTTCGTTTCTGAGAAGTCCGGCTATGTCTTCTCGGTGACCATGACAATAGGAGTTGGCGAATTGTTGTAGTAGATAGTCGAGGACCTCCTGCCGCCTTACTGCTGGTCTGTAGTAGTATGCTTTCCCTTTTTTAATCCGGCGCACACTTCTCTTAGTATGCATCTTGTCAAGTAATGTCATAACCGTTGTGTAAGCCACCCGGCGCTGCTGTGATAGGACTGTGTGGATGTCTCCTACCGAAAGATTCTCAGGGTGATCCCACAGAACCTCGATGGTTGTGAACTCAGCAGGAGTGACCTGACGGGGATCCTTCACGATCCTATCAATATAGCCTGAGCACCCGACAATCCTTAACTTAGTCACGCCTTATGCTTGAAATACTACAGCTAATACTCTCCAGTAAGATCTTTTCTGATCCAAGAGAAAGCTACTCCTCGGGCTGAGACCGTCGACGGTTAAAAACCCACGAAACACCGATGCTGACCAAGTAGAGCGCAAGCATAGGGGCTGCCCAGAATGTGAGGTTGAGTGCATCAGCAGTAGGGGAAACTATAGCGGCCAGAATAAATATTATGAGAATCGCATAACGGAAATGTTTCCAAAGGAATTTTGGTGTCACCAATCCGAATAGAGATAGGAAGGCCACTACGACGGGGAGCTGAAAGACTGTTCCCATCCCGACCAGAATAAGTATCACGAAGGAAAAATAATCCACAGCTGTAATCATGGGTTTTAGGGACGAGCCTAGGTTGTTGACTAGAAATCCAAGGGATGCGGGCAGGATTACCATATAGGCGAATGCTCCCCCTGTGAGGAAAAGTAAAGTTGATGAGACCAGAAAGGGGATAGCGTAACGTTTTTCTTTTCGATACAGGCCTGGTGAAATAAAGGACCAGACCTGTGAAAGGATGAATGGGGATGAGAGAAAAATCCCTCCCGCCACGGCGACTTTGAGCCATATTGTGAAAGTATCTGTGACTTTGGTATATACGAGTTCAAAGTCGGTTATAGCAGAGGTTCCTGGTCCTTTCATGAATATGAAAATCTGTTCTCGGAAAAACCAGCAGGCGCCCGTGGCTAGTACTAATGCAATTAGTGCGAAGAAAATTCTTCGCCGGAGTTCATCCAAGTGTTCTAAGAAGGTCATCCGGCCCCCTAGGGAAGCCTCTTCATTGGTGACTTCGGAGGGCGGGACAGGAGACCCGCTATCATAAATTGAAGCCAGCTTATCGCCAGATTCATCACTTTTGGATGGTTCTCCTCCCTGTCCTAGATTATCTTCAGGGGCTTCGGGTTTAGGAGCTTCATCAGTTGAAGCGGATTGGGCGTGGATTTCTTCATCGAGTTGTGAATTCGGGGAGTTGTCGAGCTCGGTATCCTCGGACACAGTGGTGGGCGTATCCTGCCCTTGATTGCTTTTGGGAGAATCGGTCGATTTTTCTTTTGACATGGGTAGCTTGGTCGGATGACCGGACAGAGTCTAAAAACCGATTCTCAATCTTCTGAAATGTCCTCGAAATCGGCACGCTGCTCACTAAGAGTTCTACGGAGATCCTGCTCCTCAGCCACTACCTCAGTTTCCCAGGTTCTTTTTAAGTCGTTGGTCGCTTTCTTGAATTCATTCAGACTTTTACCTAGAGATCGACCAATCTCAGGTAATTTGCGAGGACCGAACAGGAGAAGTGCAAGCGTAAATACTACTACCAGCTCGGGGAAACCAAGATTAAACATTATTCGATCGGCTCCGTGAGTCTTCAGTTTACGGTAGCATTCAAAGTCAAGTCAATAAGGTGAATTTTGAGAGGCCACTAGTGTTCGGAAGATGGTTGCTTGGTTCTGAACAGTCGGCCCCTTGAAGGTGTTATACTGATTTGCCAACTCACCTCGAGAATTTTTTCATGAAAATTCGACTCAGTTTCCTTTTCTTTTCAATAATTCTCGGGGTTTCGTCTCTAGGAGGACTCCTAGGAGATCGCCTCAGAGTGAGATCAACTCTGGAGGGGCGTGAGGATCTGATTAGGAGGTTCACTGAAACACTGGCTCTTATTCAGGAGCAACATTTCCAGGAAGTATCCACTGAAAAACTGGTAGAGAG
>CAYXBG010000050.1:0-13160 GCA_964463145.1 uncultured Acidobacteriota bacterium
GTCGAGAAGTACCCGGTACGTTTCGACATCGACCTGGGAATCTGTGTTTACTGTGGATATTGTGTTGAGGTTTGTCCCGAGGATGCTATCCGCATGGACACAGGGATCCTTGATATTGCAGCCTACTCAAGAGAGGAGATGCAGCTTGATATACACGAGCTCATGGACCCAGAGCTTCGGAAGCCCCTCAAGGATTGCAACTTGAAATTCCCTCATCAATGCACAAAGGAATCGAGTGAAATCAAGGGCACCTGGCCCGCAATCGAGAGCCCTACTAGTATTGAGACTGGCAAGGCAAGAGACGAAAACACCTCTTGAGAGTATGACTAGTCCACGGTTCGGAGCCATTAAAACCCTTTCCCTCATTCATTCTCAACCTAGAAAATCTGGTGTCCGGGCAAGTGGCTAGAAGACTGATATGGAACCACGTATTCTTGGTGACAGGAGATAAAATAATGAATCGATTGGTAATGATGCTGATATTCATACTGAGCCTCGCTTGGCCCGTTTTGGGTGCTGGGCAGTGGATCGTCTACGAAGGCACCAGTGGGCCTGGACAAGGGAAACACATTGTCCTAATCTCAGGAGACGAGGAATACCGTTCGGAAGAAGCACTGCCTCTACTGGCAAGAATTTTAGCGACGCACCATGGATTTAAGTGCACCGTTCTCTTCGCTATTGATCCTACAACGGGAATAATAAATCCTAACAACCGTAATCATATCCCGGGTTTAAAAGCTCTCGATTCAGCCGACCTAATGGTTATCTTTACACGTTTTCGTGATTTACCTGATGAGCAAATGCAATATATCGATAACTATCTTCAATCAGGCAAGCCAGTCGTTGGAATTCGAACTTCTACCCATGCCTTCCTTTCAGATTCCAACAATAAATGGGGCCACTACGCCAACGGATATGATGGCGGGAAAAAAGCCTGGAAAGATGGATTCGGACGCTTGGTTTTGGGGGAAAAATGGATTAGCCACCACGGCCGGCATCGACATCAAAGTACGCGTGGAATCATAGCACCTGGAGCAACGAGTCACCCCATCACACGCGGCCTAAAAGATATCGATATCTGGGGACCTACTGATGTTTATGGGGTGCGACTACCTCTTCCAGATGGTGCTCAACCATTGGTGCTAGGCCAGGTAGTCAATCGCCGTGGAGAATACGACTCACAAGATACACTGTTCGGAATGCGCCCTACTGACGACGATATAGTGGGGGAGCATTCCGGACATGAAGGTAAAGGCAACCTGAATGACCCAATGATGCCAATCGCCTGGACAAAACCTTATAGACTCCCTGGAGGCAAAGTGGGTAAGGCTTTCTCCTCCACCATTGGGGCCTCAACCGATCTGCTTTCAAAAGGCACTCGACGTCTACTTGTAAACGGAATCTACTGGGCCACTGGCCTGGAAAAGGAAATCCCGCCGAAAGGAGCTAGAGTCCAGGTCGTCGGTGAATATAGGCCCACAGGTTACGGATTCAGAAAAGGCGATTACTGGTTACGTCAAGGCCTTCGGACATCAGACCTTCAAGCGAAGTAATCCGATCACAATAGACGTTCCAGCTCATTAACGAATACGTCCGCGCGCGGAGATCTCCCACTCGTCCACAACTTCTTTTTGACGTGTCCCCCAAACCCGGTCATGCATATTGACACAAGTGCAAATATGGTTGGGTATGATCTGGAGTTGCTGCCCAATTTCAAGCTTTATTCCCGGCGGAAGTTGTAAGTATCCATGTTCCTCATTCATCTTGGTGAAGACAACATCAGGATACCCCTTCACGATCCCGTGCCCGACACCGTTACCAGACATGAGTGAGTCACTTGAAAAAGTCTTGGAGCCTCCATCGATGATCGCCTGACCGGACACTGCAGTACTCACTACCGTAACCAAGACTGACCCGGCACATTGTGACTCCGAGCAAGCACCAAATTCCACGGTGTTGCGGTCATTGAAAATATATGTCCCAGGCCTAATTTCTGTTAACCCCTCAACAAGATGCGAATAGTATGCTGAAGGAGTACTGCCTCCTGTAACTACAGGGACATCAATGCCCTCGCGGGAAAACATCTCCAGCTGCATACCCAATTCAGAATTCAATCGATTCACTGCACCTATCTGCCCATCCAGATCAGGAGACAGGTGTCCTGAGTAAAGCATCAGTCCCTTGAACTCGAGCTCAGGTCTGGCATCTATAACTTTAGCCAGCTGGACCGGATTTTCCCCGGGAGGCAGGCCACAACGACGCATCCCGAAGTCTATCTCTACAAGGACTTCTAGGGATTTTCCTATCGCAGCTTGAGAAACCCAATCGACAGCTTCCTCACTATCCAAGGAAACCACTAATCGACTCCTCTCCATAACAGCTGCCAGACGTCTTACCTTGTGTCTTCCTATAACTGGATAGGCAAGAAGTATTCCGTCAACCCCACCCTCAGACATGATTTCTGCTTCTCCGATTTTGGCTACCGTAATCCCGCAAGCGCCCAATTCTATCTGTCTTTTTGCCAGTCCAAGGGTTTTATGAGTCTTGATATGGGGTCGCAACTCAATGTTCTTCTCCTGACAATAAGTTGCCATCCGATTAAGATTATCTTCCATGCAATCGAGATCTATTAAAAGCGCTGGTGTATCGAGTTCGTTCAACTGCATTTCAAACCTCCCGAGAGATTGGAGCTCTTCAGCGTAAAATTCCCGCAACTGGAACACGTAGAAAAGTTTCGGATCATTAGTGTTCGGCCTGTTGTTTCTCGATTTCCTGTAGAGCTCTAGCTATCTTCTCTTGATCCTCATCCAGCTTCAAGGACATCACAAGAAGATTCTTTGCTTTAGAGTAGTGCCCTTTTCGAAAATGAAGCTCTCCTAAAAGATTGATCAGGCGAACAGCAGTCGGATTTAACTCTATTGCACGTTCCAGAGGGAGCAGTGCATCTTGGCTGCGCCCTACTCGCAGATAAGTTAGAGCCAGGTTGGCCCAACTCTCAAAATCGGAAGGGTCGGATAAAGTGGCTTTCTCAAAAAATCGAATTGCACTCCTAAGGTTTCCTTGATTACCTTGTTTCTGACCAAGAAGGTTTAACGTTTTAGTCCACAACGACTGCAATTGCTCATTGCCGGGATCTTTTTGAATTGCATCCTCAAGCCTGAGTTGAGCCTTCTCCGGTTGTCTTATCTCTAGAAGAGCTGCAACTATAGACAATTCGACTCGATTGGCCTGTACCCCAGCCTTTTCTACAGCCTCGTAATACGCTAAAGCCTCTCTAGCGAGCCCTCGATCCAACAGCCTGTCACCACGCTCGAGAGTCTCTTGGGCCGCCGTGGAGTTCCGTTGAATCACTCTAGTAAAATGGCCTGCAGCCTTCTGGTAAAGGTTCAATTTCTCATGAAGCAGAGCTAGTCGATAGTGATAGTAAGCTGTCTCCCGACCCAATTCCAAAGTCCGTTGATAGCCTTGGATTGCTTCCTCATTCCTACCTGCATCGTAGAGAGCCTCGGCTAGTGAGTGGGCCGCCAGGAAATTGGTTGGATCTTCTTTCAAAATTCTGTGAAGTTTAATGATTCCAAGATCCAATTGCCTCTCACGAATTGAAGCCAGTGCATCATCCATCTTTGTGACTAGATGAACCATCTTTTTGGGATCCGGGAGAAACTCTCCCCTTTTTTCAATTGCCTCTCGCGAACCAGTAACAGAACCTACATAACCCAGTGAAGCTATTCGATTCAAAAGATCGACTGGAACTTCTTCTGTTGCTTTATCACTGTCCCCCTCGACATACATACTCTCCAAAACTTTTGCCATGGCAAAGATCTGGGACTTTCCCGTCTCGGCGATACTGTGCACTTCAGCAGGATCCGCAGCTAGGTCGTAAAGTTCTGGTAATGGGGCCTTAATATATTTCCATCGTTTGGACCGGAGCGCGACCAATTTGCTCCAGTTGTAAAAATCATTAGGCAGAAAGGTTTCCGCATAAAGACTATCCCGGGTTGGCTCCGACTCCAGAAAATCAAATCCCTCTATGCTCTCCGAACTAGACAATCCGAGGGAACCCAACAATGTAGGGAAAAGATCGGTTAACCCAAGTAAAAAATCCTGGTCGGAACTGCCCGGATGAATACCCGGACCGGACAAAATTAATGGTACGCGAAGTGTCGAATCATAAAGGAAAATCCCGTGAGTTTCCTCGCCGTGTTCCCCCAGTCCCTCTCCATGGTCGGAAGTTACAGCTGTGAGAGTATTCTCCCACATATCGGATTTTTTCAAGCCCTCGATTAGTTCCCCTATCTGTTCATCAACATAGGCGATTTCGTCATCATAGGTAGGCTGCTGAGGCCTGAGAGAGTGCCGTACTGGAGGCCTGTAAGGATCGTGTGGATCGAAATAATGTACCCAAAGGAAAAACGGTCTTTCTCCATCTAAATCCTCTAACCACGAAAGTGCCAATTTGGTGACCTCAGATGCACTCCTCTCTGCAATAAATAATCCGGAATCTCCCTTGCCGACATCGTCATCATATAGATCAAAACCCTGATCGAGACCGAATCTGTGATCTAGTACTGCAGCACCTATAATTGCACCTGTTTGATATCCAGCAGACTTCAGTGCTTCTGTAAGTGTGTCTTCATCCTGCGGAAGGACATAGAAAGAATTATTTCGGATACCGTGTTGAAAGGGGAGTCTACCTGTAAGAATGCTTGCATGCGCAGGCAGAGTGACTGGAACTGGGGTAAAAACCTCTTTGTAGTATCTTCCCGAAGCCGCCAGGGCATCTAAATTTGGTGTCCGAGCTTTCTCCCAACCGTACACACCCAGACGATCCGCTCGCAAAGTATCAATCGTAACAAGGAGAAGAGAGGTAGTATGCTTGGATCTTTCTTTCCTGCAAGCTGTATGGCCTAAAAAAAGGCCAAGGATAACGAAAATCAAGGTGCTCCGAATCAGAGACTTCCTATTTCTCATCCGTAACTCTGTGGGGAAAAATCGACCATGGCTCCTCAGCAAGAAAGGAGGCACTCCAACTCTATTTCGGCATTTTCGCATAAATCGGACAGCTGGGGAAATTAAGCATCCTTACACCTCGGAGTCATCCATCTTTGGGAATCCCCCTCTACAATGTATTTACATCTGAAGAACTGACCAAAATACCCGCTGCAACATAGAGCGTAACACGTCGCAATGTAGACAGACTTCAGAAGAACATCAATCTCCATAAGTTGTTGATTCTATTGGTCGGGACGGCGAGATTCGAACTCGCGACCCCCTGAACCCCATTCAGGTGCGCTACCAGGCTGCGCTACGTCCCGACCCAAGAGGGGTCAGATCATAGCAAATTGAGGATTCCATAATCCAGGAAGTGCTGAGTCCTGTACACGAAACCTCTTCGACGATCAAAGTATTATGATTGCGACACAGAACAGTATGGGCAAATATCCACTCCTGTTTCTATCAACGAACTGCAATTCTCACATTCCATCTTGACACCCCGGGATGCCCTAATGCTATTCAGGGCTTGCTCATAATCGTCTTCCCTAACCTGGACATGCACTTTCCCAAGCAGTGTCGTTTTGAATCCGTGGATATATCTAAGCGCTTCACCTTTCAACATGCAGTCAATTTTTTTCTCCGCCAGTAAACTCACTACGATTTGAGCTTCAGCTTCGCCATCACAGACCCAAACATCTATCAGTTCAATGGAAGGATCGGCCCTTGGCCTCTCAATAGTCTCGATCTCGGAAACGAGAGAAACCTGACAGACCCAGCATTCATCTACTGCTTGCTGGTACTCTCCTTCACATTCTGGACAATATTTCATTCCGGTCTTCCTAGTTTGAGATTATATGTCAAATCGAAAAACAGAAAACTAGTCAGTCTGATAATATTTTCAACTAAAATTCTAACCTCCCTATCTTAACTTTTATCTAAGAAAAATAACCCTTCTTCAAATTCCTTTCACTTGACTTCGATACCCTTGCAGAGATACTGGGTGGATTAGAAATCCTAAGTTGAAACTATAAATGAAAAAAGTAACCAGACGAGATCTCCTAGGAAGTGGTGCTGCTTTGGCTGGCACAGCAGGCGCCCAAAAATTAGTAAAGAGCGCCAAAGCTTCCGATCTTCCAGACACATTAGGAGCTAACCACCCTCACTTGGCCTCAGTAACTGGAGAGGTGAATCTAGAAGCATTCAACCCCTCTACTTTTCTCTATGAATTCGACTACGGTAAGGTTTCGAAACTACCGGACGGTACTACTCTCCGTGAGTGGGAAATAGTATCCGTCGACAAAGAGATCGAAATCGCTCCGGGAGTTTTCTTCCCTGCCTGGACTTATAATGGTCAAGTGCCCGGACCAACTCTCCGCTGCACTGAAGGAGATCAACTACGTATTCGATTCAAGAATGGGGGCAGTCACCCGCACACAATACACTTCCACGGATTCCATAAGGCAAATATGGACGGAGTGTTCGAACTCGTCCATCCGGGCGAGGAATTTGTCTATGAGTTCCCCGCTGACCCAATGGGGCTACATCTGTACCATTGCCACGCTGTACCTCTACGGAGGCACATCCACAAAGGTTTGTATGGGACATTTATCATTGACCCAAAGGAATCTCGTCCCCAAGCCAGAGAAATGGTAATGGTGATGAATGGCTTCGATACGAATTTTGACAATGAAAACGAGATCTATGCCGTCAACACAGTAGCCTTCCACCATCAGAAACACCCTATAGATGTTATCCAAAACGAGCTGGTCCGCATCTATTTGGTTAATCTACTCGAATTTGATCTGATTAACTCCCTGCATGTTCACGGAAATTTTTTTAACGTGTTCAGGACCGGAACAAAATTAATTCCTGACGAATTCACCGATACTGTCATGATGTGCCAGGGTGAACGGCATATTTTGGAACTCCGCTTCCCGCACAGAGGCAAATTTATGTTCCATGCTCATCAGAGTGAGTTTGCTGAACTCGGATGGATGGGATTATTTAATGTTAAGGAGCACGCATGAAGGCCTGGATGTGGGGGATACTGCCTCTGGGTTTGATGGCACTCCTACTCTTCATCTTTTTTTCATTTGGACCTTTGGGAGTTCTCCGGACTAACTTTCCGCCAGTGGAGGAACTGACGATTGATAGAGCCATACTCCCTCAAGCCAATGAGATCATTTTGCATGTGACTAATGGTGGGCCAGCTCCTGTAACAGTCTCCCAGGTAATCATTGATGATGCACTATGGCAGTTCTCCATGGGAAAGAGTGCTAACACTATCTCCCGGCTGGGAACGAGGCGCATTTCAATTCCATACCCGTGGGTCGAAGGAGAAACTCACGAAGTCACACTTCTGACTTCTACGGGCCTTACTTTCAGCCACGAGATTGCTGTTGCTACCACCTCGCCCAAGCCAGATTGGACAACACTTTCAACGTTCACCCTATTAGGAATCTACGCCGGGGTAATCCCTGTCCTTCTGGGCCTATTATTCTATCCGTTTTTACGCACCTTGGAACAGAAATGGATTAACTTTTCTCTATGCTTGACCCTAGGACTTCTGGCTTTCCTGATGATCGATACACTGGAAGCAGCACTTGAAACCGCTTCCAAAGTGGCCGGGGCATATCAGGGGCTCTCTCTTGTAAGTTTTGGAATCGCGGTTGCTTTCTTGGGGCTTTTCTTCTTATCAAACAGCAATCCTGCCAGGTACGACAAGAAAACTCCTTCGGGTAGGTCCTGGATAGCATTTGTCATAGCCTTGGGCATCGGACTTCATAATCTCGGTGAAGGCCTGGCTATCGGATCTGCTTACGCCATCGGAGAAATTTCTCTGGGAGCTTTTCTGATAATCGGATTCATGCTCCATAATTTAACTGAAGGATTAGGTATCGTTGCTCCTATCGCCCAGGACAGGCCACCTTTAAAGTATCTTGTACTGTACGGTGCAATCGCTGGAGTCCCCACTATCCTAGGAACATGGATTGGCGGATTCACCTATGGCCCGATCTGGATTACTCTCTTCTTTGCTCTAGGGGCCGGGGCCATTGCTCAGGTTCTTTGCGAAGTCTTCCGTGTCGTAGCTAACTCCTCCGTAGGGGGAAGCTGGGCAACACGGCACAATGTAGGGGGGTTTTTATCCGGACTAGCAATTATGTATATCACCGGAATACTCGTTGTAATATAACCTCCCAGCTCATTAAAGTAGCGCCCCAACACCCTAAAGAAAATTTATGCCACTCTAAAATGAAACATATTCCCCTGATCTGTCTCACCTTACTGTTTACCCCCCTGGGGAAAACACATGCCCAACAATTTCCTAGCAGAGAGTCCTCAACCACCTCCCATCTAGCTGATTTTCTGGGGGATCCGGTTTTTTCCCCGATTCAGAAACTTTGGGAAGGTCGGGGTGGCTGGGGAGGGATCTTAACAGCAAAGGACGGGACATTGGTTGCCTTTCAATCACCTGGAGGAAATAAATGCCGGAGGAGTCTTGATGGCGGCCTTACTTGGGACCCCGATATTGAGATCGGGCCAAATGCCAACTATGGCAATGCGCTCGTGGATGAAATAAAGGGTGACCTCCTCTACGTTAATCCTGGGGCTGGTTGGCTTTTTCGGAGTCGTGACCACGGTGCAAGCTGGATCCGCGAAACCGTCAAAGTACTGCCTGACGAGTTCGGACTGATCCCAGAAAATCTGGAGAGCGTAGCGGCTATGCAGCCTGGCATCACCCTTGTATTTGGAGAGAATAAAGGGCGCCTGATTATGCCGGCTCGAATCTTTGGGCCTGGGAACTCGAATGCCGTTGAGTGGAGACCCTACCACTACAGTAACGCAATTTATAGCGACGACGGAGGTGCTCTTTGGAAAACCAGTGCACCCTTCCCCGTACTCGGCACTGGGGAGGGAGCCCTCGTAGAATTATCCAATGGGAAAATACTCTACAATTCCCGCGAGCACATGAGCCGAGGAAATCGCTTCTTTGCCTGGAGCCACGAAGGAGGCCACTTATGGGTCGATGCATTCAGAAGTCCTTCCCTGCCTGATGGAGCTCGAGGCACTTCTTACGGCTGCATGGGAGGCATGATCCGCCTACCTGTTGAAGGATACGATATTCTCATATACAGCAATCTGGACACCGATGCAGGTAAAATGCCTAGTCAAGTTGGGGCTAGTACTATCATAGGTAGAGAGAAGATCACTGTTTGGGTCAGTTTCGATCAGGGCTCTACATGGCCGCTTAAACGTCTAATCTATAAAGGTCCTAGCGCCTACTCCAGTCTTGGCGTTGGACGAACGGGAACCCCTAGTCAGGGTAGAATACAACTGCTTTTCGAAGGTGGGGTGACCGATTACAAAGAGGTCTCCACAGACGGCAAAAATCATTTGATCGTAGCTGGGAAAAACGATGTCCAGATAGTTTCATTCAATCTCAGCTGGTTGTTGAACGGTCGTCACTTAAGGAATTTCCTGAAAGACCAATAGTAAACTTCTGCTTGAATCCGGTTTCACCCATTCAAGCGGGCTCATAGGAGAGATTGGGGGCTAGCCAGCTCTCCACTTGTTCGACTGAGACCCCTTTGCGACTCGCATAGTCCTCAACCTGATCGCGTGCTATTTTTCCAACACCAAAATACCTACTTTTCGGATGACTGAAGTAGAGTCCACAAACTGTAGCAGCAGGAGTCATAGCAAAATTCTCAGTGAGATGGGTGTCGACTCGAGTCTCTGCCTCTAAGAGCTCAAAAATCTTTAACTTCTCAGAGTGATCGGGACAAGCCGGGTAACCAGGAGCAGGCCTGATTCCCATAAAATTTTCAGCTATGAGTTGATCTGTATTAAAGATTTCATCCGGGGCATATCCCCACCATTTTAGACGGACTTGCTGGTGCAAATTCTCAGCGAATGCTTCGGCCAGGCGATCAGCAAGAGATTTCAAAAGAATGGCTCTATAATCATCATTTTTTTCCTCAAAACGCCTAACTCGTTCTTCCACACCAGAACCACAACTAACCACAAATGCACCCAGGTAATCAGGATACCCTGCTGAACTAGGAGCTATGAAATCACTAAGAGCAAGGTTAGGTTTTTCATTTTTCCACTGTCCTTGCTGCCGGAGCATAGGAAACTGGGCCAGAGGCACTTCGAGCGACTCGTCAGCATAAAGATAGACGTCATCCCCCACACTGTTAGCAGGCCAAATCCCAAAAACTGCATTTGCTGAAATCCATCTCCCTCTAGTTATTTCTTCTAGCATCTCCAGAGCATCCGCATAGAGGTGACGCGCAGCCTCTCCACACTTAGGATCATCCAAAATCTGCGGGAAGCGCCCAATCAATTCCCAAGATTGAAAGAAGGGGCGCCAATCAATGAATTTGGCCAATATTTCCAGATCATAGTCCTGCACAGAGTGTAGTCCAGTCATAGAAGGCCGCGAGACTGCATACTGACTCCACTCGGAACGAAGTCGCTTGGACCGAGCTTGATCGATAGTAATTAGCTTTCGGCGGCGACGTTTAGCAAAGCTTTCTCGTAAACGTTGGTGTTCTTTCTCAACAGCCTGGGCGAAAGAATTATTTTCCCTATCATCTAAAACCTTGCGTGCCACCTCTGTTACAAGTGAGGCATCCACAACGTGTACCGTGATCCCTTCGTAATAAGGGGCAATCTTAAGAGCAGTATGCAACTTACTCGTTGTGGCTCCGCCAATCAGTAAAGGCGTTTTGAAACCTTCACGACTCATTTCTCGAGCCGCAAATGCCATCTCCTCCAGACTAGGAGTGATCAGACCTGAAAGACCAATAGCATCTGCTTTACGGTCTCGAGCAGTCTCGAGAATCTTTTGAATTGGAACCATCACCCCTAGATCAACAACATCGTAATGGCTACACTGCAATACCACGCCTACTATATTCTTCCCAATGTCGTGAACATCACCTTTAACAGTGGCCAGAACAATCGTCCCATTCCTGACAGCCAACTTACCTTCACCTTCCGCCATAAAGGGTTCCAAGTATGCTACCGCTTTTTTCATGACACGGGCGCTTTTGACTACCTGAGGTAAAAACATTTTTCCGGACCCGAAAAGATCTCCTACCACTTTCATACCCGACATCAGCGGCCCTTCAATCACATTGAGTGGAGTCGGATATTTCACTCTAGCCTCTTCGGTATCGTCCTCTACGAACTCAGTCACACCATGTACGAGCGCATGTTTCAGGCGCTCCTCCACACACTCACTCCGCCACTCCTCTTTCACTACCTTTCTTTGGGAATCCCCCCCCCGGTGTTTCTCCGCCATCTCGACAAGTCGGTCAGTAGCATCCCGACCTCTATTAAAAAAAACATCTTCTATGCGGTCTCGTAGATCACCGGGGATCTCTTCATAAATTTCAATCTGCCCAGGATTAAGAATCCCCAGATTCATACCGGCTTGAATTGCATGGTAGAGAAAAACCGCGTGCATTGCCCCGCGTACGGTTTCATTGCCGCGGAAAGAGAATGAGACATTCGACAGACCTCCCGATACACTACTCCCAGGAAGCTCTTTACGGATGGTTTGAGTCGCCTCAAAAAATGCCAGTGCATACTCATTGTGCTGTTCAATCCCCGTAGCTACTGCAAATATATTAGGGTCGAAAATGATGTCATGAGGGGGAAATCCGACTTCATCTACAAGGATACGGTAGGACCTTTGACAAATTTCAAACTTTCTGTCTGCACATTCAGCTTGCCCTTTTTCATCAAATGCCATAACAACAACCGCAGCTCCATAACTGAGAATTATTTTTGCTTTAGATATAAATTCGTCTTCACCCTCCTTTAGGCTTATCGAGTTGACCACCGACTTTCCTTGTAAGCACTTTAGTCCAGCTTCTAAAACCGACCATTTGGATGAATCCACCATGATCGGAATTCGACTAATATCGGGTTCCGAGGCAAGGAGATTTAGGTACCGGACCATGATCTTCTCGGAATCGATCATCGCATGATCGACATTTATATCTAGAATTTGGGCACCACTGGAGACCTGTTCGCGAGCAACCTGCAGCGCCTCCTCGTAGTCTTCGTCAAGAATGAGTCTCCGGAAATGGGCTGATCCCGTAACATTGCAACGCTCACCTATATTGACGAAGCGTCCAGTCTCTTCCCTGATTGAAAAAGGTTCCAATCCTGCAAGAAATAATCGGTTGGGAGAAGCAGGCACTCGACGTGGAGCGAACTCCTCAAGCACCTCTTGCAATACTTGGATATGAGAAGGGCTAGTGCCGCAACAACCCCCGGCTATGTTAAGTAACCCTTCCTCTGCCCAGGATCTGAAATGAGATGCCATCTCTTCTGGAGGAAGATCGTATTCACCTAGTTCATTTGGAATGCCCGCGTTCGGATGACAGCTAATTCGAGTATTTGCCACACGGGATAAATCTGTTAGATAGGGTCGAATCTGCTCTGGACCCAGAGCACAATTCAGCCCCACAGTAAGAGGTTCAGCATGACAAACTGAATACCAAAATGCCTCTACTGTTTGGCCAGATAGAGTTCGACCAGATGCGTCTGTTATTGTCCCAGAAATCATGACTGGCCAAATACAACTGTAAGCCTGGAAAAGCTCTCCGAGGGCAGAAATAGCAGCCTTGCAATTCAGGGTATCGAAAACTGTCTCTATCAGAAGAAGGTCAACCCCTCCATCGACTAAACCTTTTGCTGCCTCGTAATATGCCAACCGCAGTTCATCGAAACTCACATTTCGGCAACCCGGATCCGAAACCTTTGGAGATATGGAAGCGGTGCGGCTCGTAGGACCCAAAACTCCAGCCACAAATCGTGGAGTGCTTGGGTCTCTAGATATCTGTTCATTTACAGCCTGCCTAGCAATTTCGGCACCTGCCAAATTGAGCTCGTAGGCAAAAGATTGGAGTAAGTATTCGGACTGGGAAATGGCTGTGGAATTAAAGGTATTAGTCTCAATGATATCGGCACCAGCTGCTAAGTACTCAGCATGAATCGATCTGATCAATCGAGACTGGGTCAGATTGAGAATATCGTGATTTCCTATAACGTCCTTCTCGTGCTTGGAAAACCTCTCACCTCGGAAATAGGCCTCTTCAAGTTTCTCTTTTTGAATCATCGTACCCATGGCCCCATCCATTATGAGA
>CAYXBG010000051.1:0-13032 GCA_964463145.1 uncultured Acidobacteriota bacterium
ATCCAGGGTCTCCCAATCAATCATCTCTCTGATTGCAAAACATTAAATATGCTATCTTGATCAGTATGGATTCGGAATCTCTATACCATTGGTCCTTGCTAATCCTAGCTATTCTTGTACTCCTCCAATTGATGGCCGGAGCTATCGCATTAGTAGTCGCCACGTTATATATATACCGGCTTCAAACAAGCTGCATGAAAGTCCTGCAAAAGGGTTTGGTCCTACTCGAACGAGTTGATAGGACTCTGATTCAAACTGTTGACACCACTCAGGAATTATCGAAGTGGTGTGAACAAGTTTCTGCTGCTGCGGGCAGGACCTCCTCGGCTATGATCGAGGTCGACAAAAAAGTGGAAAAATCACTGTCTTACATGCAGGAGACCACAACGCACTGGTCCGAATACTCAGATAATCTGCTTAACCGTTTCTCGGGTGCAAGTGGGCGAGCCCACCGAGCAATCCTTGATCCCGCTTCCAGACTATCGGTCCTTCTTGACGGCGTTCAGACGGCGTTAGCGTATCTCAGGCCAAAGCAAGAAAAAGAAGAAGACCCTAGCCGATACCATACAGATCAGGGAATCTTCATCTGATTCAAGAGATCCACTGAGACTATCCTTCGAAAAAGAAGCCTGACCGGAAGTAATTTCGGCCCGGAATTGAGTATTGATTAATCAGAATCGCCGCGGGCTTGAATCAAGGGTTTTACTTTTTCAAAATGGCGAACATCGGCGCCGTCCACCATGAAAATTACCATCTCGGCGATATTCGCACTGTGGTCACCAACTCGCTCCAGAAAATTAGCTATGTAAAGCAGGTGTGTTGCTGATGCTATCTTGTCAGATTCATGGCGCATTACTGTACATAGAGACTCGAAAACAAGATCATGAAGGCGATCCACCTCATCATCATCATCCATGACCTCACGGGCCAGACTGACATCTCGGTTCACAAAAGCGTCTAAAGCCCTGCCTAACATCCTTACGGCGATTCGCGCCATCGTCGATGTCTCAACCAATTCCCTAGAAGGGGGATCGTCGAAAACCTTGGTGGCATGTTTACAAATATCCCCAGCCAAATCTCCTACCCGCTCAAGGTCCTTAACTATCTTGAGAGCTGTGGCGAGAAATCGAAGATCAGAACCAATAGGTCGAAGCGTTAGGGCCCCGTGACAATGCCGGTCAAGCGAAATCTCCATGAGATCAACAACGGGATCGCGCTGGGGGACCGTCTCAGCCAGTTCCTTGTCCTTCTCTATAAGAGCCAGGACTGCATCTGAGATATTGCGCTCGACGTGAGCGGCCATCTCAAGAAGCTCGAGCTTAATATCCTCCAAGGAATTCTTGAGTTTTTGGTCCATTACTTCTCGAATCAAAGGAGGAGCAGCCTGCTCTAGCGAGCTACTCCTGTCTCTGTTGACCTAGAAATCGATTTTTACTCGCATCTGTAGCCCCTCAGCATCACCAAGGTTTTCAACGGTGGAATGCACATAGTTCCACATTACTCGGGCGTTGTTATTCACGTACCAGTTTACTCCTAAGGTGGTACTCTTCATCTCTCCACCTTGAGTACTGACACTATGCCCAACATTGTCGTTCAGGTCCATCCAGGAATATCTGACTGCCAATTCAATTGCTCCGATACCACCATCAGCAAGAGATGTGTTGGGTTTAACCCGATCGAAAGCACCGGACGAGGCTTTATAGCGCCGGTACTCTCCAGTCGGAAAGAAGCTTCCCTGAACGTAAAAGCTCTGAAATGTAGGATCCCCGACGGCCTCAGCATCAGTATTCGCTGTCACATATTCTGTCTGCAGTGAGAATGGCCCCGAAACGGAAGCCGCTTCAAGCCCAACCAGGTCGTATGAACGGCCTGAAAAACTGCCTGTGTCTACGAATCGTGGTGTCAGATGAGCGGGTGGCCGGGATCTGAATCTGATCGTATCAGTCGGGACACCTTGATGACTGAAAGCTGCCCCCAGGTGCAGTAGACGCCGACCATCATCTCCGTTGATTGGCGTACCTGTGATTCGTCCGGTGACACTTAAACCAGCATCTCCACTACTATTTCCATAGCCATCCGAATCTCTAAATACGCCCAGGGCGTAGGTCATCTGCCCATCTGCAACACCGTTTTGGAAAGCTATCCCGGTGTTACGGCTCGGGGTAAACGGGGAAGTTATCGCTCTTTCCATGAATGTCACATTGTTAGAACTTGTAAGTTCTTCAAGGCCAAAAGGCTCTTTAAAATGACCGACTTTCAATTTACCTAACCCCGGCAACTTGTTGAGACCTATGAAGACATCTTTGAAATCGGCATCCCCACCACCAAAATCATAGTCAGCCTTGTAATCCACACGTCCAATGGTGCCAGACATGAAAAGTCTAGCCCTGCGGAGCTCGTGTCCATCCTTGATATCTCCTACTTTATCAGTTAGGGCTTGGTCCGCCGAAAAGAATCCAAAATCACTATGGATCCGGCCTCCAATCCGTAACTTGAATCGGCCATTGTTTGAGTCCAGTCTCAGTCCATCTTTCCAGTAAACTCTTATATCGCCAGGCTTGACTTGGGGCTTTTCTTTCTCAGATTCAACGCTTGCCGCCTTTTCTATCTGCTTAAGTTCGCGGATCTGTTCATGAAGCTGGGCTAGTTGATCTTCAAGCGTGCGGATCCGATCCTCTGTACTTTGAGCGGCAAGAACACCGGGTGTCATCACCAAAAGAATTACCAGACTATAATCTTTCAACATTATGTATCTCCAAAATAAGTTCCCACATTCTGTCTGCTATCCAGGGTTGAATACTTGAGTCTTTCGGAGACACAGTATTTCCAGCCCATCCCGTTCAACCCTGAGCACAAGATAGATTTATCCAAGACCATGGTTTGGAGGGTAGGTTAACTACATAAAAATGAAATAAGGAGATCGTAAATGTCTTGTAAATTTTACGGCGTTAACAAATCGCTGTGTAATCACCTCTAACTGCTAAATGAACAGAACTTTGTGCACTGCCACGTACAGATCTAACAGTCTACCCAATAGAAAAAGTTGGGGAAATTTCAGATTACTGAACTGAGGGCGCAGAAATTAGTGAATTTTTATGCTAGCAGTTATGTATCAAACTGAACCATCCTAGCCGAATCAACTAGGCTCAATACATTTGTAGCCGACGCCACGGATAGTCATGATCATGGTCGAGGCATCACCTAGTTTTGATCGCAGAGAACGGATATGGACATCTACGTTTCTATCAATGATTGCTGTTTGCCCACCGGTGATACGATCAAGAAGTTGATCCCGCGATAACACCCTACCGCGAGACTCCAATAATCCTGTCAGTAATCGGAATTCAGCACGAGTCAGTTTAAGGAGCTCGCCGTCCTGTCGAACCTCGTGTCCCTCTCGGTCAATCTCAATCGAACCGACTCGGAGAATCCGGCCTCTAGGTCGAATATTATCTGCCCGTCGCAGTACAGCCCTAACACGGGAAATAAGCTCACTGAGACTAAAAGGCTTTTTAATATAATCGTCAGCTCCGAGCTCAAGTCCCAACACTACATCGACTTCTTCCCCTCGAGCGGTTGCCATTATTATGGGGATATCGGCGGTCGTGGACTGCTCCCTAATTCTCTTGCATACGTCGAAACCCTGCATATCGGGCAGCATAAGATCCAAAATTATTAAATCGGGAAGCTTCGAGGTCGCTAGCCTACAAGCCTCTCCCCCTGTTTCTGCAGTAATTACAGAGTAGTTCGCACGTTCCAGAGTAAGTTGGACTAGTTCCCGAATGTCGGCCTCGTCCTCGACTACGAGAACAGTTGCTTCACTCATTAGCGTCACTACTTATTTGGGGTATTGTGAAGAACACCGTAGTTCCCTTTTTCAACTGGCTCTCCATCCAGATACGCCCCCCCATCACCTCGACCATGTGTTTGGTAATAGCCAATCCCATACCACTCCCGGCTACCCTATCCGATACTGCCTGCGTCCCACGGTAAAACCTCTCAAAGACTCGCTCAAGGTCGTGGTCAGGGATACCAGTACCACTGTCACTGACGGCAATTAAAACTTCTTCGGATTGCAAGTCTACCTCAACCTTTATCGATCCTTCTTCCGTGTACTTGAGAGAATTATCCAATAGGTTCAAAAAGACTCGCTTCAGATAAACTTCAGGTGCTCTTATTGTTGTGGGTGGAATCCTTTCAGGAAATTCCAGTTCGACATTTCTATCAACTAATCTAGCTGAAAGGTCCCCTCGGATTTCAGAAAAAAGACGGGGAAGATCGACCTGCTCACTTTTGGGATCAACATGGTCTTGTTCTATCCGGGCTAGCTCCAGCAATGCATCTACTATCTCCTGTAATTGAGTCGAGTTGCGCTCAATCTTGCGTAGGAAGCCTACCTGCATGTCGTCTAATCCCTTACCCTCGACAAGGGCTTCAGTATATCCAGATATAGATGTCAGAGGAGTCCGCAGTTCGTGAGAAACATTCCCGATGAAATCTCGTCTAGCTCTTTCCAACCTACGCAACTCCGTGACATCCGTAAACACAGTGACTACCTCTGTCACTTCGGTACCCTTTCTTACCGGTGCCGAACGGGCAAAGAGAATGAGGTTCTCCACTTGTAATTCCTTCTCCATACCCGTTCTTAGTTCGCGGACATTTGAGATCTGCTGCTGAATCTCAATATTCCGTAGGACCGCCAGTAGAGGTTCTCCAGCAGGATTTTCTTTAAGACCAAAGATCTTTAGAAATGACGGATTGCTACCAGTAATTCGACCTTCAGCATCGGTCACCATGACACCCTCTAGCATACTGTCAAGAATCGCTTGTAAATGACCGCGATCAGATTCGATCGTGTGGACTTGATCTCGCAACTGGTGTGCCATAGTCTGCATGGCGCGGCCTAATCTGGAAAATTCATCTTTCCCCCCAGCTCGTATCCATAAATCAAACTCACCTTCGGCGATTTTATTCGCTGCTGTTTCCAAATGATCAAGGGTCCGACTTAAATAACGTGCCAAGAGAAATGTGATGGGGAACCCTAGACCTATTAAAAAAATTGTTCTCTTGGCTAGAGTCCAACGAAGATCGGAAGTAGCCTTCCTAAGGCCCGCCACACTTGTAGAAACTCGAATATAGGGCCCCTCTATGGCTTCTCGAACGGCAACATACAGCAGCTCCTCACCTACACTTTGACTGAAGCGCAGGCTACTACCAACCCCCTTAACCTTGGCCTCTAGAACTTCAGGGCGGTAGCCATGATTGTCCAGGGCTTCCAAGCCTGTGTCAGAGAATGCCGAATCACCAATAACCGTTCCGTCTTCATGAATCACAGTGAGACGATGTCCATCCCTAGCTGAATCGTCCACCTGTCGGTCAATATCAGGAGAATTCATCCTCAAAAGAGACTCTACTAGTTCAGCTTCTCGTAGTAGTTGCTGACGAACACTCTCAATATAGGTCGTTTGAAGCCATCGTTCGGTCCAAACATAATAGACGGAAAGAAAGGAGCCGAGCACACACACATACCCAAGAAAGATTTTCCACCGAAAGGTCATAATTCAAACCATACCTACAATTAACGCAATCTTAATTTTCCCTTTACTACAGATTTAATCGTGCGTTTTAGACTACGGCACGAGATCATATTTCATGATCTCGTTTTAGGTCGATTCTAAACGATTCGCCATGCTGAGGCTGGATTATGTGTAATTTTCCTGACGAAAAGGCAGCATCCGGGCTGTAAACTTGCAATTCAAGGAGCAATTAAATGAGAACAAAATTCCTGCATGCGCTATGCCTACTAATATGTAGTTGTGGGGGCGGAGAAGGAAGTCGTAGCGCTATCCAAAACAAGGGCTCAGATACATTGGTTAACGTTGCTCAGTCCTGGGCAGAAAAATACCGAACTGTTAACCCTAATGTAGCAGTCGCCGTCTCAGGCGGAGGTTCAGGAACAGGCATCGCCGCCATGATCAATGGGACAGTGGACATCGCCAACGCGAGTAGAGCGATGAAAACTCAAGAAATAGATATGGCAAGATCAAATGGGATTGACCCAGTCGAGCACATCGTAGGTTATGATGCGCTGGCCGTCTATCTCCATCCCATGAATCCTCTAAACGAGATCACCTTCCCTCAACTATCCGGAATCTATGGAGTGGGTGGGACCCTTGACAATTGGTCTAGTCTTGGCTTGGAACACAGTGCCTGCAGTAACGACGAAATCGTAAGAATAAGTCGTCAAAACAACTCTGGCACCTACGTCTACTTCAAAGAAGCCATAATGGGCGAAAATGATTACAAGCTAGGATCGCGGGACATGCATGGCTCCAAAGATGTCGTCGATTTGGTCTCCAAGACACCCTGTGCAATAGGGTATAGTGGATTTGCGTATGCGACCTCAGAAATCAAGATGCCTTGTGTTAGGCAAGAAGAGAGTGGACCTTGCGTTCTACCCTCTTTGGCGTCAGCTATTGATCGATCTTACCCGATAGCACGGCCTCTTTACATGTACACTGCAGGTCAACCTACCGGCAAAGTGAAGGAGTACCTAGATTGGATCATGAGCGATGAAGGTCAATGTATCATCCAAGCAAAGGGTTATGCCCCTGCCCAGAATGTACATTGCAACTGATGGAATATGTGTATGAGTGTTTATGAAAAGCGACTAAAGGCGGACAAGGACCACATTTTGGCCCAACTAGAAAAAGTGGCCAAAATGATCGATTCAAATCTCAAATCGGCTCATGAAAGTTTTGCCGCTTTGGATCATGAATTGGCCTCCGAGACAATCCTACGAGATCATCCAGTCAACAGAGCTATCCGTGCTCTCGATCACGATTGTCACGCCTTCGTCGCTCGTCATTTACCTAGCGCTCAACACCTTCGATTCGTTTCCTCCGCTCTACGACTGAACATAGAACTCGAGCGCACAGGCGATTATGCTGCCTCGATCGGACGCGAAACAGTCCAACTGGGGCAATTACCAAAAACTGAAATCCTAAAGCAGATAGACTCTCTCTCATCTGACAGCAGAGAGCTACTACGAAAAGCAGTAAAGGCCTTTACCTCTGGCTCAGTTGAATTGGCCAACCAGACCATAGAAGAAACGAAAAGGCTAGAGCCCCAATTCACAGAATCCTTTCAAGCGTTAACTCGTGAGGAGAATTCTGAACCATTGACCGCCTCCGATCTGACAGCAGTTCTGGTCATCCTCAACCGATTTAGTAGGGTCCGTGCACAGGCTAAGAATGTGGCAGAGGAAACGCTTTTTGTAGTGACTGGACAGCCATCTTCTTCAAAACGTTACCAGGTTCTATTCGTCGATCTGGAGGGACATAGTATCGCACCACTCGCGGCTGCTTACGCTTCCAAAGCTTTCCCGGAGAGTGGAGAATACACGGCAGCAGCGTTATCACCTTTGGGAACAATCAAAAGCAGCATCACCTCAACAGCTTTGGAAAATGGCTTGTCACTGACTAATCCCCAAATTCTTGCCCTGCAAGATATCGAAGATCTGAGTAAATACTCAGTTATTGTTGTCCTCGAGAAAGGTGTTCGGAGCAAACTCCTCCCGCTTCCTTTCCATTCAATTTTACTGCAGCGACAACAGGACCCCAGCGAGCACCCCGATGAACTTCTCAGGAGAATTACTGGCCTCGTGAGCACTCTCATGACCACACTAAGCGGCAACAAGGCTGGTTGATGAAAAAACGAAATACCCAGGCCAAAAAAGACCCCGACACCCGAACTTTCGAGTGGTATACAGATAAATTATTTCAGGGATTTGTCTTCGTGGCAGGTATATCTGGAATTATCTTTGCTCTTGGTATCTTTGTCTTCATCACACGTGAAGGATTAGGCTTTCTGACCACCAGATTTGAGTTTGCCGAATTTTTTGGCAGTATCAATTGGCGTCCCACATCGGCAAATCCAACCTATGGCACCTTAGCACTAATACTGGGTACAGCGAGCGTGACCGGACTCGCAATGATTGTCGCTATCCCATTCTCGTTTGGAGCGGCAATATACATCGGTGAATTTGCCACAGGTCGTGTTCGTGAATTACTGAAAGTGTTGGTGGAGCTACTCGCAGCAATCCCTTCTGTAGTGTGGGGATTCATCGGACTTAGCCTCATCAACCCTCTTATTATCGACACCTTTGACGTCTCCATCGGTCTGAATGTTCTTAACTCTGGGATAATACTCGGTTTGATGGCAGCGCCAATCATGACGACCATTGCTGAGGATGCACTGAAGGCAGTCCCTGAAACTTACAGGGAAGCTGCGGTAGCTTTAGGAGCTACACGTTGGCAGGTGGTCTCAAAAGTAGCCATACCAGCCGCTAAAAAGGGGTTGGTAGCTGCAATGTTATTGGGAGTTGGACGTGGATTCGGGGAAACAATGGCCGTGTTGATGGCCAGTGGGCACTCTATCAACATCCCAACTAGCCCTTTTGATTCCGTCAGAGCATTAACAGCAACTATTGCAGCAGAAATGGGAGAAACTGCCCGAGGTTCTGATCACTACCAGGCTCTTTTTGCTCTGGGCATTCTGCTCTTTGCCGTAACGTTTGTGATCAACATGGCCGCAGACATTATTGTCCGGGGGTCTCACCGTAAATAATTATGTTTGAACAGACTCACCTAAATCAACGTAATGATCGCACGCAATCTCTTATGCGGCTTCTCTTTCTCGTAATGACAATCCTTCTGATAGTACCTGTTGCCCTGATCCTAGGCCTGTTGATCGAACGAGGGGGGGGAGCGCTTTCACGGGAGTTCCTCTCCGCTTGTCCCCGGGACAGTATGACTGCAGGCGGAACCTTCCCTGCTCTCATAGGAACTATCTGGCTAGTGAGCGTTGCACTCCTGGCATCCGTTCCTGTTGGAGTAGCTGCTGCTATCTACCTCAGCGAATATGCACGGGATAATCTACTCACACGAGCCATTAACCTAGCAATTATCAACCTGGCAGGAGTACCTTCCATCGTCCACGCCCTCTTTGGATTTGGCGCATTCGTACTGTTTGCTGATTTCGGGGCCAGTATACTGGCAGCCAGTCTGACACTAGCAGTCATGACACTCCCAGTAGTAATCGTCGCAACACGCGAGTCCCTACAGGCTGTACCAAGAGCCTTTAGGGAAGCTTGCTGGACAATGGGTGCTACTCGATGGCAAACCATCCGAAAAGTGGTTTTACCCAATTCGGGCAGTGGGATTCTGACAGGTATCATTCTTGAGATTTCTCGTACGGCAGGTGAAACCGCACCCATAATGTTTACGGGTGCAGCCTTTTTCTTGCCTTTTCTTCCCCAGGGCATCTTTGACCAGACCATGGCCCTCTCCTTGCACTTATTTAATATTTCGACCCAGATTCCAAATGTGCCAGAAGAAATGCCTTACGGAGTTGCCCTAGTGCTCATCAGTATTGTTCTGATGATGAACGGGTGTTCCATTGCACTCCGAATGTACCTGCGAGGGAACAAGAAGTGGTAAGCAAAGAAAACAGCGTTGACGACAAGGTCGTTGTTCGCGATCTTTGTGTATCCTATGAAGAAGTCTCCGCACTTCGAAACGTTAACCTAAGGATTCACAATCACGAGATATTCGGTATCATCGGACCCGCCAACAGCGGCAAGACATCTTTTCTGAGAGTACTTAACCGGATGGACGAGTTCGTTCCTGGTATGAGCGTCTCTGGGGATGTCAACTTCGATGGCCTTAATGTTCGGGAATGGAGAAACTTATACTCTTTGCGCCGAAGGATCGGAGTCGTTTTCCCCTTGCCAGTAGGTCTCCCACTCAGCATCTATGAAAACGTAGCTCTTTCTCCTCGCCTCTCCGGCATTAAGAAAAAAGGGGAACTAGACGAGATAGTAGAACGCTGTCTTGTCCGTGCCGCTTTATGGGACGAGGTTAAAGACCGCCTCGATTCCTGGGGCAGCCTTCTCTCCGGTGGTCAACAACAACGGCTTACAATCGCGCGGGCCTTATCTCAAGATCCTGATCTTCTTCTGCTTGACGAGTTTTCAATCGCAATCGACCCAGTCACCACTATGCGGATAGAGGACATCCTTAAGGAGTTGCGTAAAGAGCTAACCATAGTGCTAGTCACCAATCTGGTGCAGCAAGCCCGCCGCCTGGCTGACCGTACAGCATTCTTCCTAGGTGGTGACTGTGTTGAGGTAGGCCCGACTGAAGATTTTTTTACAGGGTCAGTACAAGATCAGCGTACTAGGCAATTCGTGGAGGGTGTTTTTGGATAAACCACTAGAACCAGCTATCACAACACGAGAACTGAATCTCTGGTACGGGTCATTCCAAGCTCTCATCGATGTCAACCTTGAGATTAAGAATGGCTTAATCACCTCCTTAATAGGGCCTTCAGGATGCGGGAAAACAACCTTCCTTCGCTGCATCAACCGAATCACGGAGAGATTAGACTATGTTCGTACAACGGGACAGATTCATGTATTAGGGCAGGATATCTATTCTCCTAATGTGGAAATAGTACAGTTACGGAAATCTGTTGGGATGGTTTTCCAACGACCCAACCCTCTCCCTCTCTCCATTCTTGAAAACGTGCTCTTTGGCTACCGTCTTCACCATCCGAATCGAGGTCGCTCAGTCCGGGAAGAAGAAGAAATCGCCGAAGATTCCCTGAAGAAAGTTCTGTTGTGGGACTCAGTGAAGGACAAGCTACGCGAGCCGGCTATCTCACTTTCATTGGAACAACAACAGAAACTTTGTATTGCCCGCCTACTACCTGTAAAACCCTCTGTAATTCTTCTGGACGAGCCCTGTTCAGCTCTTGACCCGGAAGCCACTGAAGCAGTGGAGGAGCTACTTTGGAATCTCCGAGAAGACTATACGATACTTATAGTTACACATAATATGGCTCAAGCACGCCGAGTCAGTGACGAAAGTATTTTCATGCTTTTGGGCAAAGTGGTCGAGCACTCCATAACCGCAGAGATGTTCGTCACTCCTTCCGCCAAGGAAACCGCTGATTACATCGAAGGACGCTACGGTTAGCTGACCGGAGATTCACAGCAAGTTCGGAGAACAGGGTTATATCACCCCCGTACTTCCAGTCGTGAAGAAGTAAAGCCTTTACACACGAAGATGGTCCACTAGTGGATTAATATCAAGAGACTCGACCTCTAAGGTCCCACAAACCGGTCTAGCGTCCTTGACAAGCCTGAAAAATAACTCATATATTGCGTCAAAGGTTTATTATTCATGCCCCTCTACGAATACCAGTGCGAGAAATGTGGACTTGTACACGAGGTCATTCAGAAATTTTCTGACTCACCTCTGCAGGAGTGCCCCGAATGTACCGGACCCCTACAAAAACTGCTTTCTGCATCGGCTATTCAGTTCAAGGGAAGCGGTTGGTACGTTACCGACTATGCGGACAAAGGCAGTTCTCAAAGGACCAAGAAATCTGAAGGTAAAGATTCAGGACAATCCTCTTCTGAATCGACCGAAGCCAAATCAGGAAAAAAATCTCCGAAGAAAGCTGTGAAATCTTCAACTGAGAAATCAGACTCCAAATAATCACTGATTAGGACAAGGCCATTTCGAAAGGAACGTTAATACATTGAAGGTTCTCCTGATTGGTTCCGGTGGTCGAGAACATACATTGGCTTGGAAGCTCAAGCAGAGTCCAAGACTCAGTAAACTCTACTGCGCTCCAGGAAATCCTGGGACTGCAGAGTTAGGTTCAAACATTAATGTAGGGATATCCGACATTGATGGCCTGCTCGCGTTTAGTCAAAAAGAAAAGATTGACTTGACCGTGGTGGGCCCCGAAGCGCCTCTCGTCAAAGGGATTGTTAATCGCTTCGAACAGGCAGGGCTCCTGATTGCTGGTCCTTCAAATTCTGCCGCCGCTTTGGAAGGCAGCAAAACTTTCGCTAAAGATTTCATGAAACGCCACAACATACCAACTGCTGCATACAAAATCCTCACCGAATTGGAATCCGCTAAGAAGACTCTTAAGTCTGGCCAATTCCAATTCCCATTGGTCATTAAAGCCGATGGACTGGCTGCGGGTAAGGGCGTCTTCATCTGCAACGACCTCTCTGAAGGATTACATGCTCTTCAACTGATTATGGAAGAGCGCAAGTTTGGATCTGCAGGGAACAAATTAGTAATCGAGGAATTCCTAGAAGGCGAAGAAGTTTCCTTTATGGTCTTCACAGACGGAAAAAGAATCATTCCAATGGTGCCTTCCCAAGATCACAAAGCCATCTTTGATGGAGATCGTGGCCCTAACACCGGAGGTATGGGGGCCTACTCTGTTGACTGGCTATTGAGCGAAGATATGAAGCAGCAGGTCTTGTCCAAAATCATCCAGCCGACCATCTTGGGCATGGAAAGCGAAGACAATCCTTTTCGTGGAGTTCTTTATGCTGGATTGAAACTCAGTCCTGATGGGCCAAAAGTGTTGGAATTCAATGTACGATTTGGAGACCCTGAAACCCAGGTACTCCTGCCACGTATGAGAGGCGACCTTGTTGACGTATTCTCCTCGATAGCAAATGGGGATATCAGTAAATGCTCTGTTGAATGGCATTCGGATGCTGTAGTATGCATCGTCTTGGCTTCATCGGGTTACCCCGGAGAATATTCCAAGGGAGCTCCGATTACAGGATTAGGAAAAGCTCATTCGGACTCTAATGTAGTCGTTTTCCAAGCTGGTACGACTGAATCCTATAAACAACTTATTACCAATGGTGGGCGTGTTCTGGGTGTTACAGCTCGAGCAGCTTCCCTCGAGGAAGCCATTTCCCGCGCTTACCAGGCAACTGAAAAAATAAAGTTCAAAGGCAAATACCTGCGCACCGATATTGGAGCAAAGGGACTGGCCAAATTGAGGTAACACTAATGAAAAACCCTAAAGTAGCAATTTTGATGGGAAGTAGTTCGGATGCAGATGTCGTGCGTTCCGCTGCTCAAATTCTTGATGATTTCGGGGTCTGCTATGAAATGCTCGTTTTGTCGGCACACCGCACACCACACG
>CAYXBG010000052.1:0-12433 GCA_964463145.1 uncultured Acidobacteriota bacterium
CGGAACAGGCACGAGCGAATTTCCTTGCAGATGATTTCGAGAAGGAAGATGTGCTCGCTTTGATAGGGTACCCTGATCTTCTCACAGAACGTTCTATTCAAAGGAAGTTATACAGGGCCTTCAGGGATAAGAAAACCGAAATTTCCTCAGCGGTACTTAGTCTGTGTTTTCAGGTCAAGGACCTTGGGAAAATCGCCCCCATGTTACAAAGAAGGTGCGATTCGTCTTTTCTCAGTCGAAAAATTCAGCCTAAGAAAAACTTTTTAACATTACTTCTTCAAGATGGGTTGCTACTCAGGGATCTTCGCATGATTGGCCTGGTCAGTAGGGTCTTGCACTCCGAAGAACCTAGTTTACAAGAACTTGGCGAACAGGTCCTGGATAGGTTTCCTAGGATCAAGAATATGCCTCCTATAGCTGAGGCACTGCCTGGCAGTGATCGGGTATTACCAACATTCAAAGATTTTGTGGAAAAGGTGAACCCTATTCTTGCTCAACCCGGTTCTGATGGGAGAGCTTGTGTTGATTGTCACGCTCGCAGGCCAATTCTGTTTCTCTCTCCGTTAAGAGATGGAGAAAAACTTGAGACGATTCTTCGACAGAGGTATCGATCGGTTCTCAACGTAATTGATCTGGCTGAGCCTGAGGAGAGTCTCATTCTGAAAAAGCCACTTAATCCAGCTCCGGACTCCCCGCAGGGTAATTCCGATCCCGGATTACATTCTGGTGGAATACGGTTCACCGAGGAATCAGCAACGTATGAGTCTTTACTCAAATGGATACGATCTGGGGGATTAGGGAAGGCTGGTTAATTTGCTGTGGTTGTTGAGAAAATTTCTCTAGCCTACTAATTATCAAGAGATCTTGAAGACTTGTCAGTGCTAGGTGAAACCTTATATCCTGGGATACGCGGTTTGTTGTTAGTGAAAGTTCTTTATGTTTCGAATAGATTCCAATAAAACGGTTTCCTTTTGTGATGGTTTGAAGCGAAGGGATTTCTTGCATGTAGGGGCTTTACCTCTTCTGGGGCTAGGATTGCCCGATCTTTTCCGTCTGCGCGCTGCTGGAGCACTTAAGCCCGATGCCCCAGATATGAACTGCATATTCCTCTTCTTAGTTGGTGGCCCAAGTCAACTAGATACTTGGGATATGAAACCAGATGCGCCATCTGAAATTAGAGGACCATTTAATCCGATACCTACCAATGTAGATGGAATTCGGATAAGTGAGATATTCCCCGAAACAGCTAAGCATGCTGACAAGTTTTCGATTATTCGAACTCTCCATAACGATGGACCTGCCGTCCATGATTTTGGACATCAAATTATGCAGACTGGGCGTGTGTTTCAGGGGGGATTAGAACATCCTCATCTAGGTTGTGTGGTTGATTACTTGCGCGACTCGAAGACCGATCTCCCGGGGCATGTTTTGTTGCCTAGGCCTATTGGGAATACAGGTGGTGGAATGCCGCATGGAGATGATGCCGGTTACCTTGGACGAACACACGATCCATTTGTCCTGAATGCCGATCCGTCCAAGCCTGATTTTAAAGTAAGAGACCTTTTGCCTGCCGAGTATGTTTCGGTAAACCGTCTTAATCGGCGGAGGAATCTGAGAAAGCTTATAGATGACACGGTTCGGAGCTTTGAGCAGAGCGAAGATGCGAGATTACTCGATGTCAATTTCGATCAGGCATACACTCTCATATCATCGCCAACAGCACGTCAGGCGTTCGAGGTTTCTGAAGAGGGCGAAGAAATCCGTAAAGAGTACGGGATGAACAAATTTGGCCAAAGTTGTCTGCTGGCCAGAAGACTGGTGGAACGAGGAGTTAGGTTCGTCACCGTTAACATGTTCGAAACGGTTTTTAACGAAACAACTTGGGATATCCATGGATCAGCTCCATTCAGTCCTATTAGCTGCTATTCAGATCTTGTTGGTCCCATGTTTGATCGTGCCTACAGTTCACTGATCAGAGATCTTGAGAGTCGAGGTCTATTAGAGAACACAATGATTATCGCCACAGGAGAGTTTGGTCGGACTACTCGGATAAATCCGGCAGGTGGACGTGATCACTGGCCTGGTTGCTGGAGTATGTTAGTGGCCGGGGGAGGTCTTCGAGGTGGGCAGGTGATCGGAGAATCAGATTCGATCGGTGCATATCCGAAAGAACGGCCGGTTACTCCAGCTGAAGTTTTGGCTACAGTTTATAACCAGTTCGGGATAGACCTGGAGACAGAATTGCGGGGTCCGTCAGGAAGAGTAATACCGATTGTTGATTATGATGTAAGCCCCATTCGGGAATTAATATAGCTATGACAAGAGGTGCTCTGGGGATTCTTTTTCCATTGCTTGCGATGGTTTGTTTGGCAGAGAATTCCTTTCCGTTCGGAACATCCGCACAGTCAAGTAACTTAGTGAATTTCCGGAATGATGTA
Source organism: uncultured Acidobacteriota bacterium (assembly GCA_964463145.1). Classification (GTDB taxonomy): domain Bacteria; phylum Acidobacteriota; class UBA6911; order RPQK01; family CBDAPI01; genus CAYXBG01. The sequence goes on from CAYXBG010000052.1 coordinate 2,439, forward strand.
GTTCCGATTCTTACAAAGGCAGGTTGTAATTCGGGCCCATGCCATGGTGCAGCAGCGGGTAAGAATGGATTTAAGCTTTCCCTGAGAGGGCATGATCTGGAAACAGATCATGCAGTATTGACCAGGCAGTCTTTGGGGCGCCGAATCTCCCGAATGGCCCCATCGCATAGTTTGATACTTTTAAAGCCGACAGGGACAATTCCTCACGGAGGTGCTCGGAGATTCACGGTTGACTCGGTGGAGTATCAAACTATAGCCGATTGGATAGCTCAGGGTGCAGTGGGGCCGACCCCAACGGATCCAAGGATTCTGGAGATAACAATAGCTCCGAGACTAACCATCAAGGAAGAGATAGGTGCAAGGTTTCGCTTGGAGGTAACTGCTACTTATAGCGATGGGACGAGTGAAGATGTTACGAGATGGGCTAAATACGAGACTACCAATGGTGGCGTAGCTCGGGTCAATGATAGAGGTGAAGTTACCATCACTGGTTCAGGGGAAGCAGCTATCCCTATTTGGTATTCAAGTAAGGTGGGGTTTGCCAGAGTAGCAGTACCTTTCCAAAATACCTTTGACTCCCGTGCTTTAGAAGATCTCCCAATAGCTAATTATATAGATGAGAAGGTTTTTCGGAAGCTCAGACAGTTGAGAGTTCAGCCGTCAGGGATCTGTTCAGACGAAGTTTTTATCCGACGACTGTATTTGACAACAATGGGTATTCTTCCCACTCTCTCAGAATTGGATGAATTCCTAGAGAGTGACTCTGTTCACAAGAGAATTCTTCTGGTCGACAGGATTTTGCAAAGATCGGAGTTTACAGATTATTGGGCCTATAAATGGTCCGATCTCCTCATAGTAGATCCGGCGCCTGCAAGACAGGGAGGGATCAGTCCTCCTGCTATTAGGGCTTATTACAAGTGGATTCGAGATAGTGTCGCTAGTAATAAACCCTGGGATAGTCTTGTCCGTGAATTGGTGACGGCCAAGGGCAGTACCCTTGTTAATGGAGCAGCCAATTACTGGGCCATCCATCAAGATCCCAAAGAGATTATCGAGAATTTAGCTTTGACTTTTTTGGGGACATCTATGACATGTGCCCGATGTCATAACCATCCACTCGAAAAATGGACTCAGGATCAGTATTACGGGTTGGCAAATCTTGTCACTCGGGTGTCCCTTAAGAATGGAGATCTTCCCGGTGAGGCATATGTTGTGAATCGGCACACCGGAGATATCAGTCATCCTCGATTGAATCGGCCAATGCCTCCAGAACCTCTTGATGGGGATCCGATGGCATTGGATTCAGTGCTTGATCGTCGTGAGCATCTAGCCGATTGGTTGACCTCGGCAGATAATCCTTATTTTTCTAGGGCTACTGTTAATAGAGTCTGGGCTGCCCTTATGGGAAGAGGGCTGGTGAATCCCGTTGATGATCTGCGTGCCACGAACCCAAGTTCTCATCCGGATTTAATGATTGCCTTAACGGAGGATTTCATTTCTAGTGGTTTTGACATACGTCATTTGATTCGCACGATTCTTCTTTCCACCACATATCAGTTGTCCTCTGAGGCTAATAGCAATAACCAAGACGATAATTCTCTTTATTCTCATCATTTGACTAGGCGCTTGCCAGCGGAAGTTATCCTCGACATTGTGTCGCAAGTAACGGGCGTGCCTGAAGAATTTGACGGCTATCCTGAAGGTACTAGGGCATTGCAACTAAGAGAGACAAGGGTTGAGTCCTATTTCTTAGATGCATTTGGAAGGCCTCCTCGGGCTACACCCAACAGTAGTGAGCGCACGAATAGTGCAAGTCTTTCTCAGGTACTGCACCTAGTCAACGGAGACACCCTCAACAGGAAGCTCATGCGGAGAGGTGGTAGCGTTGATCAGATGCTCGAACAGGCTGATCAGAGTGAATTTCTCGAACAACTTTACAGGACCTTTTTCAGTCGATTACCCACATCCGGAGAGAAGTCAAAACTAGCGAAATATCTAGGGACTGATCCGGCTCGTGGCCGAGTGGAGGACGTGCTCTGGGCTATGTTGACTAGTAGGGAATTCCTTTTCACTCGTTGAATGAATAACAAGCATCTCACTAGCGTGATTTTTGTGCTTTCAGTTGCTGTGGTTATGACCATGTCAGGTGAGGTCCAAGAGAAGACTCAGGGAGAGATCTCGGCGGATAGGGCAGCTGGGGTTCTCGCTCAAAATTGCCTGTCCTGCCATAATCGCTTCAACAGAGAAGGTCAATTCAGTTTGCAAACTCATGGAGACCTTATGGAAGGTGGGGATGGTGGGCAGGTCATCGTTCCGGAAGAGGCGGACGAGAGTCGTCTTTTACAGATGGTTGAGGGTTTCCTGGAACCGCTTATGCCGCAGGATGGAGCGCTTTTAGAAGAAGAGATAGACATTTTGAGAGACTGGATCGAACGAGGAGCGAAGCCTTGGGTTGGCAATCTTGCTGAAATTAATATAGGGCGCCTTCCAGTCATTCGGCCAGGTAAGGAAATCCATCCAGCAATCACAAGTGTCAGATATTCTTCTCATGGTCAGTGGTTAGCTATTGGTGGGCACGAGAGCGTCCGTCTTTTGAATAGCTCAAATGGGAAGGTGTACCGCGAATTCGAATATCTTGGAGGAGCCGTTCGTGGTCTAGCTTTCAGCGCTGATGACCGTTATTTGATCGCTGTTGGAGGGCATCCTGCCCGTTACGGTGAGGTCAAAATATGGACGATAGACTCCGATGAGACAAGAGAGATTAAGGCCCACGACGATGCTATCTATGCTGTAGCAATTCATCCGACCAACAAGACTTTTGCTACTGGCAGTTATGACAACAGAATTTTTCTGTGGTCGCTTGAGACCGCTTTGCCCATTTCCACGATAGAAGGGCATGTGGATGCAGTTTACGGTCTAGAATTTACATCTCGGGGAGACTACCTCGTGTCAGTTTCGGCCGACCGCAACGTAAAATTATGGGATTGGCAAACCAATAAACAGATTTCAAAGCCCATGACTGAGTCGAGTGCAGGACTTTACTCTTTGGCGGTTAGCCCATCCGGAGAATTTGTGGCTGCTGCTGGAGAAGATAAGATGATTCGGATTTGGACTATTTCAGGAAATGGTGGCACTCTTTTAAAATCTGCCTTTGCACATGATTCTGCGATACTAGACTTGGAATTCACTCCAGATGGGAAGATTTTGATTTCTTCGGGTTCCGACAAACAGGTTAAATTTTGGGATGTTGTAACGATGGAAGAGATAAGGGTCTTGCCAGATCAGTCGGATTGGGTGTTGACTTTGGCAGTTAGTCCAGATGGAAGGGAACTCGTATTGGGGAGATATGATGGGTCTATCGAACGGATTATTCTCAGTACTCAACCCTCATTTTAGGAAGAATCCGTCAGGGGGATGAGTATGCAATGGTCGAAAAATATAGATGGAACAGCTTCGTTGCCTAGCATGATTTTCAGGTTGGCCCTTCTAACGATTTTCATTCTGCAATATGTTGACGCCCGCCAGGTTGAACCAACTCTTCTCAAGCAAACTCATCATGGTATTCAGCGTGGGGCGACTGGGACTCTCTATGTGGATGGTATCAATCTAGCAGGTACTGAAAAGGTGGTTTTTAATCACCCTGGGTTGACTGCAAGAATACTAAGGCATCGCTCCTTGCCTTATCCTCCTAAGGAATTTGTGCTGGATGGAGCAAACCCCGTGCGTACGCAATATCTCCATGACGGCTCAACTAAAGATCGTATAAAGATGGAATTGAAAGCCGGTCTAGATATAGCGCCTGGTATCTATAGATACCGTCTCCATACACCATTGGGGTTGACGAACGACCTTCGGATCATCGTGGGAATTCTCCCGGAGGTGCGAGAAAGGTCTGACAATAATTCGATTGAAACAGCCCAATACATAGGTGCTGAAGGGGCTATTTCGGGCGAGATCTCTCGGTCTGGTGATGTTGACTACTTTAAGATCGAAAATGATTCGGCTAACAAAACAGTTCTACGGATAATTGCTGAACCCCTGCAATCTTCCCTAGATTCGATTCTGCGGGTATGGAGTCTCGAAGGGGTGCTGTTGGAAGAATCAACCGAATTTAAAGGACGAGATGCATTAATAGTTCTGAACTCGGGTTTGCCTAAGGAGTTGGTCGTTTCCGTTTCTGATCGTTTGGACCAAGGTGGTAACGGATTCCACTATCGCTTAGATGTAGGAGCTTTTCCAGTAATAACCGGAACCGTTCCGACTGGACTGGTTCCGGGGGCTGTTAATAGATTGAAGCTACTAGGCGTTAATCTTGAGAATTCGGATATCGCTGTAGAAAAAGTGAGTAGTGGGTGGGGTGCCACTCAAGAAATAGGAGTCGGTTCGGCTGTTAATCCTTTGGAATTGCCAGTCGCTCAGTTTTTGGTTGTCCCCCAAAAAGCCTCTGTAGAGGGGCAGCTTGGTGCTCAGGTTTTAGAATGGCCTGCCACAGTCGAGGGTACTATCCGCTCTCGAAATGGATCAGGAGAATCCCATTGGTTCCGCTTTAACGCAGAGAAGGGCGAGAGGATTGTAATAGAGGTTAATGCCCAACGCCATGGATCGAGTTTGGATTCTCTGATTGAGGTGGTAGATGAGTCGGGGAGGCTGGTGCCAAGGGCAGTTGTGCGGTGTCTGGCAAAGACAGAAACCGTCGTTGCTAAACGTACTTCGCAAGCAACTGGTTTCCGTATTGCATCTTCAAAGGATTTATCCATACATGATTTGGTTATGGCCGCAGGGGAAATTCTGAAAGTTTCAGGGCTACCTCGTACGCCAGATGATGATATGCGTTTTGTCTCGTTAGGCGGCAGTCGTATGACATTGTTCGATACGACTCCTGAGGCCCACCCCATTGGCCAAACTGTCTATAGAGTTAAGGTGTTGGAACCTGGCACACAAGTGCCTTCCAATGGTATGCCACTTTTTAAACTGGATTTCCGTAACGATGATGGGGGGCCAGCTTTAGGCAGAGATTCTCTGATGACCTTTACTGCTCCGAATAGAGGTGATTACTGGATCCGCTTGCGGGATAGTCGCAATCAAGGCGGAAAGCTTTTTACTTACCGGATGACTGTGCGACCTCCGACTCCCGACTTCAGGCTTTACCCTGGCCCAGTCTCTGAAGTTTCGGTCAATTTCAAGAAGCGGAATTTTTATAACCTCTCTCCCGGTGGTCGGACACCCATTGCTGTGACGGCATTTCGTGTGGATGGATTTGATGGTCCGATTACCGTTGAAGTTACAGACTTGCCTCCCGGAGTTTCTGCTACAAGAGGTGTCATACGGGCAGATAGCAACTTCACCACACTTGTTCTTTCAATGGAGCCTGATGCTCATTTTGCGCCGACACCACTGCGAATAATAGGAAAAGCTTACATAGGGACTGGGAGCGTTGAAAGGCAGCTAGGCAAGGAAGGTGATCTAGGGTTGTTGTCAAGTACGATTTCTCCCGATTTAGAGGTGTACATTTCTCAGAAACAACTGACCTTGAGTCCGAGCCAAGAAATTGACATCACAGTCGAGGTCATTAGACATGGTTTTGAAGGTCGAGTTCCTATACAGATAGTAGGGCTGCCTCCAGGTGTGCGCGCTCTCGATCTTGGTCTAAATGGCATAATCATTGGAAGTGACTCCAGTAGACAAGATGTGAAACTTTATGCGGAGTCGTGGGCTAAAGTGAGAGATCTTCAGATTTTAGCCACGGCCCGGATCGAATCTGATGTGCCTCTACCTATCATGTACGCTTCACCACCAATACGGTTGCGCATCCTTGGAAATCCTGAATTTACTGACGAACAGTTGAGTGTCCGAGGTGGGATTGCACAGAGATAACCTCTCTAGTCTCACAAGCTTCCAGAGGAAGGATTGGCTTACTATCCCAGGGAAATCCTAATCGAACTTTCCGTAAAAGGATGAAGGTTCTTAGAGTATTATGAAGCCCTATCTCGTTGTTTTTTTGATATTAATAGCTGTAACGGCTTCCCTCTGGATATTGACGGTTCGGGATATTCCTCTTGACGAGCAAGACCGAATAATTTCCTTGAGAAATGAGCCTGCTTTGGTTGGAAATCGTTGGGAGGATATGGATTATGGTCCGTTCCTCACAACATCAATTGAAGCACCTGATCCTCATGGAAACATTGCATATAAAGGAATTGCAATTCCTTTATATAAGGCCTGGGATGCTCGGAGAGGTGAATCGATAGTTTTCGATACTGACCTTCTTCGTTATGCGTTTGCCTGGGAAGGAGGGTTTCTCAATCTCCGTGGAGTTGTTTTCGACAGGAGTCATAATACACATCCTTCTATTGAGGGGAATCAAGTGTTCTCGAATCCTATGGGTCCTGGCTGGAGCAAAGATGGGAACTTTGATGATCCTCGTTCTATTCAATGGGAACCGTTGCCTTTAGAAATCGGTCATTATGAGGGCCTGTCACTATACGAAAATCGAGTTATCTTTCGGTATCGAGTAGGTGGTAGTCGGGTTTTGGATATGCCAGGACTGGAGACCAGTGAAAATGGCCAGAGAGCCTTTACTCGTGATCTTGAGATTAAAGGTAATAGAGATGGAATGACGGTTCAGATAGCTTCAGGCAGGGGTGAGTCTTCTCAATTTTTTCAATTGGAAGGGTTAGGTCCCGCTACTTCTTCTCTTGAAGCGAGTGAGACCATTGCAGTAATGGCTAAAGGACAGGAGCTCATAGCAACTGCAGTTATTGGAGCTCCAAAAGGTGCTCGATGGCAAGTTGAGAATTCAGATATCCGATTGTATCTTCCCCCGGTCGAGGGATTGACGCGTCTTCGGATTTTTGTGTGGAATGGTTTGGTTGAAGAAATACAAAGCCTGCCTAAATTAATCCAAGAAAATACATCTTTGGAATCCCTTGCCAGGATGACAAGAGGAGGACCGGCTCGTTGGAGAGATCGTATCGTCGCTAAGGGGGAGAAAGGTCCTGTAGAAGGTCCTTTCGCTGTGGACCGTATTTCATGGCCCGAACCGAATCCATGGAAATCATGGATTCGGTTCGGAGGATTTGATTTTTTTAAAGACTCGAGCAGAGCTGCGCTTAGTACTTGGAGTGGGGACGTATGGTTATTGTCAGGGATTGATGAAGATCTCGAGGAGCTTGAGTGGCAAAGAATTGCTACCGGCCTATATCAGCCTCTGGGAATCAAGATTGTTGATGAGGACATATACGTGCTTGCCCGTGATCAGATAACTATTCTCCGAGATCTTAATGGAGATGGGGAAACAGACTATTACGAAAATTTCAATAATGACCTACAGAATACGGAACATTTTCATGAGTTCGCCATGGATTTGCAGACTGATAGTAGGGGAGATTTCTATTTCATGAAGGGGGGGCGTCATGCTAAGGACGCTCTTATTCCACAACACGGAACTCTTTTGAAGGTCACTAAGGATGGGGAGGCCTTAGATATAATTGCGAATGGCTTTAGAGCTCCAAATGGTCTGTTGATTCGCCCTGACGGGAAATTTGTAAGCACGGATCAACAGGGACATTGGATGCCTGCTAACCGGATTAACATACTCGAGCCAGGTGGTTTTTACGGGTATATGTGGTCCTTTCATGAGCAGGCGCGTCCCGATGGTTACTCTGATCCACTCCTTTGGATTCATCCAGCTGTTGATCGATCTCCGAGCACTTTGGTATGGGCTGCCTCACCCTCTTGGCCTCAAATGAATGAGAAGATGCTCAGCCTTTCTTATGGTATGGGCAAGATCGACCTGGTTATGACAGAGGAAATAGACGGTAAGATGCAGGGAGCCTTGACTCGGTTGCCATTAGATTTTGAAACGGGAGTAATGCGGGGTCAGTTTCATCCAGTTGATGGTCATCTTTATGTTGCGGGTATGTTCGGATGGGCGGGGAACAAGATTTCACCCGGTGGATTTTACCGGGTTCGTAGAACTAGAGAACCGCTTCATCTTCCAGTCTCTTTCCGGGTAGTGAAGGACGGAATTTCTATCACATTTACAAATGAACTTGATCCTCTGTCAGTCACTGATCCCGGGAACTTTCACGTACAGGAGTGGAATTATAAATGGAAGGAACGCTATGGCTCCCCCGATTTCAAACTGAATGGAGAAGAGGGGCGAGATGAGGTGATCGTTGAATGGTCGGCCCTATCACCGGATCGTAAAACCGTTTTCCTGAAACTAGAGAATCTCAGGCCGGCTATGCAGATGCATACCGAGTTTAGTGTAAGGGCTGTAGATGGTACTTTTGTGCGGAATTTTTTGCACGGCTCTGTATTCAAATTAGGAGATCGTTCTTGGGAGGAAATTGTTACCTCCAGATGGTATAGGAAGGAGGCTGTTGCCAGGCCGGATCTGAAGCAGCTTGGGCCTGGATTGATGCAAGAAATTCGTCCGTTGCCTCAGAAAAAAGTTTCTGGCACGAGACGCCTTACAACGGTTCCTCTCGAAGCGGATTATAGGACCACGCGGATGGCTGCCCTACATGTGCCGCAGGGAACAGACCCATCTCCCTTTGTGCCAGCTGGCAGTTTTTCCAGTAATTGGGAGGGATATATCCGCTCTCCCTTGAATGCAAAGGTGCAATTCAGATTTGAAGGAAATGGCTCAGTGCGGATGCTTGTTAATGGAGACCTTGTGACCAGTAAGGCTGGAGGCTTGAGAAATGGTTTGCAAAGTGATCCTCTAGATTTAATAGGGGGTTTGAATAGGATTGAGATTTCTTATCAAAGTCCCCATTCAGGAGATGCCACCTTTCGACTTTTCTGGTCTTCTGATGAATGGCGTACCGAACCCATTCCTCCACACCTTTTTCTTCACGAAAAGGACGACCCTAGGTTGTTGCAAAGTGATCTGAATCGCAAGGGGAGGGACCTGTTCGCTCGCCACAAATGTCTCAATTGTCACCGGCCTAGGAATCCTAGGATTAAGTTCCCAGAAGAATCAATAATGCCGGAATTGAACATGATGGCGCCGCGGTTAGATAAAATAGGTGCGGCGCGGCGTTCAGGCTGGCTTGCCAACTGGATTGAGAATCCAGCCCAGATCAAAAGCGATGCACAAATGCCCGCACTCCTAAAGGAGGCCGATTCCACTCAACAGGCAGCTGATATTGCTTCTTTCCTTGTAGCAATGAGTAAGGCCTCCCCAAACCATAAGCCTCCATGGTTACATCGATCTGAACCCATTAGACGTGGAGAGAAGCTGGTCAAGGAACTTGGGTGTCTTGCTTGTCATAGTACTGCTGATGAGGCAGATCCTGGTAAAGGTGCCTTAGGCGAGGTTGCCAAGGCATGGCATCCAAATGGTTTAGTCAATTATCTAGAAAAACCTCAAGAACATCGTGAATGGAGTGAGATGCCTGACTTCAGGTTGTCTTCTTCTGAGAGTGAAGCAATTACCGCTTATCTTTTTTCTCTTGGGCAGAATATAGAAGAAGCTCCTATAGGTGATCCGCAACGTGGTGAGAAGCTGGTAAAAGAGCTAGGGTGTGCGAACTGCCATCAGTTAAGTGGACTTAAGTCAGATGCGGTAGACCCTCCTTTTGAAGAGATTCGTCGTCGGGCTTGGTCGACTGGGTGTCTGGCAGAAAGTCTAGATTTGAGAGGTGATGCTCCCGAGCTGAATTTGAGCCCCTCGGAGCGGTCGACTTTAGTGTCATTTGTACAGAAATCAACAGATTCTCTTAGGCGGAAAAATTGGGCTGAGTTCGCCACTCGACAGAACAGAAGACTCAGGTGTTGGTCTTGCCATGGGATGGACAATAAAGGGCCAACTTGGCTTCCTCTAGTTTCGGAGTCTAGCTCTGAAGAAATTGTAACTATCCATAACAAAATCCCTGATCTTTCCTGGGCGGGAGAAAAATTACAGCAGCCTTGGATCGAGAGATTAATTAGAGGAGCTCTTCCTTACAAAACTCGGCCGAGACTTACTCCTCGGATGCCTTCTTTCC
>CAYXBG010000053.1:0-12240 GCA_964463145.1 uncultured Acidobacteriota bacterium
CCTCTAAAGCCCTTCCTTTGTATGGTCCAAAAGTATTTAATCCTCAACAACAGGTACCTCTTGGATGGTCTAAGCAGGTATTAGGTTCAGAATAGTTTCCTGGTGGGCGATCCAGGAATTAAATCTCATCATAAAGACAAGAAAAATCCAGCGATTGCTGCACTCATCAGATTTGCTAAGAAGCCAGCACTCACTGCTTTTATTCCAAGTTGGGCTATCTCACTCTTTCGACTGGGTATCATGTTACCGAGTCCGCCAAGCATTATGCCAATAGAGGAAAAATTCGCAAAACCGCATAAAGCAAAGGTAATTATAACTTGACTCTTCGTGTCGAAATTTCCCATCTCTTCGGTAAAAGTAGCGTAAGCGAGAAATTCGTTGAATACTAACTTTTGCCCAATAAGATTTCCTGCGAGCTGCGCTTCAGTCCAGGGTATTCCTAACATAAATGCTACTGGTTTGAAGAGGTAACCTAGAATGATCTCTAATGAAAAATTATCAATATCAAATTGATTTCCGAGGCCTTCCAACAGGGAGTTTGTTAAAGCAATCAAACCAACAAAGGCCAAAACTATAGCACCTACATTTAATGCTAATTGCATTCCGCGCGACGCTCCAATTGCCGCAGCTTCTATTGCATTAGTGTGCTTCTCGATTTCAATTTTGAAATCTTGTTCTCCTTTTGAGTCTATGGCCTTTTCTGGAATCATAAGTTTTGCCATTAAAATTCCGCCTGGGGCTGCCATGAAACTGGCCGCTATTAAAAAATTCATGTCTACCCCCAATAATGAGTAGCCTACTAGAACCGAGCCAGCTACCGTAGATAAGCCACCAACCATGATGGAGAAAAGTTCAGAGTGCGACATAGATTCTAAGTACGGTCTTATGGTTAGAGGAGCCTCAGTCTGACCTACAAAAATATTTGCGGTTGCCGATGTGGACTCGGCTTTTGTAGTTTGGAGTATCGCTCCCAAAGCCCCTCCAACAAGTTTAATGATCCAGCCCATAAATCCTATGTGGTAGAGAAGCGATACTAAAGATGAGAAGAAAACAATTATTGGTAGGACTTGGAAAGCAAAAATGAAACCGAATTCAAGCGTGCCAACTTCACCAAAGACAAATTCAATACCTCCTTGAGCATTCTCCAAGACAGATCCAACAGCAGCGGAACAATAATTTAGAATTGCTATCCCAGTCTCTGAATAGAGAGTTGATGCCGCTATGATTACCTGAAGTAGAAATGCACCCACCACGGTTCTGGTGTTTATCAACCTCCTATTTTCTGACAGGAGATAAGGGATAATGAGTAAGATGGCTATACCTGAGAGGCTGACGATAATTTCCACAATCAAATTTTCACTATTTTGGGGTTTGAGGGAGTAATTGCTGAGAGATAAGAGTTTTTATTATTTGGTTAGCTAAACAAGTAATGTCCTGCTCTCCTTGAACTACTAAGTTCGCTCTGTTCCGAATTGGTTTTATATATTTATGGTACATCGGCACTACATCTCTTTGGAATTGTTCCTCTACGAATTCAGCTGTTCTTCCTCTCTCTTTGCAGTCTCGTTTAACCCGTCGAGTCAATGCTGTGTCAAGTGAGCAATCCAAGAAAATCGAAAAGTCGATGTAATGACCTATTTTTTTATGATGGAGTACAAGGGCACCTGGGATGATCAATAATTCTGCCGCCTTAATCTCTGTAGTTTCTTTTGCTCGTGTGTGTTTATGAAAGTCATATGTTGGGGCATTTACTGAAATACCAGATTTCAAGAGTCTCAGATGCTCTTCCAACAAACCGTGGTCAATCGCACTGGGGTGATCATAATTTGTTTTAAGTCTTTGATTAAATTCAATGTCTTTTTGGTCTTTAAAATATAAATCTCCCTCTACGATTTCGATTGAGCTATTTGGTTGTCTTTTTAATATTATGTCTCTTAAGGTTTTAGAGAGTAGAGTCTTTCCAGATGCTGAGATTCCAACTATTGATATGATTTTGTTGCTCATAGTTTTTGGATGCTTTTTCAAGATCTATAAGAGTGACTCGGCGGAACCTTCATTGATACCGAATAACTAAGCTATCGTAAAGTCGATAGATGGCGCGACACCCTATCTTGAGGTCTTTTGCCCCAGCAGACTGGGTGACACAATCATTCTCTAATGTTAGCCTCCTGCTTGATTCCTTAATTTTTGTAAACGGGTGATTTATGGATATTTCAGTTATGACAGTATTGCGACGCTTTATTTTTTTTGTGAGTTTTATTAAACTTTCTTAAATTTAATTGCCCACCATTATTTGTAATTTTCATTACTTTCTCCTTTTAGTTATATGTCTGCGTTATGGTCAATATTAAAATGGTCGGGCAACAGTTTGTTGTTTTATCTTGCCTGCTATTAGGCTTGTCGGTCTCTGCGAATGATGCAAATTCTGCGGTCGAAGAGCTGGATTTCCAGTCGATTTTACAAGAAGCATTGAACAAAATTCACGATGACTACGTTGATCACTTCGCTTTCAGGGAGGAGGTGACCAGGAAGGGTCTGAACGTGGTTGGAGACTACGACCCGAGCCGAGTCAATGCGCCATGGATTCTATTAAGCTCAGACGGTAAAGAACCTTCTGATAAGAAAATGAAGCAGTACGCGAAAGATAAACTTAAGCAAACTGAAGACCTCAAGAAATATCCGGAAAGATCTCCTCTAGGCGTTAAGACCATGGTACAGCCTGATAGTTTAGAGTTAATCGAGGATCAAAAGGAGCGTTGGCTGTTCTTGTTCACACCAACGGGAGAGAATCAAAAGATGATGCGCAAGATGAAAGGACAACTGGCTATTAATAAGCAGGGAAACTACCTGGAATGGATGGATGTCAGAACTCAAAAGCCTTTCAAAGCAAATTTCGTCACAAAGATGAAGGAATTTATTATGCACTACGAATTTGAGCCCGCGATTGATGGCCGAACAGTTCCAACGGACTTTGAATTTCGTATACACATAGCAGTTGGTGGGATAGATGTGGCTGACGAGCACTTATTTGCAAATTACAGTAATTATCGATTGATCGATAATTAGAATATGAATATAGGTTGTAGGAAGTAATAAAATTGATACAAACTTTTTTAGATGCCTTTGTATCAAGGGTTTCAGAGGATATTACTCATTGAATGGGAGTAGTGATACGCGCAAACCATTATTTGATATAGCTTTGCGAGTTAAAAAATTACTGGAAACCACCCCCCAAAAAGGGATTTTTACAAAGAAAGTTGCAAACGGTTGCGATTACTGCATTTCATAAGTAGCATTTAGGAATAGCGACGCAGTGGTTGCGACGCAGAGCATTTAGGAGATTTTAAAATATGAAAGCTAAACTCGAATACATTTGGCTAGATGGTTATCAGCCAACACAAAGCCTGCGTAGTAAAACACAGGTGCGAGATAATTTTGGCGGAACTCTCGAGGAATGCCCAATGTGGTCCTTTGATGGTAGTTCGACACAACAGGCAGACGGTAGCAGCTCTGATTGCTTGCTCAAGCCCGTAGCTATATTCCCAGATCCAGGCCGCAGAGATTCATTTTTGGTGATGACGGAAGTACTCAATGCCGACGGGACTCCTCACGATTCGAATGGCAGAGCTACGATTGACGACGACGACGAAGATTTTTGGTTCGGGTTCGAGCAAGAATATTTCTTGTGGGATATTGACACTCAATTACCGCCAGGATTTCCGGTTAATGGGTATCCAAGCCCGCAAGGCCAATATTATTGCTCTGTCGGTGCCTCTAATACTTTCGGTCGAGATTGCATTGAAGAACACTTGGATCTTTGCCTTGCCGCAGGCATCAATGTTGAAGGGATAAATGCTGAAGTTGCAGCTGGTCAATGGGAGTTCCAAGTGTTTGCGAAAGGGGCCAAGCGAGCAGGGGACGAAACTTGGGTTGCACGTTACCTCTTAGAGCGCACTGGTGAGAACTTTGGTTATTCCATTAATTGGCACCCGAAGCCTTTGGGCGATCTAGATTGGAACGGTTCAGGAATGCATGCCAACTTTTCTAACGGGGCGATGAGAACCTCTGGCAAAGAAGAGACATTTACCAGGATTTGTGAAGAATTCGGCAAGAAGCCGGAAATTGAACGTCATATTAGCGTTTCTGGCGCAGACAATGATCAACGATTAACTGGTAAACATGAGACTCAAGCGATCGATGAATTCAGCTACGGTATCTCAGATCGCGGTGCATCAATACGGATTCCAGTGACAACCCATACCGATGGTTGGTTGGGGCGATTAGAGGATCGGAGACCTGCCTCAAATGCGGATCCATATAAAGTGGCGGCGGCTATAGTAAAGACTACCAAAGAAGCACTTTCCTGATATAGGGGCTGTATACAGTACTTTGCTGATAAAGCACTAGCGAGTTGTACTCGCTAGTGCTAACCCACCTTCTTGAGTGAACCATCAAAATTGCTGCAGACCTGGCAAGTAACACGTCCGAGAATATCATGAGTTCTTTCCATTTTTCTGTTGATGACGTGCTGCCAGCGTTGATTGAAGTGACTGATGGAAACATCCCTTTAACTGAAAATAAATTTTTCAATGAATTAAGGTTCATTTACGAGCAATATGGAGTGAAAACTGGGCTAAATCTTTTCTACTCTCATGTAATTGATGGAAAGAGGAGATTTCTCTCAGAAGTTCGTGATCTTAAAGAAGAAATAAAAGATGGCTGGATATACTTTGCTCCTCATGCAGTAGATTTTGACACCCCTCCATATTCCCAAAATATTAAAAATCAGATCATGATGCTTGATAATATTATGGGTGAGATTGATAGGATGGCGGGCACCTTTAAGACTAAGAGCGTTAGGTTCCATCATTACTCAGAATGTTATGAAATTAGTGAAAATATTCTAAACTACGGTTTCAATGAGATGTTTGTCACTGACAAGTTAGTTGGGTCACATAGGCTTCCTAAAAGTGAAGCAGAAAAAATATTAGATAAGGGTTTTATTTACCGTAATGATCTAAAGGTAACGAGAACTCACTTTAGAGTTGAGAATCTCGCTAATGATGCTGTTGGAGAAGACGAAATCATTGAAATGTTTAAAAATAATTTAGATAAATATTCAAGAATAGTCATTTATTCTCATGAGTATGAGTATGAAAGAGAAGATGTAAATATAATGCTAAGAGATACTATGAATATTCTTGTTAATAAACTTGGCCTAAAGAACGAAAGACCTTAAATCTCCGCCTAAATCCTCTATTGCCCTTCTCCTTAACATCAAGGGAATGATGTACATCGCACGAAGGACATAAATATTCGACCAGCTCCATAGTTTCATGAAGCTTTATTCCCTTCGGTAATTCAAGCTCTTCTATACGGTACCGTATCCGCATGGTTTCCCAGTTCCCCGAAGCACTGCATAATACAGGCCACGCTCACATCCAAACTGCCGTTTTCCCTGCGTAGTTCCAGGAGAAAACTCAACGGTCATCGCTGGTCGCCAAGAGAGTCTGAAGAGGGATCGCTTGAGTAAATCTAAGCAACCGGCAGCAAGTCCCTAATCTTTATCACAGGAGGTGGTGCTAGGTTCGGGCCGATTCTAGACCAACCCTCTTTGCTTAATAGAATACTCAGATATCAAAGCGAACCCATCAAGGGTTTCCACAAAGATCTCCTTATCTTGAATATCACTAAGCAATGAATCTTTGCTTAGCAGGCACTTGTTATCTGGTAAAGCATTAGAAAAATGGACTCGGGTAATATTTAATAAAAATTCATCAAATTCAATGTTCACATTTGGATATGGATCTCTAAGAATATTAACCATGCGTTGAAAATAAATAAAATCAGTACTCAAAATTTCTTCTATAGAAATATGGCTATCGGATGGTTTTCTTCTTTTTGCGATTGATGCATTTTTATTGTCTTGTTTTTTAAATAATAAATTCTCATTTAAATAGTCTGAAATCAGGTCACCAGAAACAACTTTCCCTATATCGGACATTCTTTTAAATACTTCCTCAATTGGAGCATCCAGGTTCAATTCTATTTGCCTGTATATAGGCCCGGTGTCAATTCCTGAATTCATTTTAAAAACAGTTACAGCTGAATCCAAAACACCATCAAAGACTTGATTTTGAATTGGCGAACCGCCTCTATATCCAGGCAATTTGGATGGATGAAGGCAAATACAACTATAGTTATCCACAATTTCAGACGGAATAATCCATGACCAGCTATAACAAAATACTAACTCTGTATTAGAAGCTTTAAGAACATTAATTAAATCATCTGGTTTTGTTGGATCAATATAGTGTATTGAGGTTTGACTATCTAAAAATGACAAATCATCTGATGTATCCTCAATACAAATCACATCACTAATGACAAAATCTTTTCTTTCAATTTGAATTCGATGAATATGTTGAAGAATTTCATAAGCCCAATTCCGATAGTACAAATAAGCTATTTTTTTCTTGGTCATGGGGTCTCATAGTTCAAACGAGTTACATACCGCGAATTTCTTCGGGCAATTTCTCATTATATGGCAATAAAATATAAGGCTGCCATAGAGTAAAGTAATAACATTAAAGATATTTCAAGGAAGGGGTACTTAGCCATGAAGCATGCAAACTGGTTATGCTCGAAATGTGGGCATAGAGAATACGAGGTAGGCGAAATACGAGTAGCCGGAAGTTTTTGGACTAAAATAGCCAATGTGCAGAATAAAAAATATACTTCTGTGTCTTGTTCAAAATGTTCCTATACCGAGTTTTATAAGGATCAGCCACAGTCACGCCTTGGGAATATATTTGACTTCTTTGCTAATTAACACGGCCCCATAGAGAACATGTATTCGATGACAGCAAAACTCATTCCACATGGTCTGATAATTGCGCTCCTAGCCTTGCTTTCAATTCGCTTTGCCCAATCTCAAAACTTCGACCTGGTGATAAACAACGGTCGTATCATGGATCCGGAATCTGGCCTGGATGATGTGCAGCATATTGGAATTAGTGTCGGGCGCATCACTTCTGTATCCAAAACAGAACTAGATGGTGAACGAGAAATCAATGCAGCGGGGTTGGTTGTAGCGCCTGGCTTTGTTGATATCCACGCTCATGGTCAAACGGAAGAAGCTTATCGCCTAATGGTTCAAGATGGAGTGACTTCTGGATTTGAATTAGAGATAGGGACAGCCTATGTTGCTGAGTGGTACAAGCGAAGAACAGGAGGACAAGTACTGAATTATGGTGTCAGTATTGGTCATATCCCTATCCGCATGATCTTGTTTGACGACCCCGGTAGTTATTGGCCCATGGCTGCCGGCGGTAGTGGGCTTGCTGGGCCAAAAACAATGGGTCGCATGGCTGAGATGATGCGACAAGGCATTACCGAAGGTGCCCTGGCCATTGGATTCGGATTAGCTTATACACCCGCAGCTACGGAAGCTGAATTTGAGGCAATGCTGGATATTGCTACAGAAGCCGGAGCCGCTGCCCACATTCATACTCGAGGTGGATTAACAGGACTGCAACAAATTCTAGATATCGCAAATAAAGCAGGTACATCACTGCATATCGTTCATGCTAATTCCAGTGGAGGGTCGAGGCTGAATGAGTTTCTAGGAATCATTCAAAGTGCTCGTGACGCTGGCCAGGATGTAACAACGGAAATGTATCCTTATGAGGCAAGTCATTCCGACATCGCTTCCGCACTGTTCGATGATTGGGAGAGTTGGGAGGACGATCAGTTCCAACAAAATATGTGGTTAGCCACTGGCGAGCGCCTGACACGAAAAAGTTTCGCACGCTACCGGAAAACCGGTGGACGCATGATTACATTTAGTCGCACCGAAGAGCAAACTCAAGCCGCACTCAGAAATCCTCTAACAATGATTGCCAGTGATGGAAGAATCCTCGATGGTAAAGGACATCCGCGCAGTTCAGGCACCTATGCCAAAGTACTCGGCCATTATGTCCGTGAGAAACAGCTTATTACTTTAATGGATGCACTAAGACGTATGACAATCGAACCAGCTCGTCGTCTCGAATCTTTTGTGCCAGCAATGCGCAATAAAGGCCGGCTAAGAGTGGGGGCGGATGCCGATATCACTATATTCGATCCTGAAACAGTGTTGGACCGTTCGACTTACACTGATCCGACCCAACCTTCCCAAGGCATTCAATATGTCTTAGTTAATGGCGCAGTCGTGCTAGATGAAGGAGTCCTCTATCCAGAAATTAGAGCTGGCATCGCTATTAGAAGCAATACAACGCTTGTAATGACAGAGCAGTAGTAGTTTAAGAGACAAAAATAGGCGGTGCTCTGTTCTAGTGACTAAAGAATTAGATGACCCATTATTATTGCGATCGGTAAAGAGATTATCGTCCGCAATAAAAATATTTGTACAACGTTTAAGAATCCTAAAGGAATTTTGGATTTAACAATTAACACACCAACTTCAGACATATAAATTAGCTGTGTAACCGATACAGTGGCTACAACAAAACGTGTCAACTCACTATTAATCTTTACACCTACTAAAGCCGGTAGATACATATCCGTAAAACCCACTAGCATCAGTGGTGCTGCGATGGGCGCCTCCTCGATTTGAAAAAGATTGAGAATGGGGACGATCGGTGCGCCCAACCAATCAAATACCCGGGTGTATTCCGCTAAAATTAGCGCCATCGTGCCGAGGCCCATTACTACTGGAATCAAAGATAGCCAGATCTCTGATATATTCCGACCGATACGTTGCAGCAACTCATTTGGAGACGGACTGTTGCTGGCCCGCTTGAGTGCTTCTGCTGTAGCAGTAAAAATTAAACTGCGATTTTCAGCAAACGACCGATCTGTGGTATCGCTGCCACCATCAATAAATTCATCTTTAATTCTATTTAACGGAGGCAACTTCGGAGTAATTAAAGCGGCAAAAAATCCAATCACCATTATAGAGAGATAGTAAGGCAGGAATAGGTGTCCTAGACCGATGGACTCGATAACTACTAAGGCAAACGAAACCGAAACCACAGAGAAATTAGTGCAAATAACCGCTGCCTCTCTGCCAGTATAAAATCCTCGCTCATATTGTTGTGTTGTAATAAAAACACCTACTGGACCAGAACCCATCCACGAAGCTAATGCATCAATCGCTGAACGGCCGGGCAGCCTAAACAGCTTGTCAAAAATCCGGCTCATCAATACACCAACCATTTCCATTAATCCGAAATCGGTCAACAGTGGCAGGAATATCGTTGCGATGCCTAAATAGACCATGGTTATAGGAATTAGATGACCCAGTGTCATACCACTAGTCGAACTGTCCAGAAGAAAATCTGGACCTATTTGGAATAGATAAGCTGTGGCTGCAATCGCTCCAAACAAGCGCATGGCGAACCAAAATGGATGCATGGTCAAATAATCCGAAAGCCAGTAGAGCTTATTTTTGGCTCCGGATTTTGTGGCAAATAATAGAGTCAAGAAAACAGAGCTGACAATAAAAATACCTGCTAATTGTGAAAGTTGCGGGCGAAAGTTATCAATGAAAAAATCACCAAAAAAAGCCATTCCGATGGTGAATTGTTCATCAATGATTATGGGGGTCAGGAAAAACAACACACCCAGAGAAGAAGGAAACAGAAAACGAATCCAGTTGCACCAAATGGGAGTATTCACCATATCACCCATGGGTTCTTACTCCATTACAGGGCCTCTTCAATGCAGCTATTGAGTAAGATTACTATCGGTCAGTTTAACTAGATTACGTGACAAACTACTACTTGCAGAATGCCTCGAAATTTCTAGCAAAATTTGCGGACACTTCAGAGAGTCCCAAGCCAAGCTCGAAACTCCTTGCTGCTTCTCTCTTTTTTCCAAGATTCCTCTGATTCTCAGATGCTTTTAGCAACTCACCCGATTGGTAAAGAAGCAGTCCAGCAGCTTCGCTGATTTTCAAACAATCTTCTCTTTTCCAAGTTTTCTCAGAAACGGGCTTCGAACTGTTATCTTTACCTTTATGGGAATCAGCATAGCTTAGCCCGGGGGAAACCAGGGCAATTGCAAGCACTAAAAATTTAGTCATTTCCGCTCCTAATTGATTTCATTATTTAATTCATCTAATAGTATAGACCAAACAATGGCAGGATTAGTGCGTTTAAAAAACTTAGGACAAGATCTTTTTGCATCTTTGTATCTCTTATAATCAAAGGCCTTCAAAATACATAACTATTGAGTGGTTACAGTAGATACACTTCAAGGAATAGGAATTAGATGACTACAGATAACACTACCAAGAAACCCTGGAGAGATTTAACTGATCCTCGGCGAGCTGCATATACTGAAAACTTGGAAGCAGGCTTAAAAGATCCTGTATTCGAAAACCTCGAAATACCAGAAGATTTCGGTCCGATTGTCATCACTGTTGACGATCATAAGATTAAGCGATTCGCCTTTACTCAAGATGATCTAAGCCCCTGGTATCTTGATAAGAGCCCTTTTAACGGCAAGAGGATTGGACAGTCTTGCTTGCTCGGAAATGACTTATTACAGCTGTTCACACTGAAATATAGTGGCAGCAAAACAGTTGGGTTCCACACCGAAGAACAATTGTGGTTTGAGAACCCCGTATTCCTGAACGAGCAGGTCACTTTATCCGGCACTTATGTTGAAGCCTATGAACGGCGTGGACAAGGCTATGTTGTCATGGAAGCAAAGGCTATTGGTGAAGATGGACGGACTATCATTCGTCATCGAGGCCTCGAAATCTTGAGAACTGTACCTGGTGTACTTGGTGGCCGTGGCAGTAGCACGCCCACCAAGAGAGTAACAGGTGAGATTCCAGATGGAGCGACAATCATCGAGGAAATTCTCTCGGACGTTCAAGTCAATGATGTCCTAGCTTCAGTAGATAAAGTAGTTACTGCAGAACAAACCGCCGTTTTTTCAAGGATTGGTGAATATGTCAGGAATACACATAGCGATTTACTCGTTGCTCGTCAGGGGAAGCTACGCATGCCGATCGTACAAGGTCAGCAGCAAGTAGGTCTTGTCGGGGAATATTTGACAAAAGCATTCGGAGCCCCTTGGTTTACCAAAGGTTGGCTTCGTTTGAAGTTCATCAATCCACTTGAGGTTTTCGATCCCATCACACTCACGGCCAAAGTCATTGATATTGAAAAAATCAAAACGAATGAGACCAAGGTGGGACTCGAAGTGTGGATACGCAGAGCATCTGACAATAAACTAACAACGGTTGGTTGGGCTTCCTGTGTAATCCCTGATTAGACAATCCCCCATAATCTTAGTGGTGGGATTTCTTCACGTTGTTGAAAGAACCTACGCAACTTAATAAACTCCTTTGAAGTCAAAAGTTGCGAACGGACCCAACTATTCCCCTTTGCGATCTCTAAGATAATCCGCCGCCAAGCGAGACATTCCATGTACACCTAGTGGTAGAGCACCTTCATCCACATAGAAAAAAGGTGAGTGATTCGGGATCGCCTCACTTGAAGGGATATCGCTGGGACGACCACCAATAAAAAAGAAAAATCCTGGTACTCTCTCCTGAAAGAATGAGAAATCCTCCGCCAAACCTACTCGATCCGTTAGCATTACTTGATCCTCCCCATAAATTTCCTTAAGGGTTGGTAGCAACTGAGCCGTGAGTGCTGAATCGTTGTAAGTAACCGGCGCCCCTGAATCAATGTAAGTCGTAGCGGTAGCGCCCTGAGACTCAGCTACTTGCTGCACAATCCGTCTGATTTTTTCGTGTACCTGAGTACGCACTTCAGCATCAAAAGTCCTAATAGTGCCACTGAGTAACGCCTTCCCTGGCACAATGTTATGGCGTACTCCCGCCTGGAACCGGCCGATAGTTATTACAACAGGATGCTTAATAATATCTATCTGGCGACTCACAATCGTTTGTAGGCTATTAATAATCTGCGTACCAACCACAATCGGATCGATGCCACTCCACGGCTGAGCCCCATGTGTCTGGCTCCCAGTGATTTCGATGTCGAAGCTCTGCGCACTAGCCATGAAACCAAGGGGACGGTAAAGTACGGTACCCACACGAGAGAGCTGCGCAATATGTAGCCCTATGATCGCGTCTACCTTTGGATTACTCAGCACATCCTCCTCAATCATCATTTTTGCGCCGCCATTTTCACCCATGGGGGGGCCTTCTTCGGCGGGTTGAAATGCCAGCACAACCTTGCCATCAAAATTGCGCGT
>CAYXBG010000054.1:0-12148 GCA_964463145.1 uncultured Acidobacteriota bacterium
GCGCATGGGCAGCATCCTCAATCAAAAAAATGCCGCGAGCCCTACAATACTCAGCTACAGCCTCAAAATCTGGGGCGATAATGCCTCCGATATGAACCCATACAACCCCTGCCACATTTGGATGCCGCTTTATGGTCATCTCCAATATTTCCAAATTAGGGACAAAATGACTGGAGGTCATGTCCATGAAAACGGGCTGGCCTCCGACTCGCAGAATGGCAGCTACGGTTGCAAAATTTGTATTTGTTGGAACTGCTATCTCCCGGCCCTTTGCACCCTTCAGGTCTAGAAGAACCTCTAGAGCAGATGTCCCAGAGTTCAAAGCCACTGCATGTTTACATCCGATGTAATTTGCAAACTGCGATTCAAATTGCTCAGTGTAGGGACCTAAAATCAAAGTCCCTCCTACCAAAATCTCTCCTAATTTTTTTTGAATCGACTCTATCTCTTGAGTACTTAGGTCCAAGTAAAATGGTTTAATCACTAGTGCACCTCAAATCCGGTCATAATCATCTTCTTTTAGCTCCCAACCCGATTGGGTCTCGTATATTCTGGCATCCACATAGAAGCGGTACCAAAATCCCTGCAGAACGTGAAATATTAGGCCAGGCACCCCATCTAGGAAACCTCTTCTAAAAATATACCTATAGAAAAAATACAGCCCCGCCCGAAGCAATAATGGGCAGCGGCAGTATACGTTAGTTTTGAGCCATCTGGTCCGTTCTACTTTTACACCAAACAACCGTGGCTTCATATCAGCTGCATCATTCCGAGTCTCCTGCAGAGTATCCCTTATTTCACCATCAGACAGATCATCATGCTTCTGCAACCAGTACTTCAGATTGTTTGCCCGATTATCTTCCAAAAAATCGTTCCTGGCCCACATCGCCTCACCTTTACTCAGAACAAAATGCTCTTCCGTTTTTTCTTCGTAACGGCCCACACCCTGCCTAAAAACACGCAGAATGTGATGAGGATAGATACCGCCATGCCTTAGCCATCGGTTCATGAAATACATGCGCCGGTTGAGAAAAATGCCAGTGAACTCGTCACTCGCATCAGCCACCATCTCTCCCAGCTCACTCTTGAGTTTTGTGGGCACAATTTCATCACTATCTAGACGCATGATCCATTCGTATTTAAAGGGGATGTTATCCAACGCCCAGTTGCACTGAATCGCATGGTTAACAAAGGAATTTTGGTAGATGTGGCACCCAAAAGACTCACAGATGGAAAGAGTTGCATCGGTGCTATAGGAATCAACGACACTAATATCATCGCTGAAATCCGAAACCGATTCCAGGCAGCGGCGAATGTTTTTCTCTTCATTGAAGGTGAGAACAAATATGGATATTGGGCTGTTCATCTCCTTCACTTCACCTTCCTCGCAAGAAGAATGAGGTGAGCACCGAAGGTCGGAAAAAGATCAGCTAACCATTCAAAAATCTTGCCACTAGGATGCCTTCTCGTTGAATAGAGCACGTGACTTGCAATAACTCGATCCACTTCAAACCCATGCTGGGCTGCAAGTTCAGTCAGAGTTTTCTTAGTATGAAAATGGTAGTGATACGGGGCATAGACAAACATGGGAACCCGCCCTGCTAGAACGAGAAAGCGATTGAGAAAAAATGCTAGATTAGGCGTCGTTAACAGAAGCTTCCCATCGGGCTTTAGGACACGATAGCATTCATCGAGAAAATCTCCTTCCTGCAGGGTATGCTCTATTACTTCACCGGCGGTTACGACGTCGTAGAATTCACTCTCAACAGGCAACCCATCTAAGATGTCACACTGGATCGTCTTAATACGAGGGTGCTCATGAGGACTTATATCCAAACCGGTGCAATCCCAACCAGCCTCGACTAGGTAGTCGGCAAAACTACCTTTAGAATAACCTATATCAAGCAGATGCCCTTCCGGCTCGTCCCTGATTAGCCTGAGAGCCTTGCGAATGCGCTGTGGATCAGGGACCTCTAAGCCTGCATGGTGCAGGCGTTGGACTTCCGTATTCGTCGATGTGCTTTTTTTGCTATCCACTGAATCTCTCCCCTGGCTAATTCGTGCCACTCCGAGCCTGCCCGAGAAAACCCGGGCTCGATCCCTGAGTCATTTAATCACTGAAGACTCTTAGGCTCACAGTCCTTCCTTTTTTGCAACAATACCCATTGTCGTCATAAGTAGTCGATTGCGTAGTTTAGGATACCGTCCCCAGAAATATTTAATATCGACTTGAAACCCCAGATTTGAAAAAACCGAAAGGTCGTTGGATGATAACTGAAATTGATTTTCAGAATGCCGGGCAAAAAAATGTCTCCAGACATGGAGAGGATGCCACGGATTTATTTCTATCCCCACATAGACCCCTCCAGGCTTGAGAACATGCCTGACTTGGGTCACAACAGCACTCAAATTTCCTATCTGATGGAGAACAAGGCTACCGAACACAACATCGAAAACTTCGGCACGGAAAGGTAATCGAAGACAGTCGCCAGCAACAAAACTCAAATGCGGGGCTTTATTAGCAAGGCAAACAGGAGACATGCGCTCCGGGAAAAGATCTGATGCTATTACTTTTTCCGGGGCAAACTTCTCTGCTATCAGACGTTCATAGACTGCCTCCCCTGCACCAATGGTCAATATTTTCTTGTCGGAAAAGATCTCATCTGGGTTCATCCAGCAACGAAGATATGACTCTAGATGAAGATATGGCTGCGGCTCAGTAGGCCAATTCTGTTTATAGTAGTCTCTCTCCGCAGTGTAGGAATAGTGGCGCTGCATCTAGTTTACCTGCACTTGGGTTTCCATCTGATTAAACACATCGATCAATCTCGTCACGTGTTGCTCCCAATCAAAAATTGTGCGGACTCGGAGAAGACCATTTTCTCGTAGCTTACTTCTCAACTCAACATCCTCCCGAACGCGCATTATTGATTGGGCAAAATCAGATGCGTTTTGAGGATCAAAGTACACTGCTGCATCGCCACAGACCTCTCTATTGACAGTCGTATCAGAGGCAATTATTGGCAAGCCAGAGGCCATGGCCTCCACTAGAGGATGTCCAAAAGATTCTACTAACGATGGGAAAAGAAAGATGTCGGTGTCTCGATAGACACTCTCAACTTTTTCGTAAGGAACCGCCCCTACGAGTCTTAATAGAGGCTCCAATCTAGGATGACTCAGTAAATCTTTGTCTCTATTACGTGTAGAGGTATCGACACGGTCGAGGTCTGATCTCTTGATAGTTAAAACAACAGTTAGCCCATCCCCATCTGGACCTGCCGCTATTTCAATAGCCTCAAGAAGGGTCCCAAAATTCTTATAATCGGCGTACTCAGCAATATAGCTGAACCGGCGATGCCCGGGCCACTTGATTGGGTCGGATCGATCTGTCGAGTATTTCATCTTATTTTTCAGAGAAAATTTCTTTAGTGGGACCCCAAAATGGTTCACTACGGCCTTGTCTTGAGAAATCGTCACCGTCCGCCGGATACTCTCCAGCATGCTTTGAGATGCCACCATAACTTTATCTGCACACTTTATAGATCCACACAAAAACAACTTCTGGAGTCTGAATATCAATCTTGTGTGCCAGCGTCTTTTCGGCAAGAAACCGACCTGGAATCTTTCAGAAAAGAATAGCCCATTCCTCACAAAAAGAAGTTGCTTGCAAGGAGCAAAGACCATCCCGAAATCAGACGTGGAAAACAAAACATCAATCTTCTCTTTCACCAAAATCCTTCTGAGCGTAATCTGATCCCACCAAAGTCTTTTCCATGGGCCTTGATATCCGACAGAGACCCCAACGATTTTAATTCTTGCTGTGCGCTGACTCAGTTCCTTGGCTAGAGAATCGGGAACATAGAGAACATAGTCCAAATCCACATTTCTTTTCGGAAGATCTCGGACCAAGTTTCTGACGTAAGTCTCTGCCCCTCCAGACTTTGCCGCAACCGCACTAATCAATACTTTCAAGCAAGGATCTGACCGACCTTTAGAAGACTCTAGATAAGAACCCATCTGTTCACGCATTTAACACCGAGTGAGTCCTACGACCTCCAGGCTCATCAGCCTAAACCCAAATATCATCCCTCAATCAATTTATCTAAAACGTTAAACCATTTGGATTTCATTGATGCAAAAGTGTAGCAGTCCAAAACTTTCTGGTACCCGTTTCGTCCTAGTTCCTCACATAGTTCTGGGCTATCGGATAAACGAATAAGGTACTCGGAAAGCTGTTTCACATCCTCATGACCTACGAGATAGCCGGTTGTCCCGTGCTCTATCACTTCCGGGGTACCTCCATTGTTACCTCCGATACAAGGTTTCCCAAAGGACATCGCCTCAGTAAAGACGATACCGAACCCTTCTTTCTGACTGGGAAGCACAAAAACATCACATTTTTTATACTGCTCAGTACGTTCTTGATCCGATACACGGCCAAGGAAGGTCACATTCCTAGCAACTCCTAGACTTTCAGCTAGCTTCTGAAGACGGCTACGGTCATCCCCGTCTCCCACAACATTCAAGTGTACTTCCCGACCAGCTTCCTTTACGCGAACCATAGACTGTAAAATTTGATCAAACCCCTTCAGTTCGTGACCTTTCTGCAGCCTTCCGACAGATAAAACCCTGAACACTCTGAAGTCCTTCTTGCGGGTACCGGACAAGGCAGCAATACCAGCTTTTGGGAGACTCGGAGGCACTATCTCTATTTTTTGAGGAGGGACAGAATTATGCGTACAGAATTGGCTCGCCGTATATTCCGAGATCGTGATGACCGATCGCGCTCGATGCGTCGCGAGTCCTTGCAGTAAAGCTAATTTATCCCAAGCCTCATATCCATATATAAGTAAAATATGGCTGTGAATTAGGCGAAGCTTGCGTAGTAGCCAGGCGACTGGAGATTGTCTGATATGACCGACAATCAATAGGCTTTTAGGGTATTTAAGGGCACACAAGGTGGCCCTAAGTAAGAAGCCTAGCTTACTGCCATTACATCCAAGTATTTCCCCGTCTTCAATGCGATGTTCCAGATAGTTGCTCGGACCTTGATCCTTGAAAGCTAGACAACGGACAGTCACTCCTCGAAGGGCTGCGTAGGATTTAAAAATCTCCCATGATTGGCGAGTGTAAACTTCCAAGCCACCGGCTGGAATATCATACTGCGGGACTAGGTAGAGAATGGAGTGTGGCTCCACCCGATGTAATTCCCTCATGCTGCATCGCTCACATTATGAAATTACAGCCCTGGCAAGGATGTGATTGGAATTCCTCTCTCTTGCGTTCTTCAGGATTGCGCCTAACAAAGCGTCTCAGTTCCTTGATCTCATCCGAGTTCCAGATCTGTCGGAGTGGAGTGTTTGTTAAATCGCCGACTTCATAGTCCATAGCCTTGTTGCAGCAGGGATTAACGATACCATTCCAGTCGACTACTAGGGCACCCCACAGCCAAAGACAACTATTCATTTGCAGCATACGACGTGTTCGCCGATCAACTTTTTTGTGCTGATCTTCCCAGGTATCCGGATCAGAATACCCATCGTACTTTAGGCAAAGACGATCCACACCGATTTCTTTAGCCATTTTTTTTGCCTGTTCAATTTGGTGTTTATTGTGTTCGAAAATAATGAACTGCCATTCCACTATAGGCTTGCTTAAACCCAGCTTCTTCTTCCATTTAACGACCTGTCTCAGCCCATGCTCGACCAACTCATACCGTCCACCAATACGGTATTTGGAATAGGTTTCAGCATCCGTTCCATCCATGCTGATAATTAAATGTTCAAGTCCAGATTCCACCACATCTCGATAGAACAGATCGTCTTTGTTAAATGAGAAATTGGTGCTTACCTGAGAGCCGACACCTCTTTTATCCGCACTCCCTATCATGTCTAGCAAACGATCGTTAATGAAAGGCTCACCGTTATAGTAGAACTGGATCCGATAGAGCTGATCGGCAGCTTGGTCCAACAATGAGTTGAAAAGATCAAGGCTCATCACGCGCCCGCGAGTTTTCTCCTTGAAACTAGGATCTGACTGCAAGCATCCCGGACAACGAAGCTGGCATGCTGCTGAGGACTCAATTTTTATTGAGATGGGCATATTGGGAGTGTGGATGGGTCTTGTTAAAAGAGCCTGTGCAGTACGCACAAGATTCGCCAATCTCTTCGGAGTATGATGCCGCATATAGAATCGAGAATGGCGGAGAATCGATCCTAACGGTGAACCCATATTGTACATAATGTCAGATAATCTCCCTTACTAGGCAGGGCCTTCATAGCTTAACCCTTACACCTATTCTGTCATGAATCCCGGTATTTTACACTAGATTGACGGCCTATCCGTTTTCATCTGCAGGTCTGGACGGATTTGAGGATTGAGTGATCGCACCCACCGTCGGTTCTTCTTTTTAATTTTTTGCATCAGAGGCAACAGAATATAGAGGGCAACCATCATTACAATACCAATCCGGAGCGAATGAAAAAAACTATCCCAAAGCAGATCCATCCTCATAAGAGCTGGAATATGGGCCAGGTACGCGAGAAAGAAAACTTCCGAACGGCATGCAATTTTCCACAACAGACTGTGCCATATGGCAAAGAGCATAAACACGGGGATAACTCCCACAGGACCTAATTCTGCTAAACCCGTAGAGAGCACTATGCCAGGCATATCATTGTGTATAAATCCGTAGGGCCGATAGAATTCACCTATAGCGTGCCTCTCTGAATAAGTGCCTTCAGGGCGCAATGTTGCTGGCAAAAAGGCTAGAGCAGAATTAAGCAGAGCTTTGCCATACATCGGCTCCGCTCCATTATCAAAAGCCATCATTACGGAGGCAGGGAATTCAAAACCTGCCATCCGGGTCGGCCCATGGACTGCTACACTAGAAAAGAAAAGCCGAGTTGCATCCTGTGTCGAAACTGCCACGACAGAACCCAGATTGTCCATCATAGATGCTGTTGCTGCTTGTAGCCTATTCTCTCTTTGAGCATCTTTGACGACCGTACCCAACCCCAAGAGGGCAACCAAAAGCAGTAACCCTACTCCAACCATCCGAGCTAGATATTTTGTGGACAGAGGCAAGACGGTGAGACAAACAGCTAATAGGCAAACAATGAGGAATCCCAGTGTAGATCTCGACCTCATCATTAGCACCAATAACAGCCCCAGGGAGAGTACTGCAACACCCAGGAACCGCATAGCCCCTCTCCCTTTGAGTATTCCAACAACCGCAAGTAGCCCGCTTAAAAATACGAAGCTATACATTGTTCCAGCCAGGTATTTGTCAAATTGTGAATTGACATCAATAAAGTAGCCGCCCACAAAATCGTAATTCCAGGATAGGTAGGCCAGCATCACAACAGCCGTAACCGCAGTGCCAAGTATGCTCTTGAACGAAACACATCGCTCTAGCAATTCATTGGCCCTCGCGGAGTCCTGCTGCGAGACTGAGCCTTGTACCATCGTTCCTCTACCGACCCTGTTAAACCTTACTAGAGACCACAAATAGACAACCAGGCCAAGGGAGGACAGAATCCCCACAAGTGTATAATTCTCAAGCGCACCTTGGTGACTTAGAATCCAGCTTTTCTGATCTGTCAAGTCGCCGATGTTCCCAAAGGTGTAAAAGGGTATGGATGTCACCAAAAATATGGCTGGAGGTGAAAGTAAAATTCTTCGCCTATGCATGAAGACCAGACCGAACGCCATAAGCCCAAAATTCAGTGCAAAAACACTTGCCAAAACAAGGTTCATTTCGGTGGGTAGTATTAGGCCCACGATAAAAACTATGAATATAAAGGACCACACCAACGTACGGATCTTTGATCCGAAGATGACGCGGCGAGGCTTTTTTCTCATATGCTGAATGCTGGGCAGCTGATCCACTTATTCCATACCTTTCGACGGGAGATCCCCTGCCATATCCAGGCCAAAATGCTGGAGATATTGTCGGACGACTGGCCGATAGGAATAGTCCTCACTTAGGCAGCGCTCGCGAGCTGCTATTACGATATCTTGTCTTGCCTGATCTCGGGAGGGGTCTAGCCAATAGCCGAGCTTATATTTAAGCTCATCTGGATCGTCAAAGAACACAGCTTCATAGTCCTCTTCAAAAAAATTAAGATGTTCCTCCGTTCTCAATGCTAGCATCAATGCGCCCCCGCAGGCCGGTATTTGGAAGGTCCGACTATTATGCTGGTCCCCTAATCTGAACATCCAGTCGTCACTCTTCGGTTCAATCCTGGGCCAATGTAAAGCGATCTTCGTATTGGCATATATTACTCTAATTTCCTGCTCGTGAATCGATCTTCCTTGCCAAAATGGAAGAATGACACTAGTTTCCGGAAGTCTATTCCAAAAACCGCCCCACAAACGGAAAGAATGAGAAAAACCGTCCGCCAAGAGTTGCTCCAGAAGTTTTGCCCGATGGGGACCATTCGTTGCTACAAAAGTCACATCTGCCCCATATTTCTGATTTGCAGATCCACTGCATATTATCGGTCGATGCGCTAGGGGATCGTAGCCAAACCGGACAATTTTGACAGCACGGGCACCAGCATTTCTAATTAGATCCTCCTGCCAACCCCTGGTAGTACTGACAAGATCGAAATACTTCACCTTCTCAATGAATCTATCGCCTGGCCGATTCCAGGTGATATCGTGATAGAAACACATCACGGGTATACCCCGAGAACGTAATAACTCCAGAGTTTTTGTGGCAACAAAACCAGCATTACTTAAATACACTAAATCCGGTTTAAATTTTTCAGAAAGCTCCAAAAGTTGACTGTTCCACTCGCGTCTAATGAGAGGCATCAGTGCTTTTCGGATAAGTTTCCCTGGTCTCGACCACCATTCAGCTGGATAAATAGACGTCTCATTCAGGATCCGGACAATGGCTCCACAGTCTTCAAATGCACGGGCTATGTAAAGAGTATTTGCACCAGGCCAATATTGGCCTGCAAACAAAACACGAACACCTGTAGTTTTATCTATCAAATTCATCAGAATCAGACTTTCATCCAAGCAATAGTAGCTTGGATCCCGGATGCCCAAGGATCAACTGTTGACTGGTTCCTCATGCGGACGCCTTACCCATGCCACGCAGAACCTGAAAACCTTCATTCATCTTACTCATGAATAAATTTACCTGCGACTTTGTAAACCATAACTTCCACGCACCGACTAAAGTAAGCAAGACTACAAAGAAGACTCCCAATATACTCTCCTGCAGTCCCACTGGAGCCTCAGCAAGCGCATAAGTAACCAAAAAAACTACAGATATGGGGAGGAAGCCTCTACCTAAAACATCACTAACCAAACCTCTCCACTCGTCTGAGGTCCAGTGACAGGCTAGCCCGAAACTCCAGATAGTTCCAACTATTTGGCCTACTATTAACCCTATAGCCGCAGCTGAAATCCCCAAATACGAGATAAGGAACCAAGCGACGAGAAGAGAAATTCCTGCAACGATGAAATGCAAGAATAGCAATTCTTTCTGATGGTTAGTTGCTAAGCCAAAAACGTTACTTACCAGAGCCGGAGCCTGTATCAACAAATATAGAACGCGCAGCTGGTTAAGCCCTACATCGATCTCAACTCTGCCGCGAGTCCAGGCAACAAGAATATCAGGCCCTAGAAGAACAATTGTCGTACCAGCAATTAAGGCCATCGTGCAAACCAATTTCAGGCCGAGTCGGTGCCACTGTACCAACCTTTTAGATTCCCCCGCTTGTGCAGCTATGGAGGTTATCTCTGGCCAGAGAACATTCATACCCTGCTGAATGACCAATCGGAGTAGATTCGTTAACATCAGTGTCGTCGTGAAAACAACAACCGCTAGGCCACCTGACGTTTTCGAGATGGCCACAATCATACCGGTGGAGAGTAGAGTAGCCGCAACAGAGACCCCAAAAAAACTGATACTAGGAATTACCAGAGCCAGAGAATCACCCCAAGAAGCCCCTGACAAGCCAATTGAGAACGGGGTCCGTCGAAAAACATCACGCAAAGCAATGATTGATACTACCCCCATCAAAAGAGCTACCATCAATGAACTGTGAACTGGCACCCCACCCAACCATGCAATCCAAAGGGGAGTACCCAGTAGAATGACTCTCTCAACAAGACTGTAGGCGAGTTGTCGTGGATACTGTTTCGCGACACGAAATAACCCCATCAGCAGGCCACCAAAAACAGCGTACGTAGCGATGCCACCCTGAACAGCTAGGATTACTCGCGCATGCAAAGTCGACATACTAGTGATGCGCAACCATTGCATCGTGTATGGCCAGAGTACCAGGAAAAGCGTAACCAGAAACGCAAGACTACAGAGGACCAAATAAAGCCGAAGAGCTGCGTGCAAAATCCGGGTTCCTTCTTTAGTCTCTTCGCGAACATAGCAAGCAATCATCCGATTGCCTGCGTAAGATTGCACCCCAAGATTTAGAACCGAAAGACTAGCCACCAGGCTGGTAAGAACAACCCACTCCCCGTACATTTCCGTGCCCCAATAGGTCAAGAGCACCGGAACAGAAACAACCCTGCCTACAAGAGAGACTAAGATAATACTGCCGGACAATCCCAGACCGGAAATTAAACGTTGTATCACAGCAATCACATATTCGATGTTTGAATACTTTAAGGCACGCCAGGCTGCACCCTTTTCACCACTGTCCTACCCAATACAATTCGGTCCATTTTCGTGCGAAGAAAGCAATCTAGGGCTTCCTCGGGAGTATTAACAATCGGTTCGTTTTCGTTAAAAGAAGTATTGAGAATGACGGGGACCCCTGTTAGTTGCTCGAACTCCTTTATAAGACTCCAATAGAGAGGATTGATTTTTTTCGATACGGTCTGCAAACGTCCGGTACCATCCACGTGAGTAACTGCTGGAAGCGCTTCGCGCTTCTCGGGTAGAAAAGGATAAACCTTGGCCATGAAAGGGTCGGGGTAACTAATGCTGAACCAGTCCGCCACTTTTTCTTCCAATATCGAGGGGGCAAAAGGTCTAAAGGGCTCGCGCCTTTTTATCTTCAAATTAAGAATCTCTTTCATATCCGGCCTGCGTGGATCCGCCAAAATAGATCTATTGCCGAGCGCACGAGGACCCCACTCGGACCGCCCTTGATACCAACCAACTACTTGTCCCTCTGCAAGAGCGTTGGCTGTATCTCTTACCAACGCAACTTCCTCCAACCCCTCTTGCACATTAAAATCTCCAAACTGTCCACTCCTGCCATTGGACCCAGGGATTGCCTTTGCCACTGCCTGACGTATACGACCTTCATCAAATCCCGGCCCCCAACAAGCGTGCTCCATAATAAAATTCCGTTCGTTTCCATGAACGCAATGCTGAACATATAGGGCAGACCCCAAAGCAGTGCCAGCATCACCAGCAGCCGGTTGAATATAGACATCCTCAATGTCTGCTTGATTAAATATTTTCCCGTTAGCCAGTGAGTTCATTGCACACCCGCCAGCAAGAGCTAATTTCCGTAGCCCGGTCCTCTTCTGGGTCACACGGATGAGGGAAAAGAAGCGCTCCTCGTAGACTGCTTGGACGGAGGCGGCTATATCCATATGCTTTTGCGATAGCTCTTCTCCGGTGCGCCTAGGGGAACCTAGCAGTTTTTCGAGTTTTTGGGAAAATACCCTACCTAGAAGAGGTTCTCCCCCCTCCCAGGTCATATCTACTCCTTCTGAAAGATGGCTAAAGTAGCTTAGATCGAGACAGAATGTGCCATCTCCTAGACAAGGCACTAGCTTTCTTACCTGTGGCACGAAGCTCAAGTCACCATAGGCGGCAAGCCCCATGACTTTGTATTCATCACCATATTTCGGAAAACCCAGGTATTGAGTAAGCGCTGTGTAGAAAAGACCCAACGAATGTGGGTAATGCACTCTCTTGAAAACCTCAATGGAGTTCCCGCGACCAACCGCAAGCATTGTAGATACAAAATCTCCAAAGCCATCCACTGTTATGCACATAGCTTCATCCCAGGGGCAACAAAAGAAACTGGAGGCAATATGGGCTAGATGGTGCTCAACTTTATAAACTCGTGGAGGAGGACCACTCCCTCCATACACGTCCTGGATCCGTTCCCCAAGGGATCGAACAGCCGAAAAGTTACGAATTCTCGAA